>JAZLHT010000201.1:0-1234 GCA_045616965.1 Candidatus Enterocola sp.
GTTTTTGTAATTTTTTTCGCTTCGCTCAAAGAAGTTAACTGACGCTCGGAAGATGCAAAAGCATAAAAGCTTTTGTCCGTTGTGTTTCAGCCCAAATAAGAGCAAGCTCTTTTTAGGCTGAATCCCACCGTACAAAAAAAACTCCGTTTTTTTGCATCTTCGCTCGCTTTTTGTAACTTTGCACAATCAACTGGAATATTTGAATTATGGAGGCAATACTTAGGAACTACCCGTTAGGAATTTACACTTTCAAGGATATTGTTGAAGGTGGTTACTTTTATGTGGATAAGACCGGTTATGTACATAACATAGCCAACAAATACAGGTATGTGTTCCTTAGCCGTCCACGCAGGTTTGGAAAATCCCTGCTTGTTGATACTCTGCAGTGCTATTTTGAGGGCAGAAAGGAGTTGTTTGCTGGCTTAAAGGCAGATGCTCTTGAGAAGGATTGGGTAAAGTACCCGGTGCTTAGGTTTGATATGAGTTCTATAAAGTCAATCAATCCGCAGGAGGTGAAAGACGCCATAAGCGTAATGCTTTTAAGGTATGAGAATTTATATGGCAAGGTAGATGCTGAAAAGACTTTAGGCAATAGGCTTGAAGGCATAATAAGCAGGGCGTATGCACAGACAGGTCAAAAAGTTGTATTGCTCATAGACGAGTATGACTCCGCACTGCTTAAAGTTATGCACAACAAGTCTGTGTTTGAGGAGTTGAGGGATATGCTCCGCAACTTTTACGGACCCATAAAAATCTGTGACGCAATGCTACGTTTCGGTTTCATAACGGGCATAACCAAGTTCTCACAACTAAGCATATTCTCTGAGATAAACAATCTGAAGACAATAAGTATGCTACCTGAGTATGACGGCATCTGCGGTATAACCAAAGATGAACTGCTCAAACAGTGCAAGCCTGACATACAGGCATTTGCAGATAAACAGAAAATAAGTTATGATGACGCTGTGTCAAAACTTACTGAGAATTATGACGGCTATCACTTCTCTTCAGGCGTTGACGGAGTTATGACTGATGTCTTTAACCCATTCAGCCTTATAAACGCCTTCAATGACGGTAGGTTAGGTCAGTACTGGTTCAGTTCAGGCACACCTACGTTCCTGTTTGGTGAAATGCGCAAGCACAAGGAGGAACTGCAGGACATAGAGGGCAGGCGTCTGAATGAAGACGGTTTCAATATCTCCCCTGAGACCGCAGAGTCCGCACTACCTGTGCT
>JAZLHT010000202.1:0-4137 GCA_045616965.1 Candidatus Enterocola sp.
TGATTTTTGACGTAAAAGCCTTTGTAGATAGAAAGTACGTGGATGCCCGTTTATGAACGATATAACAATTAATTAACTCGTCATTCTGAGCGCAAGCGAAGAATCTCATAATGTAACTATGGTATAAATGAATGAACAGCAGTGGACAACAATAATTAAGCCTAATGCCAAACTTTGGCAGATAGACTTTAAGGAGATTTGGAGATATAGGGATTTGCTTACAATATACATTAAGCGTAATATTACCACTATGTATAAGCAAACTATATTAGGACCTCTATGGTTCTTAATACAACCTTGTTTGACTGTATTAATGTATATGGTGGTATTTGGTGGAATTGCCGGTATAAGTACAGACGGACTGCCACAACCATTGTTTTATTTGGCTGGAATTGCACTATGGCAATATTTTGAAACATGTCTTGCCAGCACATCAACTACATTTACTGCTAATGCCAATATATTTGGTAAAGTATATTTTCCAAGAATTATCAGACCATTATCCGTTGTTGTAAGTAATTTGGTTAAATTTGGAGTGCAGTTACTGTTGTTTGTGGGGGTTTATATTTTCTATATATGTCAAGGAGTTGGTATTAACGTAAATCTTACGTTGTTGTTGTTTCCTATATATGTAGTGCTTTTAGCAATGCTTGGTATGGGTATTGGTATGGTTATATCTTCAATGACAACTAAATATAGAGACCTTACAGTGCTATTCTCGTTTGTTACAAGACTATGGATGTATGCCACACCTGTAATATATCCATTGAGCACTATACATAATGCCAAATTAAAATTAATTATGACATTGAATCCAGTGACGCCTATTATTGAAGCATTTAAATACAGTGCATTAGGTTCAGGGTCATTCTCCGTTGGTTGGCTACTGTATAGTTGTGCGTTTGCAATCGTAGTGTTTATGATAGGATTGATGATATTCAATAAAGTTCAACGCTCCTTTATGGATACTGTTTAATAAGAAGATATGAATGCAATAGAATTTGAACATGTTAGCAAACAATATAAATTGGGTTTGGTTACAGCCAAGACTCTTGGTGACGACCTTAATCGTTGGTGGACTGTGAATGTACTCCGTAAAGAGGACCCGCTTCTTAAAGTAGGTTCTGTTAATGACCGTTCCACCAAAGCTGATAGCGATTATGTGTGGGCTCTGCGCAATATTGATTTTAAGGTTGAACAAGGTGACGTTGTTGGCATAATAGGAAAAAACGGAGCGGGTAAAAGCACACTTCTTAAGCTTTTGTCAAGAGTTACAAACCCTACAACAGGAGTTATTAGGGCAAGAGGACGTATTGCATCACTCCTTGAGGTTGGTACAGGTTTTCATCCAGAACTTACAGGGCGTGAGAATATATATATGAATGGTGCCATTATGGGAATGACTAAAGCGGAGATTGATAAAAAATTTGACGAGATAGTTGATTTCTCAGGATGTGAACGTTATATTGATACCCCTGCCAAACGTTATTCTTCAGGTATGACTGTCCGTCTTGGATTTGCTGTGGCTGCACATCTTGAACCTGATATTATGGTTGTAGATGAGGTTCTTGCAGTTGGTGATGCTGAGTTTCAGAGAAAAGCGATTGGAAAAATGAAAGATGTAAGTAGTGGAGAAGGAAGAACTGTGTTGTTTGTGAGTCACAATATGAATAGTATTTCTACTTTATGTAAATCCTGTGTTTTGTTAGAAAAAGGTTCTATTTCTTATGTTGGAGGTACTGAAGATTGTATTAATAAATACTTTTCAACCGCTGAACGTGGTGAAAATTTATCTTTTGATATAACAAGGGATGTTGAATACGGATGTAAGGATATATGCTTGACATCCGTTATAGTTAACAGTAAACAACCGTCTCCGATTATTATATCATCGGCTTCTAACACAATTTCAATTGATATATCTTTTGAATTGAGTGAACATCATGATATTTACCTTGCTGCATTTATCCTGGATGGTACTCGTATGGTAGCATCCTATTCATCAAAAAGTGGAGCAAATAATATTTATCGTTATAACAAAGGTAAATACACCATTCATGAAGAGTTTGACTTGCCAGAGAACTTAGTTAATGGTGAATATTATTTGCGTATTAAATTAAATGATGCGAATGCGGGTGGATTAGTTGATATTCCACAACTTTTGGTAATTACCAAGCAAGGTTATACTAGTAATTATTCAGGAGTGGCATTTACAAAATCAAATTCAGGATACTTTGCAATAACGAAGTGATTGAATATAAAAAATATGATTTGGTTAAGTACAATACCATGCGTTTGCATTGTGTTGCGGATCATGTTTGTTTTCCCGAATCACAAGATGAATTAATATTGCTACTTGATAGATTGAATGATGATTATATAATTATTGCTGGGGGAAGTAATATTATTTTACCTCCAATATTACATTTAACTGTTGTTTTGCTTGTAAAATTAGAAAATTGTATAACATTTGACAAATCATTAGTTAAAGCTTCTGCTTCTGTTCGAATACAAACATTGATTAGAGAGGCTCAAAAACATAATTTGGGCGGATGTGAATATCTGTTTTCCGTACCTTGTACTGTTGGTGGAGCTGTATATATGAATGCGGGTAGAGGCTCTGTGTATAATCAGTCACTTGCTGATTTTATTCAAGAAGTTGAATGTTATAATAGAGAAACACATACTATAGAAATTTTAAAATCAGAACAATGCAGATTTAGTTATAGACACTCTGTATTTCATAATAATAAGAGGATTATTTTAAATGTAATTTTAAAATTTAATACGAAAGAGATTGAAATAATAGAACGGGATATTCAATCACGAATAAGTATATCAAAGAACAAACTTGATGCAGACGAACCAAGTTGTGGTTCTGTTTTTAAATATTGTAATGATAAAATTATGCACAAACTGATGGGGTTAAGAATTGGAGGGGCTTGCTGGTCAGAGAAAACTTCCAATTGGATAAAGAATGACAATCATGCCAAATATTGGCAAATAATATGTCTTATTAAAATTGCTCAGATTCTGCATAAAGTTTACAAAAAAAAATGCATAAAAGAAGTAATTGTATTATAGTATGAAATACATACATATAAAGAAGTTTATTCGTGTCCTTAAAACTAAAATTGAGAGCGATATTCAGTCCACTAAGTTTTATGATGAATACATTATAAAAACAACTTTTTTAAGGCATGTGGGATATGAATGTAAAATATCAAAACCGATTAGTTTTAATGAAAAAATCAATTGGTATAAGTTGCATGATTGCAACCCGTTATTTCCATCACTAATTGATAAGATTAGTGTAAAACCAATTGTAGTTTCCGTGATAGGTGAAAAGTATATAATTAAAACTCTGTGTGATGGTTATTATGATGCAATTATGGTGCCTTGGACTGCATTGCCAGATAAATTTGTTATTAAATGCAATCATGATTCAGGTAGTACTATAGTTTGTACGGATAAATCAGAATTTGATATTGATAATGCAATTAAAAAATTGAATCATGCATTATCTATTAAATCATCACAAACACTAACCAGAGCAAGTATATGTAAATATATTGAGCCAAAAATACTTGTGGAAGAATATATCGGGGGGGGGGAGAGAAGTAAAAGATTATAAATTTTTTTGCTTTCATGGAAAGGCAAAAGTATTTAAAGTTGATAGCGGCAGACAGATAGGCAACCATCGTGCTAATTATTATTTGATTGATGGTACATTTATTGATTGTTCAGAAGAAGTTTGCCCAAATAACAAGGAAGCATTGGATATATTACCGTATAACTTTAGTGAAATGGTATCTATTGCTGAGAAACTCGCAAATTATGTACCAAGAGAATTTATTAGAGTTGATTTATATAATGTTAATGGTAAAATTTATTTTGGAGAATTAACCTTTTATCCAGCTGGAGGTTATGGTAGATTCATCCCTGAAAAATGGGATTACATTTTTGGGGATATGATACATCTAAATATATGATTTATAGTATGTGCAAAGATAATAATTATTTAAAAAAATATTTGTGTGCTGAGGATTTGTTTTTTTTGCTCACAATAATTTGTGTCGCTTCTAAGTGCGTTCTATTTCATTTCTTTTGCTTTGATCAAATTGTTATAAGTTCTCT
>JAZLHT010000203.1:0-13790 GCA_045616965.1 Candidatus Enterocola sp.
CAAGAGCATCTGCCTTTAAGCCAGCAAACAACTCCTTTCTGCCCTCAAAATAGCACTGCAATGTATCCACAAGCAGAGATTTTCCAAATCTGCGTGGACGGCTAAGGAACACATACCTGTATTTGTTGGCTATATTATGTACATAACCTGTCTTATCCACATAAAAGTAACCACCTTCAACAATATCCTTAAAAGTGTATATCCCTAACGGGTAGTTCTTAACCTTTGCCTCCATAACTCAAAACTCCTATATTTGATTTTGCAAATATACGAAAAAGAGAGACAAATGCAAAAAAAATTACACCCTGTTATATATAACAACAGAGGTCAAGGTTCTGAAACCCTGACCCCTGTCCCTGCTCCGCAGGAGCATTAGTTACTCTGCTAAAATTGCACGCACAGAGTAACCATATTTGCGTTTATTGTTGTTAAAACTCTGACTGCTTGTACGGATTTTAAAGTGCCAAGCGTTGCTATTGTTATAATATGTAGAACACCACCAGTAGCCATCACTGCCTGCTGCATTGAGGACTTCGCCATCATAGTAGCCCGCAGCGGGGAAAAACACGCCAACACTAGTATAGTCGCCCTCGCCTACATACATTTTGCCGTATGAGCCCTTGTATTTTTCGTCTCCATAAAATTTTATCATTTTGGTGTAATCTAAAATAGGGTCTAAGTCTGTCTTTTTAGGCATCTGCCAGTTAGTGCCCCACAGGTTCTTGGCTGTGTCGTGTTCACCGCCTTGAATATCTTCATTACCGTCGTAATATTTACCACTTCCATCTTTATCTGTTATCATACCCCAGCGGTAGTATCCGCCGTACTCACCTGCAGACTTGGCACCTATATTAAATTCGGCAATCTTAGGACCGCCAGCCCACAGCTGAACCCAATTAACCTTATTACCGGAAATGCCGGCACTGGAACTAACATCAGCAGAGCCAGTTGCTGTTGCCGCTACAAAATTAATTGTCTGTACAGGCATCTCCTTAATCTCACCAGCTGTAATGGTATTGACTTTTGTGGTTGATATTGTTACCTCATTATCGTAAGCTGATGTTATTGTTACGTCAAATCCAGCTGCAAACGCACCCTGTGGCACTACTATCCAAAAATCTGTGGCTTGCATTGCGTAAAGCTTTACATTACTACAGTCAAGGGTTATTGATGTGTTTCCGCCTGTGCTATATGTGGCTACCGCACTTGTCTGAGGATTAACTGTAAATGTTCCGTTAAGTTTTGCTTCTGACTTGTCTGTAACCTTTATACTTTTTAAGGTAGTATAATGAGAGGTAGTGGGAGTAGCACCATCAGGAAAATCAAGTTTAAGGCTGAGTTTCAGCACACCAAATGAATGTTTGAAATTAAACTCTGTAGTATTTGAGTAAGCAACACATGGCATTGCTCCATCTGCAAATGAATTTGCTTTGTATGTTTGTGTTTCAGGCATTGTAAATGTTATTATACCTGCAGAGCATGTTGCACCATCAAACGCAGGGCATATTGCAGTCCAAGGACCTTGTGTAGCACTCTCCCCACCAAACTCTGCGTAATTTGTACCTGCCCATTTAGGGTCAGTCATTTCACATACGCTACCTTGTGTACCATTTGCGGCAAACACCTTAATGGCATCACCCTCTGACCAAACAACTGTAGTACCATCCTCTTTTACTGTGGTTTTTTCTGCACTTGCAGAGGCAGTAAATATCATCTGTGTTTTCTCTACAGGTTCCTCTCTACTTACAGAATCTTTCTTTTGACATGATACTGAAGCCAACATTACCAATGCCGCTCCAAATGTGTAAAATAACTTTTTCATTGTTCTAAAAATTTTAAGGTTAATTACCAAACACCTGTGCCACCTACTGACATTGCGGCTACATTACCACTTTTTACTGAACTGCCTGACCCAGCCATTACGGGCATTTCTGCCTCTGTTCTCACTTGCTCCAAACGTGGAGCCTTGTAGTTTTGATTTTTCATAGTTGAAAGTTGAAAGTTAAAAGTTGAAAGTTAATAAATATGTTAGTTAATCTCGTTTTCTTTTTTTTCGTCATCCTGAGTGAAACGAAGGATCTCAGAATAATTATGAGATTTTTCGCTACACTGCGTTCCGCTCAAAATGACGGGAAAATACCCTCACTGTCAACTGTCCATTGTCCACTGTCCACTGTCAACCGACCCTTGTTCCTTAGCCACATTAGTGGCGTTTCTTTATTGGTTTTAGTAATGAGCATTGTGAATTGCATTGCGAGCCCCGAGCAAAACGCTCCCACTTGGAGGAGCACAGCACTGTTTGAGCACGTAGTGCGAGTTTGCGAGCACCGCAACAAGTTTGGCGTTTTGAAGGGTTCCCGGCGAGCACCCAGCAAGGAATAATGCTCATTACTGACAAAACATAACTAATTGATAATAAGCAAATTACCCCCCCGATACACTCGGGGAGGGTAATTTCTACCTACACATATATGTAAGCCGTTTACGGCTTCTATGTTTTGTCATTGTATTTGATTTAGTCTCCAAATATACGGAATATTTTTTATTCTGCAAAAAAAATTAAAAGATTTTTCGCTTCGCTCAAAATGACGGGGAAGGGGCTACCCTCATACATCATACATCATACATTCTTATGAGATGCTTCGCTAACGCTCAGCATGACGTGGGAGGACTCTCCTTGACCCTTGTCCCTTTTGTTAAGGCTCTGCCTTAAAAAGATTCGGTTCCGGAATATGAGGGTCTGTCTCGCTCATCATATCCTCTTTCTTTAACATATCCTCATATTTCTTGCACCTGCCGTTCTTAAACTTGTATTCTGTTACAACACCTTTATCATTGTAGAATTTCCATACACCATCACGCTTATTGTTTACAAAAGTACCCTCGCTATCAGGCTCGCCCGTATCTATGAACGATTGGAACGTACCGTCAAGCATTCCGTTTTTATAGTGTATGACTGCAAGTTTTTGTCCGTTCTCAAAATACTGCACACGCTCACCGTCTAATGTGTCATTCTTATAATTTATGGTTTCCATAAGTTTACCGCTCTCAAAGAACAACTCTGTAAGCCCCTCTTTCAATCCGTTCTTGTATGTGATTGTCATCATCACAGTACCATCATTTGTAGAATAGAATGTCCACTTTCCGTTACGGTTTTTGCCTACGTATGCACCCTCCGCAAGCGGAGTTGCAGAAGGTGTATAAATTTTTATGGTGGAATTGCCTTCATGGTCAAATTTCTGATAAGACTTAATACGCCCGCCTTCCGTATATCGGGTTATCTCTACAGGTTTGTCGCCTATAAAATATCCATCGTACATAAGCCCACCATCAGGGTAGTTTTTAGACCTGTACTCAGGCTCTACAGCCATAACGGTAAGCGATAACGCCAAACCTAAAATTACTGAAAATGTGTGTCTCATTGTTTTTTATTTTTTAATGCCTTGTGAATCTGATAAGAATTTAAATTATTATGCCATATTGCATAAAGTCCGCCAGCCACAGCCACTACAGGAGTCATAAAGTTGTATGCCATCCATACTAATGATGCAGTGTTCTTCTGTCCCAATGCCTGACCTGCGGTAACGGTCTCACCATAAAAATGCCCTATCCACTTACCTATGCCAAACTGAAACAGGCAACATGCCAATGACACCACCACAAACAGCCCCATCATAGTATAACTTATATGGCTGTGAATCAGTGTTTTGGTAGCCACTGCCATAACAAGAGGCAACAGGATTATCCAAACATAGAACGCCCACTCTGTACGTGCTATCACCCAAGCGTGCCACTTAGGCAGTGCGTATCTTATTATCCAAGCCAAAAACAACGGACCCAGCAATATAGGGAACAACTTGACTATTATTTTTATGAACGCATCCCAGAAATCCAAATCCTGATACGGATTTATAAGGGGTGCAAACGTAGGTATAAGTATTGACACCAACAGATTGCTTAGTATAATATAGGTAAGCACACCTGACACCTCGCCGCCTAATTTTTTTGTTACCACCCCCGATGCGGTGGCTGTGGGGCAAACCATACAAGACATGGCAACCTCATACAGCAACCTGTTGCCCCCTGTGGAGTACAGTGCAAGCATACCGAATATAATGGTTGTTACCGCTTGTATCGCAAACAATATTATGTGCCACTTTTTTATGCGCAAGTCTTTGGGTGCCACATCGCAAAAAGTTATAAACAACATAGTGGCTATAAGAAGAGGCTGTAATATATCTGTTGTATCCCTTACAGCACACTTTACGTCTGCATTTAGAGATAGAGAGTGATATATAAGGTAAGAGACTATACCCACCGTTATGGATATAGGCAGAGACCACTCTTTACAAAAGTTAATAAACTTGTTCATAACTCTATTTTAGCAGAGTGCAAATTTAATGAAAATTTATTTAACTTTGTACCTTTGTTGAAAAACTGTTACACACTATGCAAAAAATAGTAATTCTTGATTTTGGAGGGCAATATGCCCATCTTATTGCAAACAGGGTTAGAAGATTGGGGGTTTTTACAGAAATCCACTCCCCTGCCTCACCTGTATCGGAACTTAAAGACGCTATGGGCATTATCTATAGTGGAGGACCTTCAAGTGTATATGATGAGAATGCCCCTGAGTATAACCCCGATATAATAAACATACCTGTGCCTAAACTTGGTATATGCTATGGTCATCAACTGCTTGCATCACAAAAGGGCGGCACCGTTAAGGCTGGCAAGGTTAAGGAGTATGGCATTGCAATGCTACAGGTTAATGAGGCGGCACACCCTCTGCTTAAAGATATACCTGCTGAGTCTCAAATGTGGATGAGCCACGGCGATGTGGTGGAGAACCTGCCATCGGGGTACAGAATAATCGCTTCCACTAAAGACTGCCCTACAGCCGCCGTAGCACTTGACAGTGAGAGAATTTACGGCATTCAGTTCCACCCTGAGGTTACTCACAGTAAGTTTGGAATGAAACTGCTTGATAACTTTATAAATATATGCGGCTGCAAGCGTGAGTGGGATATGAAGAGTTACCTGCCTTTGATTTCCAATAAGATACGTAGCGAGGTCAAGGATAGAAAGGTATTTCTTTTGGTTTCGGGCGGCGTGGACAGTACAGTCGCTTTTGTATTGCTGAACAGAGTGTTAGGTGCAGACAGAGTGCTTGGTTTGCATATAGATAACGGTATGATGCGTCTTGGAGAGAGCAGCCAAATTATGGATTTCCTTAAAGCGGAAGGTATGGATAATCTAAGGGTTGTAGATGCCTCTGCCGATTTTCTTGGCGATTTGGTTGGAATCACTGCTCCGGAGCAGAAACGCAAGCGTATAGGGGCTCGTTTTATTAAGGTTAAGGATGAGGAGATGAAGAAACTTAACCTTGACCCTACTGAGTGGATGATGGCTCAAGGCACTATCTACCCCGATACCATAGAGAGTGGCGGCACTAAAAACGCAGACCTTATTAAGACTCACCATAACAGAGTTAAAGAGGTTATGGATTTAATGGAGAAAGGTATGCTTTTAGAGCCACTTGCTGATTTATACAAAGATGAGGTACGTATGCTTGGTGAGGAACTTGGCATTCCTAAAGCACTTGTTTGGAGACATCCGTTCCCAGGTCCGGGGCTTGGCGTAAGAATGCTGTGCAGTGACGGCTGCGGCACATACGCCTCTAACAGTGATATAGCAGGGCTTGACAAATACCTTTCAGATAACGGAATCTCAGGTGTGGCACTGCCTGTTAAGAGCGTAGGCGTTCAGGGAGACGGACGTACATACGCACAGCCGTTCCTGCTAAAGAGTGCAAATGTAACTTGGAGTGATTGTGAAAAGTACAGCACAGAGATAACCAACCACTTTAAGGAGATTAACCGAGCCGTATGGCAGGTGGGTGCCATCAGCGATGATATGCCAAAACCTATTGCTCAGTATGCAGTGCGTGAGAATTTTGACAAACTGCGCATATTTGACAATATATGCACCAAGTTTATTCAAGATAACAATCTGTACCAATCCATTTGGCAAATGCCTGTGGTTATGGTTCCCCTTACCGTTGGCGGTAAGCCTTGTGTTGTAATGCGTCCTGTAAACAGCAATGAGGCCATGACTGCTAATTTTGCAACCATAGACCCATCGCTGCTACAGAAATTATGGAATGAATTAAAGAACGCCGGTGCCGGTGCCTTGTGGTATGACATCACCCACAAGCCACCTGGTACAATAGAATGGGAATGAGGCGAGCGACGAGAGCTGAAACTAAGGAACTTAGTTTCTTTTAGTTACGGTAGGATAAAGTGAATTTATTCACATTTATCCGAACGAAACTAAAAGTATAAAATAAGCTTGCTTATTTTAGCCGAGGAGCGAAGACTCTTCACGAGTGGCGAAGCCGCGAGTAGTGATTTTTTGTTCCAAAAAAGTAACAACATTAAACTTTTTTTACTACCTTTGCGTCTAACATTAAGAAAAGCAAAATTTAAACCATTAATATCATTATTAAAATGAAAGCAAAAGTATTATTTTTAGGTATTTTGTTGGCTATTTCAGCATCTATGTTTGCAGAAGATAACCAAGTTATTGAATTTGTAGAAAGAGTATATGATTTTGGTCAAATTCAAGAGGAGGGCGGTAAAGTAACCACCACATTTGAGTTTAAGAACACAGGCAAAAGCGCTGTTACACTTGACAATGTTCAAGCATCTTGTGGATGCACCACCCCACAATGGACAAAAGACCCTGTAGCTCCTAAGAAAAAAGGCTTTATCAATGTTACTTACAACCCTGCAGGACGTCCAGGTAACTTCTCAAAGAGTATTACAGTTAAATATCACGATGCCTCTAACGAGTCTAAAGTTATAGTTCTTAACATTAAGGGCGAGGTTATACCGAAAGCTAAACCTGCTCAATAATGGTTTGACAGCATTTTAAAAGAGGCTGACTGACATAAACGGTCAGCCTCTTTTTAGTTATTTACTATTAGAATTGATATGGAACACATAGAAAACAATAAAGATTTTAAGGGGCTTACGGTAAATCAAGGTATTATACAGCCACCATCTGTAAACCCATACCTAAAAAAGAGAGTTAAAAAACACGATTTTAGTGTAGCGGAGTATGTAGATGGCATAGCCAAGGGTAACATATCAATTCTGTCACAAGCGGTAACGTTAGTGGAAAGCACTAATCCTGATCATTACAAGACTGCACAGGAGATTATAGAAAAATGTCTGCCACTTGCAGGCAAATCCATAAGAATAGGTATAACAGGTGTGCCTGGTGCGGGCAAGAGTACTTTTATAGAGGCTTTAGGAATGCACCTTGTAAACAAGGGTGAGAAACTTGCCGTCCTTGCCATAGACCCAAGTAGCGGACTGTCTAAAGGTTCTATTTTAGGCGATAAGACCCGTATGGAGGAACTTTCTGTAAGCGACAAGGCTTTTATTCGCCCTTCACCATCAGCGGGATCTCTTGGAGGTGTAGCTCGCAAGACCAGAGAGACAATAGTCTTATGTGACGCTGCCGGCTACAACAATATATTTATAGAGACAGTTGGTGTAGGACAGTCAGAGACCGCAGTCCACTCTATGGTTGATTTCTTTCTGCTAATCCAAATCACCGGTGCCGGCGATGAACTGCAAGGCATTAAGCGCGGCATTATGGAGATGGCGGACTCCATCATAATAAACAAGGCGGAAGGCAATAATTTAGAGCGTGCCAAACTTGCCCAAGCCCAATTTAAGAACGCTCTGCACCTGTTCCCTGCTCATGAGAGCGGTTGGATACCGGAGGTTTTGTTATGCTCTGCATTCCACAAGACGGGTATTCCTGAAATTTGGAATATGATAGAGCGTTATGTGGCTCACTGCAAGGACAACGGCTATTTTGATGTAAAACGCCGCCGTCAGACACAGTATTGGATGACGGAGACCATTGATGAGGCACTGAAAAACAGTTTCTACCGCAATCCTAAAATAGAGGAAATGCTTGAGGATTATAAGCAGAAGGTGGTAAACGATGAGATTAGTTCTTTTGTAGCGGCACACAATCTGCTTGACATATATTTTAACAGAAAATGAATTTAGACCAACTTGATATAAAGATATTAAGCATATTATCTGAGAACGCAAAAACTCCATTCTTGGAGATTGCCCGTATGTGCAACGTATCCGGTGCGGCTATTCACCAGCATATACAGCACCTTACCAGCATCGGAGTTATTAAAGGAAGTGTATTTCTGCTTGACCCAAGACTTATAGGGTATAATACTTGTGCATTTATCTCTGTAAACGTCACACCCAATACAAGTGCAAGCACTATTTCTGAAGAATTTAAAAATATATCCGAAATCAGCGAATGTCATATAACTTCAGGAAAATCACCTATATTAATAAAGGTTTACACCTCTGATAACGCCTCACTGCTTGATTTGCTTAACAATAAAATAACTGCAATAGACGGTGTTGTCTCAACAGACATTACAATGTCACTTAAAGAAGAGTTTGCACGTCAAATCCAACTCACTGACGGCAAATCGGGAGATTAATAGCAGAAGAACCTGCGGTCATTAGGACGGAACTCTAAGAACCTGTAAGAGAGCACTATCTCATGGCTACCACCTGAGACATTAACCAATTTGGACACACTTACATCGTAACTATAAGAAAGGCTGAATCCCGCTATAGAACCACCTATCATAATTTTAAAGGCATCTGAACTTGTAAGCCCTTCCGGACTGTAAAATGGAATGCCTCTATAACCTACACCTACCATAAAGTATTTACGGTGATACATAGCGTCAATGTCAATCTGATGATATTGCCCCTGCCACTGATAAAGTGCGGCTATAGTTACATCATCTTTAGGGTCATATTTGCCATATCCTTGTGATATAGGAATCATACCACCTGCAAACACATTAAGTTTAAGATACTGCTTGGTTGACGGCTGATCTGTAATGGACACATTGTTTCCAAGCAGACGGTCTGCACACACTCCTCCAAAAAAATATGGTCCCTGAAACATTATTGAAACCGCTGCGTCAAACCTCACCAAGCTAGTTCTTGTAGGTGAAAATTGGGATTTTCCTATAACAGAGCCATCTGCTGCTATTTGATCTACAAATGTAGCCTTGCTTGGATCTACGGTTCTGTAGAACAAACCTATTTGTAATCCCGGTCTAAAATACCAATCTTTTGTTATCTGTACGGCATAATTGTATTGCAGGTTAAATTGTAATTGGGCAAGCATACCTGTGGCATACGATGTGTAATTAAGATTTGCACCAAACGACGACCTGATAGGATGAAAATATTGGTCATAACTTACCAGTCCAGTTTGAGAACCCTTAATTGAAGACCACTGATTACGGTAAACAGCATACACTCTACCACCTCTTGTAAATCCCGCAAAAGAAGGAGCTATTACAGTTGTTGCAGACCAAGGTTGTGACAACAGAAAATCCTGTGCAACACATTGTACAACCCCTAATACAGATAGAGTTATAATAGCCAATATGTTTTTAAATCTCATCATCTTACCAATAATACATTTCCTGACACTCTGTATGAGCTACCATCCTTATACCTTCCTTCTGCCTTATATACGTATGTACCCTGCATAGCACATTCACCCTGATAATAGCCGTCCCAACCTGTCAGTATATCATTTGATTGGAACACCTGTATACCCCACTGGTTGAATATCATAAGAGTATATGTATCAACGTTTCTGAATACAGGGCGGAATACATCAAGTTTTCTCTCATCCGGATTATACGCTCCGCCATTTGCACTCTCAAGATTTGGTACAAATGCTGTCGGGAACACTATAAATGATTCCTTAGACACTTTTACATAGTCTTTCATTACTAATGTATCTTTACAACCCCTAACGTCTGTTACAGCGAAGGATACTGTATAAAGACCATCCTCAAAATACTCATGTAGCGGATTTTCCTCTTTAGACGTGGTATCGTCACCAAAATCCCACCACCATTCCAACGTTTTATTTGTGTTATTTCTAAATTGTATCTTTGCATTAGGAATATAAACTTGTCTCTCTCCAGATATAAAATTCGCTTGAGGTGACGGATATACGGAAATCTTGCCTCTGTATTGGTCAGTCTTACGTTTGCCTATAGCCGTAAGAGTCACATTATAAGTACCTGGTTCTGTAAACGTATGCTCCGGACTGCGTATCTCAGATGAGAATCCGTCTCCAAAATCCCATTTATATGTGGCGTCGCCTATGGTAGTGTTATTAAAGAACACTGTGAACGGAACACACCCTGCGTCTGAATCTACTTTATAAGAAGCCTCAGGTTCATCAACACTGCGTATCTGAACTTCATCGTATGCCTCGCAACCATACCCTCTAAGTGTCCAGCGTACTGTACTGATACCCGGTTGCAAACCTCTTACCATTGTATTTTCTGCGTGTGGATCGTCAATTGTACCTGTACCACCATCTACAACCTCCCAAGTACCTTGTATATCAGGAACGTCAATCATACGTGCACTAAGCCTGTAGGTACCATCAAGAGTTACACCATCATTACCTGCATCGGCAAGTTTAGAAAGATTGTTTGATATTATATTTACGTCTTTTGTATTACTGCAAGCACCGTAATACACCTCCCAACGAACCACATTAGTTACTTTAGTGCTTAAACCAACAATATAAGATTCATTTGAATCAGGTGTCAGGACATTTCCGTCACCAAATATAAGAGTCCACTTTCCACTGCCGTATTTTGGTTCAGGGGCACGTAATAGAACTTGATCCTCACAAGTTGTAATTTCAGTATCTTCCGGCTCTGTTATACCAGGATTATCACAGGTCACTGCAACGGTATCATAGTTCAGACAGTATCCGTCTGTAACATCCCATCGAAACTCATTAACGCCAAATGCTATATCGCTTATCGCTGTTGTAGGATTTGTTACATCTGCAATTGTGGCACCACCCGACATGAGAGTCCATTTAGCAGTGGTGGAAGAGGCAAGTTTGGCACTCAATTTAGCGTCTGTAGCACAATTTGTATTAAAGTCAATACCTGCCTCGGCAATAGGCAACGGTCTTATTGTAATAAACTTGGTTATCGGCTTTGCCTCCATACAAGTGTTGCTTGGAACCACAGTTACATTGCCGCTTTTAGCAAATATATCTATCTCTACAAGTATGCTTCTTGTACCCTGACCTGATACTATGGAATAACCTGTAGGCAGTGTCCATTCATATTTAGTAGCTCCTGCCACGTCTGAAACAGAGAGTGCGAACAAAGCGGCGTTTTCACAAACATATAGAGGAGCGGAAATTTCTCCTGTCTCTGTTATAGGCTTTATAATATCAACATATATAGATGATGTGCCACCTTCTCCACAATCATTCACACCTTTGACTTTTATCACTCCGCTCACAGCAGTGCCGTCTATTCCAACAACTATGTTTTGAGATCCCTCACCGCTCAATATTGTAAAACCTTGAGGCAACTGCCATACATATTTATCGGCGTATGCAATATCTGCGGTACGATATTCATACTCTGAATTCAAACAAACCACATTAGAACCTGTAATGAGAGTGGCGTCAAGTGGCAGCATACCTACTGTTGTCTGCATTTGTTTACCAAGAGTGGCTATACATCTTTCACCAGAGCGTATTGACTCAAACACAAACAGATTATCCTGTCTTGAAGCAGTATGTTCCAATGTCTGACCATCTGTAGAAACAACAGTCTCATAATGCAAACCGTTAAATGTGTAAGATACAACCCAAGGAGCGGTTCCCACAGGATGTAGTGAAACCTCAATAGGATTAGGCTGACAAATATACGGCGGAACATCAACGGCAAGATTAGGATATTGATATGTATCTACATCAAACTCATAATTAACCTCAGTAGAGCAATGCTCATTAAACACATTGAGAATGGTATAGTGTGTCCTGCCCTCAATGGTAGGTGTAACCTCCAATGTAGTATATTGTTCTGTAAACGGACCCACATTGTATGTATGAGTTCCGTCTGAATAACTTACAGACCATGGACCATTATTAGCAAAGAACGCCTCTACTTTTACTGCCTCGCCAAGGCAACAGTCGTGCCCTGTTTCACGAACTGTCATAGCAGGCTTGCTATATACAGTCACAGGCACATTACCAGACACCTTATTATGACAACCCTTGCCATCTGTAACACTCAATAGTGTGTAAATACAATTATCTGTAGGAGTCACAAGAATTGTCTCAATATCAGAGGTCAATTCTTTTGTAAATATATCTGTACCGTCTGTGTATTCCGCTCTCCAAGGAGAAGTGCCACCTGCATTTACAAGTAGTGCAAGTTCATCACCCTTGCATACCTCATTCTGACCCGATAATAATGCTTTATACTCTACAGACGATGTTATAACAAAGGTTGTATCCACCTTACACCCGTTATTATCCGTCACATTCAATCCATAGTTTCCTGCTATAAGATTCTCTTGATTCTGGCTATCGGACACTACACCGAAACCTGCCCACTGGTACTTATAATCCGGTACACCGCCTTTAACATCAAGCGTTATAGAACCCATTTTATCGCCGTAGCAAACATTATTGACTATATCCGCACTTACAACCAATGTGTCTGGTTGTGCAACCTCAGCGGTAAATTGTGTCAATGGCTTGCAACCTTTTGAATCTTCTATATAAGCTGTATATATTCCCGCCCCCAGATTAGAAATATTGAACACACCTGTCTTAGAGACCTTAGGACCATTCCAAGTTATGCTATAATTATTGCTTCCACCTGTAACATGCAAATTCAAAAATCCGTCTCTGTCACCATAGCAAGCCAACTCTGTTTTACTTGACTCCAACAACTTCCATTCTACAGGTTCAACCTCATAAATCTCATAATTGCCATTAAACTTATTGCCACTCTGATCAGTTATCTCAACAGAGTAAATATCCGGTTCCAGATTATATATCATCATTTGATCTGACGTGAATCCCTTGGTTGACGTCCAACTGCATACATACGGCTCATCTCCACCAGTAACACTTAATTCTATATAGCCTTTGTCTCCGTTACAAGTTAATTGTCCTATAACAGGTGTCACTATCATTGTAGCAGGCTCTGTAACAGTTACCACAACACTCTTTGTACATTCAAACTGATCCTTAACCGTAAGTGTGTACGTGCCGGACACAAGGTCATACTGATTCAAATCTCCTTGTTTTGCAGGATCTATTCCTCGTCCTGTCCAAGAGTATTTAAGAGGCGGTGTACCACCTGTAACATTAACCTCAATACTTCCGTCATTACCACCATGAACAGATACATTGTGAACTGATGTCACATCTATCACTATCATAGATGAAGCGTTGATTAAGAAATTATCTGATGCTTGACAACCGTTGGCATCAACAACACCTACAGTGTAATATCCCGCACCAAGATGGGCAAGGTGAGATCCGTGACCTATTTCAGCACCACTGTCATCATACCAAGTATAAGCGTATGGTTTGGTTCCTGCACCTTCCGGTATATTGGCGTATGCTTCACCGTCTAAAATACCATCACACAAAACACTTGGAGCATCAGCCGTTACTGTAAGTACATTAGGCTCTGTGATTTCCACCGTACCTCCACGTTCACAACCTGCTTCATCTTTAACGTTGAACGTATATGTATCCGCCCTAAGTGATTCCTCTCTTAAATTAGAAGATTTCCAAGAACCGTCACTGTTCACCCACTCTGGAACATAAGATCCCGTTCCACCTGTGACAGACGCATC
>JAZLHT010000204.1:0-5733 GCA_045616965.1 Candidatus Enterocola sp.
TTCATAATACGAGGTATTCGTGATTCAAAGGATTTGGATTATGAGAATGAAATAACCCGCGTAAATTACACTGTTTTTGGTATTGAGACCCTTTACCTGCTTGCAGACCCCAAACTAAGGGAGGTGTCGTCCACCGTAGCCAGGGAACTGCACAAGTATGGGGTGGAAATCTAATACTTGAACCCACTGCCGCCTAAAAATTCACGTAGCAGTGATGTGGACGGAATGTTGTTAAAGTTTATAGGCTTTATAAACCTGAGCATGGTACGCAGGCGGTTTGCTATAGGGTAGGCATCGCTGTAGTGCGGAACTTCCAAAAGCAGTGGCAGAGCCTGACGGCTGGTGGCTGCAAGTTCAAACAGCAGTGTGGAGTTAAACATCTCGTCAGCCTCTTCCATAAACGGGTCGATCCATTTAAACTCTCCACGCCTTACGCTTGGCCAACGCAGGATTGTATCTTCTGCAGAGTAGCCACGATATTTGTAATCCCTTATTATACGGCGTAGCAGTCGGGTGTCATCGGCGGCTATGCAGATATGGTCATTAAGAGACATAGTGTTTAGAGCCGATACAAAGATTTTGAACAGTGCTTTCTGTGGCAGTGCTTTTGTAAGTTCAGGATTTAAGGCATGTGTGCCTTCTATAACAAGCACCTCAGAATCATTTAGTTTCATAGGAACGTGAGTCTCATTCCTCAGCCCTGTCTCAAAATTATATACAGGTGTCTCCACCATTTCACCCTTTATCAGCCCTTCCAAATCGGCATAGAATTTGTTTAAATCGAGAGAATAGAGCGATTCAAAATCAAGTTGCCCATTCTCATCGATAGGGTTCATGTTGCGGTTTACAAAATAGTTGTCAAGCGATAGTGGTACAGGCTTTACCCCCGATGTGGCAAGCTGAACGCTAAGCCTTTTAGAGAATGTTGTCTTACCCGATGATGACGGACCTGCTATAAGCACAACCTTTATTTTAGAATTGGAAGTTATTTTGTCTGATATGCGTACAATGTTTTTCTCATGCAAAGCCTCAGATAGCATTATCATAAGGGGGACATTGTCTTCTGTGATATTGTTTAACTCTGCAATGCCGGTAAGCCTTGCCTTGTGTTCCAGACCCCAGTTGTTTTTATAAGTGTTGTAAAGTCTTGGCATCAATGTAAAAGGCGTAACCACATCTGTTTTTTTTGCATCGGGTATCTGTAACAGCCAACCGTCATAGTATGGTTGCAGGTCAAACACTTTAAGATATGATGTTGACGGCACCGTTCCTGTAACCACGTAATCTACTGTCTTGTCTAATTGATAATATGTGGTGTAGTATGACTTTCTGAATTTAAGCAGATTTGCCGCCTGCATGTTCCCTTTCTCCTCCATTAGTTTTACAACATCAGGTGTAGGCTTAGAAAATGATTGGAAAGGTATATCGGCGTCTATTATCTGAGCCATCTTCCTTTTTACAATCTCACCTTTAAGTCTTGTGGCCACATGCTGCCCATGGAATATGCGTACAAAATAACCGCCTGATATGGAATGCTCAATTATGAAAGAACCATTTCTTATTGTGTCTGAAACAGCCTTACTAAGCACAAGAGTAAGTGAGTTTAGGTAAATATCACGACCCTCTTGGTCTGCTACGGTTACAAACTTTACAGTCTTGTTCTGGAATAGGGGTGTAGCCAAACCCGATGCCACATTATTTAATGTAGCACCAATAACCCCTGACCCTTGACCCTTGACCCCTGACCCTATAGGATATGCCATATCCTTTAGTTCAGCAAGAGTAGTACCCTCTTTAACGGTGACGGTCTTGTTCAGATTTTTTATAATAACCTCAATCATACATCATACATTATACATCATACATTAATCATGGTACCGGGTCATATCCGCTTCCGCCCCAAGGATGACATCGGGCAAGACGTTTTATGCCTAACCAACCGCCCTTGAAGACACCGTATTTCATAACAGCCTCAATCATATATTGAGAGCATGTAGGCACAAATCTGCACGATGGCGGAGTCAGCGGAGATATGCACGCCCTATAGAAATATACCGGAATAAGAAACAGTTTCCTAAAGAACATCATCGGTCTCAATAATCATTTTAACCCAAGATATTGTTATGTAGGCAGCCATAGAGACTGCAAGTCCCAAGAATCCGCTTAGTAGAATAAGTAAAGCACAAATGGCTATAAATGTGTATTGTAGCTTGCCCTTCTGTTTAAGAGAGAACATAGGTATTTCTGATACAAGCAAATAACATACCGTACCGGTGAGAATAAGCAGTACTGATATTCCAACGCCAGGACATTGCCATATCATAGCAAACTCAGGCCAATCCATCCACAGAAAAGATGCTTGAGGAGCGTTTGCCATACCTGCTATAAGAAGAGCGTTTGCAGGGGTGGGCAATCCCATAAAAGATTTTGTCTGACGTGCGTCGTTATTGAACTTTGCAAGCCTCAATGCAGAAAAAATTGCAATAAGAAATGCAAAATAAGGAACAATCAATGCTCCTATCTCAGTAACATACGGATACTCCTTGAATAGAGAGAACATAATGGCAGACGGTGCCAAGCCAAATGTTATGTCATCTGCAAGCGAGTCCAAATCCTTGCCTATTATTGAGTGTGCGTCAAGCATACGGGCAAGAAATCCGTCAAAAAAATCAAAAACCGCCCCAAGTATTATAAATACAGTAGCCCAAAAGTAGATACCTTGTAATGCAAATACAGTGGCTACGCATCCGGAGAACAAGTTCAAACTTGTTACTGTATTAGGAATATATTTCCTCATAATAAAAAATCCTGAGGCTCAGGAGCCGGAGACTCCAATATTTTGCCGTTAATATCTATCCTGAAATAAGCAGGGGCATTCTTGACTCCAAAAACCTTAATAAATTCCAAGTTATCTTCTGCAAGCAGAATAAATTTTCTATCTTTAAGGTGTGCCACCGCATTTGCCGCCTTAATAGGGTCTTTGTCTAAAAAGATCAAAAGCACCGCACATTTCTCTCCCCATTGCTCTGTCCGCATAGCGGCAAACTCAACATCACTCAAACTTTGAGACAGCATTGAATTGGCAAATATAATATAAATTTGTGGAGATTCAAAATCTTTTAGCTCCATAATATCACCATCTATGTTTTTAACGCTTTTTACCGATGTAAAAGAACCTTTTGCGGCAACTGCAAGCATCTCTTTAGCTTGTACGGCTATATGTTTGTTACCGTCTGTCTGTATTTTATCTAAAAAAGCGGAGGGTAAATTTCCCGATAGTACATTTTGTATAACCACCAACTCTTGCAAAGGCTTGTTGGCAGCAAGATTGTCTATATCCTTGTAGTTTTCAAACAATACTGAAAATGCATCCCAATATGCAGGATTATTATATGCTACGGGATTGTCTATAAAAAAAGCCTTGATGGCGGTGTTTGGCTGCGTAGGTTCATGTAGGTTTATAAGAATGGCATAGTTGCAGTAACGATAGGTAGTGAAAAATGGGTCATCGTCGCCAAAAGTATATTCTAATGCAAAATACTCATTCTCGATTTTCGCTGGAGTGATTTCGTTTTTAAGTATGCGGTTGAATGCTACGTCAAAAGAGTCATCAAAAGCGGTAATGCGTAGGTTCAGGTCATCTGGGGCAGGGTTTATAAGGCTTAAAAGCAGTTTTTTAGGTGCAAAATATGGATTAATCAAATCCTGCTCGGTTGGAAGCGTAAGAGGAGGCAGATTTACATTGTATTTTTTGTATGGCTCTACAAAAATATCTCCTGCGTAAAAGCCTAACGGGATAGTGCATTTTGTAGTACTCAATAAGTTGTTCGTATTTAATGTGAATTTACCGGATTTATCCACTTTGCAGGAATCTATAAGCACTTTGGTGTTTGTTATGCCGTTGTCTGTATAAAATAATTCAAGGGTGCGTCCTGCATAATCGGGGGCGATTCCGCTAATAGAACCTCCGTTAGCCCAATCCGCCTTGGCTTGGGTTATGCTCAATGCAATAAACAGCAGAACAGCAAATCCCCTGCCTGCCAGAAACCTCAATATTTTAGCCTTGTTTTCCATACTATTGTTGTCACCTTTCAGTGTTTTTACTTTTGAGTCTTTTACTGCCTCCTTAACCCTGTTATACTCATCGGGGTCTATTACATCTATGGCATCTGAGATGTAGGAATCCGGAATTTGTTTCATTCTCAGTGCAAACTTTATTTTCCGTTTGCCCCAATGAGAGAATCTGAACTTATCCAGTGTGAATGCCCTTGCATAGCGTTTTTCATCTATAAATCCGTCTTTTTCAAGTCTCTCTATTATTTCCGCATGTTCCTCCTCCCCTATGCCAAGCCTCTTCATTTTCTCCGTAACCTCAGCCTTGCACCGCTCACAAGCGGCACAGTAGTTTGACAGTTTTATGTAGTTCTCCTCGCTCATAAAGTACAATCATACATCATACATTATACATCATACATATTTACACGTTTCCCCAATCCCCATATCCTTTATCTCTTCCGGCGTGCCGGTGCATAATATCCGTCCGCCGGCAGAGCCACCCTCCGGTCCCATATCTATAATATGGTCTGCATGGCGTATGACATCTATGTTATGCTCAATAACTATTAGCGTATTGCCTCTGTTTACCAGGCGGTCAAGAACCCCAAGCAAGATATTTATATCCTCAAAATGAAGCCCCGTAGTGGGCTCATCAAGAATATAGAGAGTCTTTCCTGTATCCTTTTTTATAAGTTCTGCCGCAAGCTTTACGCGTTGGTTCTCTCCGCCCGATAATGTATTAGACGGTTGTCCAAGCTTTAAGTAACCTAACCCCACACTTTGCACCACTTTAAGTTTATGAAGCAGCATTGGTATGTTCTCAAAAAACTCCACAGCCTGATTAAAGGTCATATCCAGCACATCGCCTATGGATTTGCCCTTATATCTAACCTCAAGAGTCTCCCTGTTATAGCGTTTGCCTCTGCATACAGGGCAGGGAACATAAACATTTGACATAAAGCCCATCTCTAAGCACTTATAGCCGTTTCCTCCGCATTCAGGACATCTTCCACCCTTTACATTAAAAGAGAATCTTCCAGCCTTGTAACCCCTTATTTTTGATTCCGGCAAAGCTACAAACATCTCCCTTATATCGGCAAAAATACCTATGTAAGTAGCTGGATTTGAGCGCGGTGTACGCCCTATAGGCGATTGGTCAACAGCTATAATCTTATCTATGTTCTCTAATCCAGATATCTCTTTGTATGGTAGAGGCTCTGCCAAACTATGGTAGAACATCTTGCTTACAGCTCTTTGCAGTGTTGCGTTTATAAGGCTGGATTTGCCACTGCCAGAGACCCCTGTAATGCAGATAAATTTTCCAAGAGGAAACTCCGCATTAACGTTCTTTAAATTATTTCCAGTAGCACCTGATATCTTAAGACTCTGTCCGTTACCACTGCGTCGCAGTTTGGGAGTGTCAATCTTTACGGTTCCGTTAAGGTATCGGGTTGTGAGGGTGTCGGAGTTCATCATTTCAGGCAATGTGCCGGCAAACACAATATTGCCGCCAAGTCTTCCCGCTTTTGGTCCCATATCCACTATATAATCAGCAGAGAGCATCATCTCCATATCGTGTTCCACTACTATAACAGTGTTACCTATATCACGTAATGCTTTAAGAGAGTTTATAAGTTTGGTATTGTCTCGTGGGTGTAACCCGATACTTGGCTCATC
>JAZLHT010000205.1:0-2909 GCA_045616965.1 Candidatus Enterocola sp.
CTCTTCCATAGCAAAATTAGATGTGTGGCTTTGTGAGTAGTCTCTCATAAAAAGATGAGTGTGTGTAAACACTATTATATGCCTGTATCCTTTACCCGATTTCTCTTTCAGCAAGTTTTCAAGCCAATCCGTTTGGTCTATTCCAAGTGTTCCGTTGGCAGAGTCAATCCCTATATACAAATCCAGTTTTCTGCCGTCTGTAGCAGATACAGTCTCAAACCAATAAGATGATGTGTGGTAATACTTTACAAAATCACTCCATTGGCTGAAATAGAGGTCATGGTTTCCTGCTACCGTAAACATTGTGTCCTTGCCTTGTACGTACCCATCGGGATATACATTCAGAGCCTCATTATACTTTGGAAACATATTCTTAGAGTTAATAAGGTCTCCTAAATTTATGGCAAAACGGCACTTCTCATCTGAGCGGTATGCAAGCACAAATTTCTTTACATGCTCATTAGAGTCTGTTACGTGGCTATCTGTACACAGGTACGCTTTGTAGTCATCGGGTACTGTTATTGATTGGTATCCATGGGCTTTGTTCCACTCCATTGATTGAGAGAAACGGCTGTCTGAACCGGGACTTGAGCTGGCAAACAGACCTCCTACATCATACTTATCACACGATGTCAAAGTTACTGCCAGTACGGTTAATATATAGGCTGCTTTTTTCATTTTGTCAGAATTTTATTGCGTTAGAACTTATATGTGAAACCTGCCCTTACAGTAGCACTGTAGAACGATGCAGTAAGGTGAAATATACCTGTAGGCTTGCATTGGGCTGTAAGTATTACACGCCAATTATTGTTAATATCGTACCTGCCGCCAAGTGTAAACATAGGCTGGTGCATACGCTCCATTTGAAACTCGTCAAAGTCTGACAGACAGGCTGATATATTCCAATTGCACGCTTGCGGACGGCAGAACACCTCTATGCGGTACAGAATGTTGAACGGCTCCACCGTATGAGTCTCCTGTGATTGCCAATCTATATTAAACGGAGTCATTACTCTGCCATGCCATCCAAATTGGAACGATAGATAGTCAAATCTGTACCCGATGCTTACGGCTACGCTGGCATCGTGTTGTTTGTTGCGTATCACCGCCTTATAAAGAAACTCCGTATCTATGAAAATCTCACCCACCTTTAGCGGAAACTTGGGACGCATTGTGGCAGCCACAGTAAATACATTGGCAGATGAGTACTGCATCTGAGCCTGCACCTCAAAATTCTTGTTTATAGGCACTGTGGATAGCACATCTATGTTTCCCATAGAACGCCAAGTGTAGTTGTAGGAGTACTCAGCCATAACAGATATATTGTACCTGTTATCGCCAAACCCGCTTGCAAGGTTCACCGCCATTACGCTTTGCACAAGAAGCGGCGCCACACCCACAAGTAGAAGTAAAAGTTTTTTCATAGACTGACAATTTTGTCCGCAAAGGTAGTAAATTATTTTGTAGTCATGTTAAAAGTGGATTAAAAGTATTATCTTTGCAAATAAGAATAAAGAAAGTATGCTGATTCCGTTTATAAAGAGAGATAAGGGTGTAGATGAGCAGGTTATGTTGTTCCGAGCACTACAGACAGACATTAAGGTCAGGGCGGTTTTTTTTGAGAAGCAGGAATCAAAAGTTGTTGCAGCCATAACCAAGCGTTTTTCAACAACAATAGGAAATAACGCATTAGAGTTGTTATCACACAGGGATATATATCATGAGAGTATAGTAAGATTCTATGACGCAATACAGTTACGCAGATTGTTTGAGTCTGAAGGGAAACTTTTTTATCGTGACCGTTCAGGGGTGGTGGGTGAGTTCAAGGGTACTCTTGGTAATTATCTTCAGTGCATAGCAAAGAATGTGTTTCTTGAGAAATATAGAGACCAACTTGAGTGTTCAGGAATCCCTATTGATGAAGTGGAGTGTATTGAGGCAGAAGATTTTACGCAAGAACGCCAATGGCGTATAGATGCAGTACACGCAGTTATCAATAATATGGCTAAAATATGTCGTGTGCTGCTTTTGGAATTTCTTAAAAAAGACACAACAAAAAAGACAGATGCAGATATAGCCAAACAACTGCATTATAAGAATGTGAATTCTGTAAAAACACAACGTAACAGGTGTATGAATGTGTTTAAATCGGCAATAACAAAAAAAAATAGCAAGCTATGGAGGATGATATTTTTAGGTATCTCAATTCAGAGATGTCACCGTCTGAGGAGTCTGAATTCAGACAGCGGATGTCAGAAAATGCAGAACTTAGGGAGCAAGTGGAAAATATGTCTCTTCTAAAGGCATCGTTCCGTGCCTCAGAAATAGAGGCGGAGATAGTACGCAAAGAAAAGAGAAGAAAGATTTTTGCATATTGCAGCATAGTTGCAGCTTCATTACTTATACTTATTGTGTGCGGTTATCGTGTATTGGATGTAAAATCATATAATTCTGACAAGGCGGCTATATGTATGCAAAACATAGAACTGCCAACCAATGATGAGGATGGTTTTATATTGCGTGGCACAGATAGAATCAGTAATGCTATAGCATTGTACAACAGAGGAGACATTGATGCCGCGTTACAAATCCTTAGTGATTTGACGGATAATCCCGGCTTGCATAATCCGTCCGATGCCTATTTTGTAAAGGGTGTAATCTTGTTAAAGGAAGACGGACTTGATTCAGAAGCGGTCAAGTGCCTTGAGAAATCAGACAATCCACAGGCAAAAGAGTTGCTTGAATCACTAAAACATATATTGTGAAAGACGCATTTGATTTTTGGCTGTCTGTAGCGGTGGTGACATCAACAATAGTTGTTGCTGTAAAGTTTTGTACGCCAAGACGTTCCACAACTGAAACACTTGAATATCAGATTAAGTGCTATAAAGAACAGCATTCTGATTATG
>JAZLHT010000206.1:0-3306 GCA_045616965.1 Candidatus Enterocola sp.
AACTTTATTGCTTTTTAGAGCGTATATACGAGTTATAACACTATGTATATATTCGCTATGCGTATACAGTCCAGTCAGACCATAATAAGTTGTGAAATCTTGTAGGAAATGAATATATTCGTGAAAAAATGTTGTCATATCCTTTAGGGGTAGCCTATTGATTGACATATCATTCTGATCAGTATCAATGTGCATCTCAAAAAACGAAGGTATATAATACCCTAAGATGGTACTTTTTAATCTCGCCATAGTATTTTATTTCATAATTTTAATTTCAAGGTCGAACAAAACGGATAGAACTACCTGCATAAGATTGACTACCTTCGCCTAGAAAAATGGCACTACACGTTCTCTCTTTCTGCAATTGGTCGTTTTTTCATAAGTGAGCATATATGTCTTTCCTAATTAATAACGGGAACAGCCGTAAAAATCTTGCAAAAATTTGATTTTACCTTCCCTCACCATACACCCCATTTAGCGCTGCTATGTGGTTCTCTATGGAGTACTTGTTGCGGACTTTGGGAGCATTCTCTAATGCTTTGGTTTTGTAGGTGTCAGGGTTGTCTATGATTGACTTCAGTTTCTCTGCACCATCGGTAGCATCTCCGGTTTTGTATAGGGTGGCAAGGTTGCCATTGTCTGTAATTTCTTGCATTACCACATAATCATTAACCAATACAGGCACTCCGGCAGCCATTGCTTCCGCTACGGCAATACCAAAGGTGTCATGGTCGGTGGAATATGCAAAAATATCAATGTTGTGCAAGATGGCTGGCACATCACTTCTTGCCCCAAGAAAATGCACCTCATCTAATCCGTTGGCCTTACAATATTCAACGCAATTATCGTATCTCCATGCTTGATTTTCATCTCTACGACCAACAAAATAGAAATCAAACGCTACCTTTTGATTATGCAACTCGTTCAATAGCTCACACATGGAATTTTGTGAGCGTCCGCTCACAAAATTCCCCACCATCGCTATTCTCACCGAGGAAGAATTATCGTGCGAAGCACGATTTTTTATTGGAAGATTTTGTTGTAATGGTTGGAAATTATCAATTTTATCAAAGTTTATGCCATTATAAACCACTGTAACCTTATTCTCATCACTGATGCCATATTCTTTAACATAATAATCCCTCTCAGCCTTTGAAACAAAAATAACCTTATCAGCAAACTTAATACTTAAGGAAATCAATTTCTTACTAATGCTGCCGGCACCATAATCGTAGCCGTGGAAAGTCTCTATCACCTTAATCCCGGTACCTATTGTGGCAAGTTTTGCGTAGATACAATCAATAAACTGTTGAGCATGGCAAATAGTAACCTTTTCAGACAGCAACAGCTTTCTTAAACGCCATATATATGAGAATATATTTTTATCCTGCCTACAATGTATGAATTTTGGACCTGCAGAATAAAAATCATCCATATACGCACCACCCTTCCTATGAACCCCGATAAATTCATAAGGCACATCTTTGTGGCGTTTAAAAACATCAAGCACAAGAGTCTCTGTGCCACCACGCGATAACGAACCAAGAAGATATGCGACTTTCATAAATATTAAATTTTATTATGGGGAAGGCGTACACTACCTCTCAGCCATCAAATCTTTACGACCAAGGAGAGAGAATATAGTAATTTGGTTATCTGGGGAGAGAACACGGAGAGCACGGAGAATCTCACTAAGCGTGGAACCACTGGTAGTAACATCATCTATCACCAGTATATTCTGTCTATGTAGGGATTCACAAAGTGCCTTATCCTCTTCAGACTTAAATTTCAAGAAGTTGGTGATATATGGACGCATCCTACTCTTACGTACATCCTTTGCAATAGTAAAGTAGTCCTTCTTGTGGATAAGGTCCATCATCTCATTTATAGAGCGACGCACGTCTTCTTTGGCTGCTTCCGTATAACGGGGATGACCATCCTCCAACTTTTCATCCAGATATTGTTTCTCATACGCATCCATATCAAACTCTATCTGCTCTGGCAGCGACTTTACAAGCTCCATATAGTGAAGTTGTGGCTGGGCAAAACGATAAAGATAACGGAGCATATATTGGTTAAGGGTACTTGATGACTGAGGGATAACCACAAGTTCGTAGTCATAAAGATTGATTTTTTCGTTGAGGTCATTTACGGCCTTCTGTACAAAGCGTGTAAGGTTGCTATCCTTCTGAATAGATTCGGAGAATTTGACATGATGAACAAACTCACCACGCACACGACTATCTACTTGGTCACAAAATTCGTAACCATAGTAGAAACACTTGCCAAAAGCCTCTACTTCGTAGCCATGACCTGTCAAACTGATGATATCATCTACACCGTCATGCTCAAAATCAAATTGGAAAGTTTTGCTTTCCGAATCGAAAGTAACACCCATAGCAAATACATTTATATTCTTGCCACAAAGATACAAAAAATTCGTTACACCATTCCTATACCCCGATACTCAAACCCAAGTTTCTTCAGTTCTGCGGGGTCGTAGATGTTACGCCCATCTATTATAACGGGCTCTTTAAGGCTTTTCTTAATGATTTGCCAATTCGGCAAGCGGAACTCCTGCCACTCTGTTACAAGGCAGAGCAAATCTGCTTCAAATGTGGCATCGTAAGCATCTTTTGCAAAGTATATTGAACCATCGGCTATTGCTTTGTCAAAACCAAGAAATGCATGGAATGACTTGACTACGGGGTCAAAAACACGCACTTTTGCACCTGCGGCAAGTAATTGTTTTATCAACACAATGGATGTTGCCTCTCGCAAGTCATCGGTGTTTGGCTTGAAGGCAAGACCCCAGAGGGCGATGGTTTTATCGCGTAAAGGATGAGATTCTTCGCCCTGTAAGCAGGGTTCAGAATGACGGGAAGAAAGCTCAGAATGACGGCATTCGTCATCCTGAGTGCAACGAAGGATCTCATAATGACGTAAAATTTTTTCAAACAGCACCGTCTTCTGATGCTCATTCACAGCCTCTACTGCCTCAAGTAATTGCATTGTGTAGCCATTATCCTTGGCAGTGTGTATCAGGGCTTTAACATCTTTAGGAAAACAACTGCCACCATAACCGCAACCGGCATAAAGGAACTTATTTCCAATGCGAGTATCAGCACCTATACCACGCCTAACCTGATTCACATCAGCACCAACCAACTCACATAGGTTAGCCATATCATTCATAAAACTGATACGGGTGGCAAGCATACTATTTGCGGCATATTTAGTCATCTCCGCCGATGGAATATCCATAAACAGCACCCTAAAGTTGTTCAAAAGGAATGGTCTGTAAAG
>JAZLHT010000207.1:0-3984 GCA_045616965.1 Candidatus Enterocola sp.
GCCCATCATCCAGTAGTAGTTCATCTTAAAGGTGTAACTGTCTGCCGGTTCTCCGTTTATATATATAGTGCTGTCCTTTACCTCCAATGTATTGCCCTCATAATTTTTAATCACACGCTCATAGATGGGCAGATTGTCAAGCGTAAGGGGTGTGGTGGCACCTTTACGTGGTATGTATATAGGTCCGTAATTGTCTCTTGTCCAGTTATTATGCCCTATAGGATATACAGGTTGGGCAAATATACATGGGTCAACGGTAACTTTTTTAACATTTGGTAATTTTTCCGCTTTTGCGGCTGACTCTTTAGTTAACGGTATGTAGTATACAGGGTTAAATTGTCCGTTGGAGGCAGTCTCACACCCTAAGAATGCAAGAATGCCGTTCCCCTGATTCCAACTGTTTACAAGCAGACGGTCATCAACGCTTACCCCTAATGTCTCAAATTGTGAGTCGGACAATCGCCTTCCGTCAGTCTCTACAAAATAGTTAAGTTGCATATATTCAGGCTCATGCTGAGGCTTGCCGTTTATGTATATATGGTTGTCTATTATTTGCAGAGAGTCCCCTGGCAGACCTACACAGCGTTTTACATAATTTTCCCTGCGATCTACAGGTCTGGTTATTATCTCACCGAATATCTGTGGGTTAGATTGTACGTAATCTCTGCCGTACATGGCACAAAGTGTGTAATAATCAGGGTTTTGCTGTAATACTGCCACTGTATCGCCGGTAGGGAAGTTAAATACCACAATATCAAGTGCCTTTATGGTGTCAAGCCCCGATAGGCGTTTATATTCCCACTTAATAAGTTCAGAGTATGATTTGGTTGTCTGAGACCAAGGCATGGTGTGCTGTGTAAGTGGCATTGATAGTGGTGTCATAGGTACACGAGGTCCGTAACTCACCTTGCTCACCATAAGAAAATCACCCACCATAAGGGATTTTTCAAGACTTGATGAGGGTATCTTATAGTTTTGGAACAGGTACAGGTTTATGAAATATACTGCTATCAATGCAAAAAGAATGGCATCTATCCAACTGCATAGTACATAAAGACCATGGTTTGTATTCTTGTATTTTTTCCAGAAACCCCAAGGTATGAATTTTGTTATGTAAATGTCAAAGATAAACGGCAACAGCAACAGCCACCACCAGTTACCCACCCACGCTAAAAACAGCACGTAGAGTACTGTTACTATAGAAAACTTAATCCATTGTTTCATACATCATACATTTATACATCATACATTTCACTCCTTGTCCCATTATTAAAATTTCAGCATATCCTGCATTGATAATATTCCCTTTTTGCCATTGGTGAATTCTGCCGCAAGAACGGCACCAAGAGCAAACCCTTCGCGGCTTTTGGCACTATGGGTTATGGTTATGCTATCTACAGATGAGTCATAGTTTATGGTGTGGATTCCTGCAACCTCACCCTCACGTATAGCCTCTATACCTATCTGAGAATCGTTCTGCTGCTTGCCAAGAACCCAACTCTGCTTGCGGCCTATGTTCTCTAACAACCCCTCTGCAAGTGTAACGGCTGTACCGCTTGGTGCGTCAAGTTTGTGAATGTGGTGTGTTTCAGTCATATCCACATTGTAGTTCTCAAAACCGTTCATAATTTTTGCAAGATACTTGTTAAGTGCAAAGAATATGTTTACACCAAGAGAAAAGTTTGAAGTCCAGAAGAAAGCAAGCCCTTTCTCTTTGCAAAGAGCCTGTATCTCAGGCATCTTGTCTGTCCAGCCTGTAGTTCCAGACACTACGTTCACACCCTCTGCAAAAGCCTTTTTATAGTTTTCCACTGCAACGCTTGGTGCTGTGAACTCTATTGCCACATCGGCACTGCGGAATGCATCGGTGTGGAAATCCTCCTGATTGTCTATATCAATGCGGGCTACAATCTCATGCCCTCTACTTAGGGCAATGTTCTCTATAATATGCCCCATCTTGCCGTAACCAATAAGTGCTATCTTCATGTTAATAAAATTTATCTTACCGGACTCATAAAGGCATCCTCTATATGCTCTATTGTCATAAGTCCTGTTTTGTCTCTTATTATTGAAATTATGTCAAATCTTACAGGTAAATCCAATCTGAAGTATTTAATATATCCGTCAGTGGCATTCACTATACGGCGTATCTTCCTGTCATTCACCGCATATTCAGGGTTTCCGTATATGCTTGTGCTACGTGTCTTTACCTCAACCACCACTAACATTCCGTCCTTCTGAGCCACAATGTCAAGTTCCAAGTGTCCGCAATGCCATTTGGTGTGGCGTATGCTGTAACCTCTCTTTTTCAGATATTCGGCAGCCGCATTTTCACCTTCGTTCCCGATATTGGTATTTTCTAACATTTTTTTTGTACCTTTGCACCTCGTGATTGCTTCAGACGGCAAAGTTAACATTTTTAATGCAAAAAAAAGAAAAAAATATAGTAAATCCTGCTTGTGGGCAAAATCCGTTTATTCGTAGGAATAGAGTTGTGATTATGCTTAACGATAAGGAACACAATACATTAAATCGTTACTTGGAGAAATATAAGATTAAGAATAAATCAAAATTTGTGCGTGAGGCACTGATGCACACAGTAATAAAAAGATTAGAGGAGGATTATCCAAGTTTGTTTGATTGATAAGGGACTGTTGCTAGGAACGAGAGCAGAACCAAGTTCACTTGGGTTATGCCGAGTGACGAAGTAACATGGTTAAGGCGGAGCCTTAACAAAAGGGTCAAGGGTTATGGAATGTGATGATATCAGGTATATGAAGCTGGCGTTGGATGAGGCTCAGAAGGCATACAATGCTGATGAGGTTCCCATCGGGGCGGTGATAACACTTAACGGACAGATAGTGGGGCGTGGACATAATCTTACAGAGAGGCTCTCTGATGTTACAGCACATGCTGAGATTCAGGCTATTACAGCGGCGGCGGAGACATTGGGTTCTAAGTATTTGGAGGGTTGTACGGTATATGTTACGGTTGAGCCTTGTGTAATGTGTGCAGGGGCTATGTATTGGGCAAAGATAGCAAGGCTTGTATATGGTGCACCCGATGAGAAATACGGATACACCCATGTAGTGCCCGATGCCTTGCACCCCAAAACAACAGTTGAAAGCGGAGTGCTTGCAAATGAGTGTGCCGAACTAATGAAGAATTTTTTTAAGAACAAAAGATAATAATATGGTTTGTTGTTTAGGACTTCAAAACTCCTAAACTCCTAAACTCCTAAACTTTGAAGATAATGGATTTTGTAGAAGAACTAAAATGGCGTGGAATGTTGCATAGTATGATGCCGGGCACGCAGGAACAGTTGCAGAAAGAGATGACAGTTGCATACCTTGGTATTGACCCTACAGCAGATTCCCTTCACATTGGGCATCTTTGCGGAGTGATGATGTTACGTCATTTTCAACGTTGTGGGCATAAGCCAATCGCCCTTATAGGTGGTGCCACAGGTATGATAGGCGACCCATCGGGTAAGAGTCTTGAGCGTAATCTGCTTGACGAGGCTACATTGAGGCATAATCAGGAGGCTATAAAGAAACAACTTGAGCGTTTCCTTGATTTCAACAGCACACAACCTAACGCCGCTGAAATGGTTAATAACTATGATTGGACCAAGGATGTAACGTTCCTTGATTTTGTACGTGAGATAGGCAAGCACATAACTGTTAACTATATGATGGCAAAAGAGTCTGTACAGAAACGCCTTAACGGTGAGGCTCGTGACGGATTGTCATTTACAGAGTTTACATATCAGCTTCTTCAGGGTTTTGACTTTATGACTCTTTATCAGACAAAGGGTTGCAGACTTCAACTTGGTGGCTCCGACCAATGGGGAAATATAACTACCGGTACAGAACTTATCCGCCGTAAACTTGGCGGTGAGGCGTTTGCACTTACTTGTCCGCTTATAACTAAGGCAGACGGCACTAAGTTTGGTAAGACAGAGAGTGGCAACGTATGGCTTGA
>JAZLHT010000208.1:0-4219 GCA_045616965.1 Candidatus Enterocola sp.
TGGATTAAAGGTTGTATTCAACAACACTCTGCCTGCTTATGCTTCAGCAAGTGCAACAGACGTTTACATGATCGTAGGCGACTTCGGTTATGGTACACAGGCAAACTTCCCTAATGGCGATACAATTACATTCAAGTTTGACGACCTTTCACTTGCAGAAGCTGACCTTGTGAAGATTGTCGGCAGAATGTTTGTCGGAATGGACGTAGTTGCACCAAATGCACTCGTAAACGTAACAAAGCCCAGTGCCTAGTCCCGAACTTGCTGAATTAACAGTAACGTCAGTCGGAGGAACAGAAGCGGGCGATACAAAGATTACGGTGACTCCTGCCATTACAGAGGGCAACAAATACAAGTACAAGATAGCAGATGCAGAAATAAGCGTAACATACGACCAGAATGTTCAGTTATGGACGCTATGGGACGGTAGTTCCGACATCACCGCAGAAAGCGGAAAGGTTATCACGCTTGTAGAGTGTACTTCTGAATACAAGGCAAGAGGAGCAGGACACGCAACCGTAGTATCTGCATAAGATTGAAAGAGGGAGCAAGATGAAACTTTTAATAGCAATTCCTTGTATGGACTTTTTGTACTTTGATTTCGTTAAGAGCCTTACTGCATTATTGGTAAGGCTCAAAGACGAAAACGTCGATTTTAAGGTTGAATATCAGTCGGGTACACTAATTTATGTGGCGAGGGATAAACTCGCCTTAAAAGCAATAAATGGCGGTTACACGCACATATTATGGCTTGATAGCGATATGGTTTTTACAGACAACATACTTGATGAACTGACTTTCAGCGAAAAGGATTTTGTCTGCGGATTATATCAGACAAGACGCAAACCGCACACAGCAACAACATTCAAAAAGATTGATGAGGATACCGTAGAAACATTTGCGGAATATCCTGTTGACACTTTTGAAATTGAAGCTTGCGGTTTTGGTTGCGTACTTCATACCGTTGAAATGCTGAAAACGGTGCAAGACAGATATGACACCTGTTTTTTACCGATGAAAAGATACGGAGAGGACATTGCCTTTTGCAAAAGAGCAAAAGCGTGTGGATATAAACTTTATGCAGAGCCTTGTGTAAGGCTCGGACACATCGGGCATATCATCATTGACGAAAACTCACATGAGGAATGGAAAAGAAGTATTATCAATTTCCCGATCAATAACGGTTAAACACCTTAAAGGTTTAACACATAAAGGGCGGTGTAACTTGCTCCCATACCGCCCTTTTATAGTGGGAGCAGAAAAGAGGCAAAATGCTAACTAAAGTTAAGATGGCGTTGAGGCTATCAACCGATGCTTACGACAACGAATTAAGCGTATATATTGATGCGGCAAAAACCGACCTCGGAATAGCAGGGGTGGAACTTCCCGACACAATAGACGCAATTTGCGAAACGGCAATTATCACATACTGTCGTTTGCATTTCGGAACGCCTGACGACTACGACAGGCTAAAAGCCTCATACGATGAACAAAAAGCACAACTGCGAACTGCAACAGGCTATACCGATTGGGGTGGGTGCAATGATTAGTAACACAGCAAAATTGGTAAACATTACATACACCTATGACGAAATCGGGCAGCCGATTGAAGCGGAAACGCTGACCGAAATATTTGTTGAGGAACGGTCAATCACAAGGCAGGAATGGACGGAAGCTGGAAGGGTGGGACACAACCCATCAATTCAGCTTTTAACACCGTTTATGAACTATGGCAACCAAGAGGAAGTTGAATATAAGGGCGTTAGATATTCCATTTATAGGACATATCTAAACGGAGATAACATTGAGCTTTATCTTGAGAAGAAAGGCGGCGTGTGATGGCAACCGTTAAAGTTAACCCCGACCAACTTGGAGATGCGGTTGACAAGATTTTAACCGAATACTTTGACGGTGTTGAAGTGGGGGCAACAAGACTTGTTGCAGAGGTTGCAACCGAAACAACCGCAAAATTGCAAGGAAGTTCCCCAAGAGATAGCGGCAAATATGCTAAAGGTTGGAGAATAAAGCAGGGCAAGAAAGCAAAGGCAAGAAACGAAGTTGAGATTTACAACACACGTTATCAGTTAACGCATTTGCTTGAGCATGGACACGTTAAAGTAGTGCATGGGACTGTACTCGGATTTACCGCCGCAAGACCGCACATTGCAGCAGCAGAACAGGAAGCAATCAATAAACTTCTAAAGGGCATTGAGGAGGTGGCAAAAGGAAAATGACACTTGCAGAATTTAACACACTACTTGCAACAACAGGCTACGATGTGGCGTATGAGCATTTCCCCGAAACCGAAGTTCCGACAATGCCTTTTATCTGCTATGCGGAAACAGGCTCAGACAATTTCGGTGCAGACGGGATTGTTTATCAGCCTATCAAGGTGTTGCAAGTTCAGTTGTTCACAAAAACAAAAGACACAGTAGCAGAGGGAAAACTTGAAAATGTATTTGAAGCTTCTCGCATTTACTGGGAGAAAGAAAGCGAATACAACGAGAACGAACTTTGCTACAGGGTAATTTATAACATTGAAATTTAAGGAGAAAGAATATGGCTAAAAAAGTAAAGTTCAATATTCACGATGTACACTATGCTCCTGTTACGGCAAGCGGATTTGGTACGCCTGTGGCTCTGCCCGGTGCGGTATCAATTTCACTTGAGCCACAGGACGGTGACAACGAAATCTTTTACGCTGATGGCGAGGAATACTATGTTCAGGCTTCAGCGACAGGATATGAGGGCGATCTTGAAATGGCTCTTATTGATGACGCTTTCAGAAAGGCAATCTATGGCGAAACCGAGGACACCGACCACAATCTGTGGGAGTCAATAAACGATACGCCAGTTAAGTTTGCACTCGGCTTTGTGATTGACGGTGCAACCGATGGCACAAGCGAAAGCACTTACTTCTGGTATCAGAATTGCAGTGCAACAAAGCCTAGTGTAGAGTCAAACACAAACGAGGAAAACAAGACCGTAGGCACAGACACTATTACAATTAAGTGTTCACCTAACGCCGGCGGTTATGTAAGAGTTAAATCAACTTCGCAGAGCGATACAAGCGACTGGTTTGACGCAGTAATTTCCACGCCGGCGGCTTAGGCATTGAGCTTGATATGTCTATGACAAAGGCGAAAATGATTGAAATATTGGAGGGAGCAGAAAATGGAGAAAACAATAACAATTAGTGGCAAAGAGTGCAAGTTCCGTTCAAGCGGAGCATTGCCGAGAATTTACCGCACGACATTTAACGAGGATTTATTTGCTGACATTAGCAAACTGGAAGGGACAAAGGCAGAAGAAGCATTGAGTGCTGATGTAATATCAACGCTTGAAAACGTTGCTTTCTGCATGGCAAAACACGCAGATCCGAAACTTGATGATGACATCATCAAGTGGCTTGAACAGTTTGAAACTTTTGCTCTTGTTCAGGCACTTCCCGAAATCCTTGACCTGTGGACTAAAGAGATTGAAACACAGTCTACTCCCTAAAGTGAAACAGCGTAGCATAGACAGGGCGTTTAACACGCCCTTGTTTTTGTTGCGTTGTGTAGAACTTGGGTTATCTATGGCAGACCTTGAACATCTATCAATTGGCACTGTCATGGATATGTTTACAGAGAAACAAAATGATGATTTTGACTATCCTTACATTGCAACAGATGAGGATATAGCACGATTATAAAGGAGCGACACTATGGCAAGTGGAGCAATTAAAGGAATTAGTATAAAGCTCGGGGCAGATGCTTCCGAACTAACTTCGGCACTATACAAAACCGAGAGTGCGTTAAAAAGCACACAGAGCCAGCTTCGGCAAGTCAACTCTGCATTAAAGTTCAATCCCGGGAATGTGGAATTGTTGCAGCAGAAGTTTACGCTTCTACAGAGAGAGATTGACGAAAATGAAAAGTATGTTGAGGACTTAAAAAAGGCACTTCAGCAGATGAAGGACACTGGCGTTGATGAAACCTCTGACGAGTTTATGACCTTGCAAAGAGCCATCATTCAGGCAGAGAGCAAGGGTGAGAGCTTCAAGCAAGAGCTTCAGCAGACCAAGACCGCACTTGATAACGCTGAAAAAGGTTCAAAGGGTTTAAGAAACGCACTAAACGATATTGACACGAGCAAGGCAAGAGGAGAAATATCAACACTTCAAATTGCAATGGGTAATCTTATTGCAAATGGTATCAGCAGGCTGATAAACGCAATT
>JAZLHT010000209.1:0-2952 GCA_045616965.1 Candidatus Enterocola sp.
TTTGAATCTCATCTTCAACAGGTGTTATAACTGGCTTTTCCAATGTTGTAACCTCTATTACATTAGAAGCATCACTTGTAACCTCACCTACAGAAACAAATACAACGTATGAATAGGAGGTTTCAGGGTCAAGGTTTGAAACTGCGTATGATGTTTCTTCCAACCCGGAAGCGGATGCAATGGTCTCATCAGTGCTATTCTTAACTTCTATGGTATATGTGGCACTCTCCAAATCAGAAGCCTCCCAATTGGCGGTAAATGAGTTGAATGTAACATCTGTAGCGTCAAGGGCGGTAGTGGCAGGTACTACAAGAGTGGCTGTGGCTGTTACAGATACGGTGACATCGTCAGCATCAGTTGCGCTAAATGTAACGGTCGCACTGAAATCGCCACCTTCTGTAAACATAGAGTATAGTTCAATCTCTGTAGGACCTTCAGGCTCTACAGCAAATGTTTTTGTGGTTACATGGTTGCCGTCAGCATCCTTGAAATAGAACTCAGCGTCACCTGTGACGGTTGCGGTAGCCTCTGTTACATTTACAGCGGTTATAATTATGCTTGTCAGGCCCTCAATATCAGTATCTGAAATGAGTGTGTACTCATATTGATCAGGTGTTATAGCTGGTTTAGCCAATGTTGCAACCTCTATTACGTTAGAGGCATCACTTGTAACATCATCTACAGAAACATATACAACGTATGTATAGGTGGATTCAGGGTCAAGACCTGTAATAGTATAAGAGGTTCCCCCTATACCGGATACGTAAGCGATGGTTATGTTTTCGGCATCCTTGACTTCTATATCATATTTGGCATCCACTAAATCAGAAGCCACCCAATTAGCGGTAAAAGATGTATGGGTAACCTCTGTAGCGTCAAGTGCGGTAGTTGGGGTAGGAAGTGTGGTAACCTCAATGGTGTTGGAAGCATCACTTGTAGTGGTGCCGTTGGCAACTACATAAACAACGTATGAATATGCTGTCAGAGGAGTTAAATCTTCTACAGTGTATGATGTTCCTGTTAAATTATCAATGGTTTTTACAACTCCATTAGCATCACTAACCTCTAATGTGTATGTAATGTTAGTTCCTGTAGCGGCTTTCCAGTTTGCGGCAAATGAATTTGTTGTTACATCGGTAGCGGCTGTTGCCACAGGAGTATATTTGGAAACTTTAATGTTTTTCATATTACCTTCAAGATTTCCTGAGTAGCATAATTTCAAGTACTTGGTGTCTTGAGCCAACTGTATTTCAGGATTATTTGACTGCTTATTGCCAGTCCAAACCTTAGAGCCAAAGGAGGTGCTTGTGCTCTCACTTACATACCAGTAATTTCCTAACTTTTGAGGGGTAGAGCCACCAGAAGTAGAAGTACTAAACGTTAATTTATCAGGCAATCCGTCTATTGCTATTACAATATACGAATCATCCCAATTAAATCCCAAAGAACCTTGAGCGTGTTTTACTCCGCCACTCCATGAAATAGTTCCCTTTGTCTCTTTTTTAACGGTTACGGTACCGTCTTTAAAATTTGCTTCAGTGTAGTCAAACGGCACCGCAAGTTGTGCAAACGCACTTAGTGCAAATGTTGCACTTAAAAGTGTAAAAATAAATTTTTTCATAAATGTGTAGATTAGAATTTCTATATATTAACGGCACAAAGTTATAAAAACAAATGTTAAAATAATAAAAAATAATGTTAAAAATGGATGGTTTTGTTAAATTTTTTAAGAAATGTTACAAAATTTATTCAAACACCTCTTCCAATACTTCTACAGCCTTTATATCAGGCATATCGGGTAGGTTGAATTTAAAGAATCCCAATAGTAAGCGTAGCAGTTGCCGCCTTTGGGTGTGGGAGAATATGTTTGGTTCCCCGGATTTACATACTGTTAAAAAATCCAAAAACAGTTTCTGCTCATCTGTAGAAGCAATGCTTTTTAAGTAGGTGTCAAGTATAAGGGATTCTGAGTCGTATGTGGGGTTAAAACCAAGAATGTCTGATAACTCCATTAAAAATCTTAGGGCAAAATGAGAATCCACGCAGTTTTCTGAATCCAGGAACCGCACTGTGCTTTCCAATTTTTCAAATACAGAGGGGTCTGTATGTTCCTCGTATATGCAGGCATCGGCTGTCTCCGCTATAAACATAGACAATGCCGTTTTTGCAGGATTTTTCATTATATATAACCCCGATGTAAGGGCTCTTGCCTCTTTAATTTGCTCTATGGTGCGGTTAGGTTTATGCTCTGCCTCTATCTCAAGCATAGACAGTGGTTGCAGCATATTGTTATGTATCTTGCTCCGCTTGCTCTGCGGTGCGTATACGGCGTATGTAATCTTACCGTAGTCAGGGGTAAGAATATGCACCAAGCACTTATTGTCAGCGTACTTGTAGGTGCGTAACACTATGCCTTTGGTCTTTATCAGCATTTATTGTAAGCAGATAACTGCCAGCCGATACGCTTTGTAGTGTTATCTCTGCTGACCCATTGTTAAATTCAGTATGCCCTTGTTCTATAGTTCTGCCACAAAGGTCTGTAATAGAGTATGTTGCAGTGTAGTCTGCATCGGGGTATATGTTATCGGTTATATATACATATCCCGATGTGGGGTTAGGAGAAACGGAGAACGATACCTCAGTGTCATCGGAGTAAATAGGCTCCACAGGTGTGCCTCCATTATAGCAAACCACAGGCTCTATCCATATAGAGGCAGGCATAGCGGTTACGGGATAGGCGGTAAAGGGCTTCCAACCGTCACTGCTCTTGAAATAGGCATTGTTTCCTGATGCACGGTTTGTAGTCTGATATAGCCCCAAACTATCCAAATTAGAGTAATAGTCCAAACCAACCCCTATAAAACACCCTTTTTTTACCTCAATAGGCTTGTTAAAGCGTACGTAAGTTTCACGCTTGTTCCAGTTAGTTATAATCTTTGTTGTTAAATCGCC
>JAZLHT010000210.1:0-11062 GCA_045616965.1 Candidatus Enterocola sp.
TATATTACAAGTGTTATGTTTCCAACTCTTGTGGCAATGCTACAAGTAACGCATCTGGTGCCATTACAGTAGCTGCAGGCTCTGACATCATCGTCACCCCTGCTTCTCCTAAGGCATACGAGGTTATAACACTAAGTACACGGAGTGGTGGCGATATGGTTTGGGCTAAGACCGCTGGCAGTGATAACGCTTATTTTGTAAATGCTGACGGAACAACAATCAGTGGTCCTACTACGTCAACAAATAGCATAAAATTCAAGGCACCTGCAGGCAGTTACACCATTACAGCCACACCAGCGGCTGGTGACAGCATTGAAATAACTTTCACAGTAGGGGCTGATTCAGATGATTGCAACTAAGCCTCACGCTTTGCTTCATACTTCAAGAGCCAGCCCATTTGAGGGCTGGCTCTTGGTGTTTTAATGAGGGCTTGCAGTGGTTTCTCTCGTTTATTATCGCCAAAGTGGTTCTTGTCTCCATTCTTTAGGGAATCCCATTGCAGATATATCTATTTCGGGGAATCTTCCAAGCAGCTCATCTAACTTTTGAGAGAAATCATTATTGGGAGATATGATATTTAGGAAATACTTTATAATGCATAAGTTAAAATAAATTCTTAATTCATCAACTTGAATAGAAATCCAATTCATAGTTAATTTGTTAGGAATCATTGGACGCATTGTGTTTTGCTTATTCCACACTCTTGCGTGGTGGCAATATGCATTTCTTGTTAGAGAAATTATTGTAAGCCTCTGCTGGTTAATGTGTTAACTATATCGGCTGGTGAGGAATATTGCTTATTGTATTTTGATTTCATATTGGTGTTAAATAAAAAAACGACCCACACATTTGAGCATTGTTAAGAGGCTTGGTGGGTTCTAGCGGTGCAAAGATACATATAATTTCTTTACCTGCCAAATATCAGAGCAATTATTTTTTGAAATAATCTGTGTACATTTGCAAAAATAGATTGAGTTTATGCCTAAGGTTGAAGGTTATTGGGATGTGGTCCCTAAGATTAAGAATGTGTATTTTCCGGTAAGAGGAAAGTTTGCTGTAACTTTAGAGGATTGTCAACTGTCAACTAACACAAAATATACCCCCACCATAATTATCAGAACTCCTATCCAGCGGGTGTAGGGGACGGTCTCGCCTAAAATAAAGTAGGCGGCAAGCAAGCCTATTATAAAACTTATGGAGAGTAGGGGGTAGGCAAGTGAGAAATCGTAGTGGCGTAGGGTGTACATCCACACTATAAGGCACGATACGGCACACACACCGCTTGCAAAAAACTGCCATGTGGTAAGTGCCTTGCAGAAAAACGCCCACGTAAAAGAGAATTTGCCAAACGCCTGAACCGATATCTTTAGCAGGGTTTGAGCCGCCACTAACAGCACACTTTGGGTCAATATAAGGGCTAAAAGTCTAATCATAATTTAGGATGTGTTCTTAAAATTCTTCACAAATTTATTGATTTTAATTGGTTTTTTACCTATTTTTGTGCTTTATTTTTCTGCATTATGAAAAAGATTTGTCTGAAAACCTTATTTATTGCCTTGTGCGGAACGGCAATTATGCTGTTCTCTTGCTCTGCTATGGGCAGTAAAAAGTATGATATTAAAATTACTGCACCTGAGTTACAGAATGATACAGTGTTCTTAGGACGCTATTTTATGGGCAAGGTTCGCACACTTGACTCACTGGTGCTGGATAAGGGCAACGGAGCGTTTAAGGGCACAGAGAGCCTTAAAGAGGGCATATACGTAATTTATCTTAAAGATGGCAGTTACGTGGATATGCTGGTAGGCTCAGACCAAACCATAAATGTAAAACTTGACACGCTTAATATGCCTTATAATGTAAGGTTCTCCAAGGCTAAAGAGACAGAGGATTTCTACAGTTTCTCCATGTTCTACTTTGATAAGCAGAGAGAGGGCAAGGCTATAGCCTCTGCCGTACCGCAAGATGCCACTATGGAGCAGCGTACGGAGGCTATGGAGAAAATGCAAGCATTGGGCAAGGCGGTTAAGGCTAAGCAGGATTCATTGCAGAAACAGTATGATGGTAAGACTTTGGCTCTGTTCCTTAACGGCTACCAAATGGTGGAGCCGCCTGAGTTTACCGTACCCGATGGGTGTGCCAACCCCGATTCTGCCCGTATGGCTTTCTACTATGCGTTTTTCCGCGACCACTATTTTGATAACGTAAACCTGTCTGATGAGCGTACATACTACATGCCGTTCATAGGCGGCAGGCTTGACACCTATCTTAACCGCATGCTTGTGCAGCGTTATGACTCCATAATTCCGCAAGCCATAAATATGGTGGAGATGAGCCGTGGCAGCGATTCCACATTTAAGATAATGGCAAACTATATTTTAGGTTACGCCACTAACTATGACCTGCCCGGATTCTTGGATATGCGGCACATTATGGGCATAGATAACCTTATAGTGGAACTTGCAGACCGCTACTACCTCAGTGGTGAGGCATTTTGGGCGGATTCAGCCCTTATAGAGAAAGTGCGTAAGAAAGCGGATAAGATACGCTACTGCCAGATAGGAAAGCCGGCACAGAATATAGCCCTTGCCACTGCCGATAGCGTATATATACCCATTTATGATATGGCTGGCACTAAATACACCGTACTTGTGTTCTATGAGCCGGATTGCGGACACTGCCAAAAGCGTCTGCCTATAGTGTCTGAGTATTATAAGCAGTTTAATGGCAGTCCCGATGTAAAGGTCATAGCGGTTTGTATGACAGACGACAAGCAGGGTTGGCAGAACTTTATTAAGGAGTACAAGACAGAAAATCTTATAAATGTGTGGGACCCTAACCGTACATCGGAGTATTGGAAGTATTACGACACCTCTGAAACCCCTATGATTCTTGTGATGGATAAAGACCATAAGATTCTGGTACGGAATATAGAACCGGAGGTACTAAATTATTTTAAATAAAGCCTTACGTCATCCTGAGTGAAACGAAATTCCCTCCCGTCATCCTGAGTGGAACGAAGGATCTCCTGATGATTATGAGATTCTTCGCTACGCTCAGAATGACGAGGTTAATTAGAATGACGAGTAGTGGAAAGTTAATCACTGTCAACTGTCAACTGTCAACTATCAACTGTCAACTATATTAGATTATGATTGCGTTTGATAATAACAAATACATTAAGATTCAGTCTGAGCGCATAAAGGAACGCATTGCTCAGTTTGGCGACAAACTTTACTTGGAGTTTGGCGGCAAGCTTTTTGACGATTTCCACGCCAGCCGCGTTCTGCCCGGTTTTGAGCCTGACAGTAAGCTTAAAATGCTTCTCCAACTACGTGATGAGGCAGAGATAGTTATAGTTATCAGTGCCTTGGATATAGAGAAAAGCAAGGTTCGTGGAGATTTGGGTATAACCTACGATGATGATGTACTGCGTTTGGTAGATAATTTTAATGAGCGTGGACTAAGCGTTAACTCTGTGGTAATAACCCACTTTAGAGGACAGGAGAGTGCCAAGGCGTTCCATAACCGCCTGTGCCGCCTTAATATAAAGTCATACTACCACTACACCATAGAGGGCTATCCTCATAATGTGGCGCTTATAGACTCAGATGAAGGTTTTGGACGCAATGAGTATGTAGAGACCACACGTCCGCTTGTGGTGGTTACGGCACCAGGTCCCGGTAGCGGTAAGATGGCGGTATGCCTAAGCCAACTGTATCAGGATAATAAGAAAGGTATTAAGGCAGGGTATGCCAAGTTTGAGACATTCCCTGTGTGGAACCTGCCGCTTAAGCACCCTGTTAATCTTGCGTACGAGGCTGCCACCGCAGACCTTAACGATGTTAATATGATAGACCCCTTCCACTTGGAGGCTTACGGAGAGACCACAGTAAACTATAATCGCGATATAGAGATATTTCCTGTACTGAATGCCATTTTTGAAGGCATTTACGGCTACAATCCATATAAATCGCCCACCGATATGGGAGTTAATATGGCTGGCTTCTGTATAGCAGAAGATGAGGCTTGTAAGGAGGCATCGGGGCAGGAGATTATACGCCGCTATTATAACGCTCTGAACAAACTTGTAGATGGCAAGGCAGAGGAGACAGAAGTAAATAAGATAAAACTGCTTATGCAGCAAGCCAAAGTCTCTGCCGATGACAGGCGTGTAATTGCCCACGCATTAAGAAGGGCAAGGTTTACACGCACTCCTGCCGCCGCCATTGAACTTAACGATGGCACCATAATAACCGCTAAAACTACATCGCTGCTTGGTGCATCTGCCGCCCTTATACTTAATGCCACCAAATATTTGGCAGGTATAAGCCACGATGTAAAGCTTATTCCGGCACAGATGATAGAGCCTATACAGAATATGAAAGTAAGCTATCTGCACGGAGGCAACCCACGTCTGCACACAGATGAGGTTTTGGTTGCCCTTGCTATGCTAAGCCTTAACGATGATAACTGCCGCCGGGCATTGGCGGAACTTCCTAAACTTTGCGGCTGCCAAGTTCACACCACAGTGATGCTTAGTGAGGTGGACCGCAAGATATTCCAGAAACTTGGGGTGGACTTAACGTCAGAACCAATAAAAAAGAAATAACCAAAAACCCCGTCATCCTGAGTGAAACGAAGGATCTATTAATGATTATGAGATTCTTCGGTACGCTCAGAATGACGACGAGGTATAGAATTATTTCTTATAGAACTGCGCAGCAGACTTATTTCCGTTAGCATCTATCAGCAGCAGCTGATAAGGTTCATTGCTTGAGGCAAGGCGGCTTACATCAAGTGTATTGCCGTAAATCTCAAATGAGCCACAGTCTTTACCACCTATAGTATATACATTACCAAGTATAAACTCCTTATCGCTGAATATAGACATATTACCGCTTGTAGGGTTAGGAACCAAGGTAATGCCATCGGTAGCATCAGCCTCATCAACATCAGTAGGACAGTTTGTTCCTTTCCCTATATATATCATATCATCCTCAAATTTAAGTTTGATATAAACATCGTAACATCCGTCTGTGTTACAGGTCATAACTGATTTGCCTGTAGTAGGGTCTGTTACCATGTCAAACTTAGTGTATTCATCGTATTTGTCTAATGTAGGTATTGTCCACTCTGCTCCCTTACCTCCATCTCCATTCTTGTCAAATTCAGAAACTCGCTGACCTTTCTTTATAAACATCTCTGACATATACTGAACTCTACCTTGGAAATCAAGCTCTCCTGTTGGTGCAGCGGCATAGTCTTGTTTACCGTCAAGTCTTACAAAATACTGACCTGTTACTGGTATAGGGGTTGGACCAACACAGTCATTAGGAACAAACAGCGGAGCATTGGCTGTGGAACCATCCATACAGATATCACCGGCACGGCTGATTACATCAGCACTCTGAGTTTCTTTACCACCTCCATTAAATATAACATTATATGTACCTGTGCCATTAAATTTAATTTGGTAATAACCATCGCCCTTAGCAGTCATTTTGTTGCCAGGCCATTCGTCAGAAATATATCCTCCCCATACGTAGGCATAAATGTCTGTACCCATAAACTGTGTGTTAGGAAGGAATGTAATGGTTATCTCCTTAGGTTGCTCACCGCAAACAGGTGGCATAGGCTTCTTACCTTTATAATCCAATTTAGAACCATCGTAGCAGCAGTCTGTACTAATTCCGGGGATGTCACCTGTCTGCTCTGCATTCTCCTTTTTACCATCGTTAAAAATTATGTTAAAAATACCTGAAGCAGAGTTCACAATGGCTGTATAATATCCGTCAGCACCTTTTGAAATTGCTGTACCAGGCCAATCTCCAAGCAGATCTATATGTGCATCGCCGCTACCTTCCCAAGCGTATGCCTTAACAGTTGTCCAAGATGATGGGGCTGAAAACTGAACATTTATGCCTTTAGGTTTCTCTGTAAGGAATGTTCCGCTGACAACATCAGATTGTTCTGAACCATTAATTGCTATGGTTTTAATAACAGTCTTATCCTTTGTAATGGTTATTGGTGCTGTATATTTGGTTGATTTTGAAGTTGGTGTGCTACCGTCTGTTGTGTAATAGATAGCGGCAGTATTAGGTGTGGCGGTTAACGTCACCTTGCCGTTAGGCCCTACATAACCATTTGACGGACTCATGGCAACATTTACATTAGACATAGATGCATTTATATAGTAAGCCCAATTAGAACCTCCACATGCTTTCTTAAAGCCTGAAGGGCAAGTGCCTTGGGAACCTATATAACAAACCAATTTTCCCTTAGTGCCAGTTATCTCACCCCTAAACGCATTACCTTCCGTTCTGCAGGACGCTTTAGATGTGTTTGTGATACCGCATGCCTTACGTGCTTTAGCCATTGCCTTTATGTCATTCTTGCACTTTACCCAATGAGGCCAGAATACGCAAGGTGTACCAGGCATTGCTATCATATAGGCATTGGCAAGTGTCCAGTCACCACCATATTTATTGGTGTCACGGAATGTATCGTGGTTATCTATAAATGTAACGGCATATTGTTTCATATCATCCCCACTCATTAACCCTACACCTGTGTTATAGCCTCCCACTAATCCGCTATAATTACCACTAGCCAAGGCCTTATTAAAGGCATCGTATTTACATGCAAAATCAAATGCGTTCGTTGAATTGCCTGTCTTTCCTATCCAATCCTTAAGTACAGTATACTGACCATCCCAGTACTCCCCTACAGAGAAGTAGTTTCCCGCTGCATCATTGTACTCCTTAATATACTTCCCAAGGAATCCTTTACAGTAATCATAACGCCAGCCGTCATAGCCTATTTCACCTTTCATCCATTTAAGGTATGCTTTAATGGCATCTCTTAGGTAAGAGTTAGAGTGGTCAAGGTCACGTGCGGCACAGTAACCACCCGATGCTTCACATTGGGTTTCATAGCCGGAATCCCTAGCACCTGTAGCTTTCCAGCCAGATTGCTTGGACACCTCATCATCTTGGCAGACATATTTACTGGTATGCCCTGACTCATAAAGAGTGAATTTACCGTATGTGCCAAAATCCTCATTATCAAAATCTATCCAGTTATTACCGGATTTGTGGTTAATAACAATATCGGCAATAACCTTCATATTGGGATTAATCTCCTTTAGTTTCTTGATAAGAGCAGTAAGTTGAGCCTTTGAACCCCAGTCACCGTTTTGGTTAGACCACTGTTTTGGGTGATAACCCGTACCTCCCTCAGAGCGTGCTGAAGGCGGTAGCCAAATCATATCAAAGGTTTCTGCTATCTCTTGTGCCTGTGAGACCAGGTCTATCCATTTGGTACGTCCGTAGCCCTTATCTGTATAAGAGTCATAGTAGAAACCCTGCAACATAACCCCAGGGTTGTTTGCAGGAGCCTGTGCATTAGCGGATAATGCCCACAAAAGCCCTGCTGTGGCAATCAGTAAAGTTCTTGTAAAAGTTTTCATAGTTTTTTATTATTAGTTACTGTATATTTTTAAGGTACGTTTTGCAAAGATAGCAATTTTTTTTAAAAAAAAAGAAGACTTTTAAAAAAAAGTCTTCCTTTTTTAAATGTGTATTAAGTGAAATTAGATAAGTTTCATATCGTGAAGTATGGCACTTGTCTTGCGTACTGCCGCCTCTGATGCGGCAAGTGCCTCTTTCTCCTCTTTGTTAAGTTTAAGAGTTACAACCTTCTCTATACCTTTTTTACCTACTATAACAGGAACACCTATTGTAATATCCTTCATTCCATACTCTCCGTTAAGGTATGTGGAGCAAGGTATCATCTTCTTTTGGTCTTTAATTATAGACTCTACAAGGAATGCTATTGCAGCACCCGGAGCCATCCAAGCCGATGTACCAAGCAGACCAGTCATAGTGGCACCGCCAACCATAGTTGATTTAACCACCTCGTCCATTTTCTTTGCACCAAGCAAGTCTTTTGCAGGTATGCCCTTATATGTGGCAAAACGTGCAAGAGGTATCATTGTGGTATCGCCGTGTCCGCCTATAACCATACCCTCCACCTCATTTTGGTTGCATTTAAGTGCTTGGCTCAGGTAATATTTAAAGCGGCTGCTGTCAAGTGCACCACCCATACCTATAACGCGGTTACGTGGCAGTCCAAGGCTCTTTAGAGCAAGGTATGCCATAGCGTCCATAGGGTTAGAAACCACTACTATAATGGCTTTAGGAGAGTATTTCAGAATATTTGAAGCCACACTCTTTACTATACCTGCATTAACGCTTATTAGATCCTCACGGCTCATTCCGGGTTTACGTGGAATACCCGATGTAATTACCACTACATCTGAGTTCTTGGTTTTGGAGTAATCATTGGTTACACCTTTTACCACTGTGTCAAAACCTATAAGCTGTGCTGTCTGCATAATATCCATAGCCTTGCCTTCTGCAAGACCTTCTTTGATATCAATTAAGCATACTTCACTTGCTACCTCTTTGATAGCCAATACATTGGCGGCTGTAGCACCTACGTTACCAGCCCCTACTACTGTTACTTTAGACATGATTTTTATAATAATTTAGTTAGTTAATACGCAATATTTGTTCCGCAAATATACAATATATTTGCTAAAAAGCGTTATATTTGCACACATTTTAATGAAAAATTTTGAAAGATACATATCGTTAGCCTTGGTAATGCCGCTTATGCTGGCATCGTGTGCTGTGAAAAAAAACAATGCAGCCACACGTAGTTTTCACCGCACAAAAGTCAAGTATAACATACTTTTTAACGGCAGGCAGGCATACGACAAGGGTGTTGCCGCCATACACACCGCATCTATGCCTATAGACAACTACAACGATATTCTGCCTGTTTTTGAGGAGAGTAACCAAGAGGCTCTTAACGGAGCATCGGGTGATATGGACAGGGTTATGGAAAAATGTGCCAAGTCTATACAACTGCACTCCATAGTTAAAAAACCTAAAAAGAATCCTAAAAAAGCAAAAGACCCTAAATATAAGGCGTTTATGGCTAAAGAGGAGTATAACTCACAGGTTCAGGAGGCTTGGCTGCTAAATGGTAAGGCACAAAGTCTTAAACTTGATTTCCCTGCCGCAGAGGCCACTTTCTCCTATATTGCAAACCACTATAAGGATAACAGAGATGTTTGTACCGAGGCAAAACTGTGGGCTGCCAAGGATTATACTGAGCAAGGTTGGTATTATGAGGCTGAAGATGAGCTTAACCGCCTTACAGAGAAGGATTTCTCTAACCGCACCACTAAACTTTATGTGCTTGTAAAGGCCGATTTGCTTTTACGCACAGGTGAATATGAGGCTGCATTGCCGTTTCTTAAAAACGCTATAGAGTTAAACAAAGGGTTGGTAAAAAAGCGTGCTATGTTTATCTATGCCCAGACTTTAGAGAGGTTGGGTAGGTATAATGAGGCTTATAATGCCTACAACGATGTTAAGAAGAAACACCCCGATTACATAATGGAGTTTAACGCCGTTCTTAATATGGCAAAATGTTATCAGGGTACATCTATGGAGCCTATAAACAAAGAGATAGCCCGGTTGCTAAAGCGTGCCAGCAATGAGCAGTACAAAGACCGCATTTACTACACAATGGGGCAGCTTTATTGGAGACGTGGTGATAAGGAGAACGCTATGAAATACTATCAGATGGCTATAGATGAGAGTACACGTAACGGAATAGACAAGGCTCAGGCTCTGCTTGCATTGGGTGACATTTACTATAATCAAGAGAAATATTTAGATGCACAACCTCTTTATGCGGAGGCTGTCACCATCATTCCAAACACATACCCCGATTATAAGGCGATTCTTGCACGATCTGTAAATCTTGACTATGTGGCCAAGTACAGTAATACCGTAACGTTGCAGGACTCGTTGCTTGCACTTGCCGCAATGCCTGAGAGCGAGCGTATAGAGAAGGTTAAAGTGGTGATAGAGGAGATCCATAAAAAAGAAGAGGAGGAACGCAAGCGTTTGGAAGAGGAGGCACGTCAGCAGGAAGAGCGTGAAAAAACAGCCAATATGGCGGCTGCGGCAGGGCTCTCGCTTGGAGAGTCACTTGATCAGGCATGGTATTTCTATAACGCCACACTTATTAGCAGAGGTAAGCTTGATTTCCAGAAGATCTGGGGCGGCAGATCGCTTGAAGACGATTGGCGACGTAGTAATAGAGTGTCGCTCAGCAGTTTTGATGAGGAACCCGATGAACAGATTGCCGATGATGACGGCAATGCAGAGATTGAGACCCCATTCTCACCTACGGGTGATGCTGAGTTGGACTCTTACTTGGCTATGATACCTGTAACGGATGTGGCACGTCAGGCAAGTAACAGTGCCATAGAGGAGGCACTCTATAACCTATATTATGTATATGATAACCGCATAAAGAACAAGACATTGGCTACAGACACCTATAATGAGTTGTTACGTCGGTTCCCAAATACAGAGTACGGTAAGCCTAAGGATAAGGTGGACGATAAGATGGAGAAACAGGCGGAGACGCTTTATGTGGAGGCTTATCAGGCATTTAAATCGGGCAATCTGCATAAGGTAAGGGCAAATATGGCTCAGGCTGAAGCTTGCTGTGCAGATTCAAAGCTTATACCTAAGTTCCTTATGTTAGAGGCTCTGCTTAGCGGACGTCAGGACGGCGAGGTTAAGTTTAAGGCTAAACTTACAGATATTATAAATAAATACCCCGATAGTGAGATTGTGCCTCTTGCACGTGATATGGTGGCATTGGTGGGGCAAGGCAAGGAGATTCAGAATGTTAAGCCTGTAAGCACCATAGGCACTAAGCGTGAAGCTGTTATAGTCTCTCAAAACGAGTACGCCGAAGCCATACAGCGTGCAGGTTTTGAGTATAACCCCGATGACTCGCACTCATTTGTAATGGTTGTAGAGGGTAGCGTAGAGCAGAAGAACAAGGTGCTGTTTGCCCTTGCTCAGTATAATTTTACACGATTTATGATAAAAGACTTTGACTTTAAAGTTAAGGCATTAGAAGATAGTGTGTTCTCTATAGGAGTGAATCCTATGTCGTCGCTTGA
>JAZLHT010000211.1:0-5383 GCA_045616965.1 Candidatus Enterocola sp.
TCCTGATTTCCCTACAGGAGGTACAATATACGGTTATCAAGGTATTCGTGACGCATATCTTACAGGTAGAGGAAGAGTGGTTATAAGAAGTAAGGTTGAGATAGAGTCAGATAAAGACCATGACCGTCTTATTGTTACAGAGATTCCTTATATGGTGAATAAGGCTGAACTAACAAAGCATATCCATGAACTTGTACGTGACAAGAAGGTTGAGGGTATATCAAATATCACTGATGAGACCAGCTCAGAGGGTATGCGTCTTGTAATAGATGTAAAACGCGATGCCAATTCAAGTGTGGTTCTTAACAAACTATATAAGGAGACAGCACTTCAGTCATCGTTCAGCATAAATAATATAGCACTTGTAAAAGGCAGACCTAAACTACTGACACTTAGAGACATAATAACAAACTTTGTAGAGCATAGATTAGAGGTGATTACACGTCGTACCCAATTTTTGCTTGAAAAGGCAGAGGCAAGGGCACACATTCTGCAAGGTCTTATTATTGCTTCAGACAATATAGACGAGGTTGTTAAGATTATTAGAGCGTCATCATCTCCGGCAGATGCAAAAACCGCCCTTATGGAGCGTTTCTCACTATCGGAAATTCAGGCACAGGCGGTTGTGGATATGAGACTTTCACAACTTACAGGTCTTAAACAAGAGGAGTTAAGGGCAGAATATAACCAACTGTTACTGACAATAGATGATTACAAGGATATTCTTGCCAAAGAAGAACGCCGTATGCAAATCATTAAAGAGGAACTTCTTGTAGTTAAAGATAAATATGGTGATGAACGTAAGACAGACATTGTTTATGCATCAGAAGAGTTTAACCCTGAAGATTTCTACGCCGATGATGAGATGGTTATTACAATCTCACACCTTGGTTATATCAAGCGTACGCCACTTACAGAATACCGTGCTCAAAACCGTGGAGGTATGGGCTCCAAGGGTAGTGACAGTCGTGATGAGGACTTTATAGAGCATATCTATCAGGCATCAATGCACAGTTATCTGTTGTTCTTTACACAGAGGGGTAGATGCTATTGGCTAAAAGTTTATGATATTCCAGAGGGTGCAAAGAATGCTAAAGGTCGTGCAATCCAAAATATGCTTAGCATTGACAAGGATGACAAGATTACAGCATTTATAAAGATTAAGGGACTGCAAGATACAGAGTTCAATATGAGCCACTGCCTGTTATTCTGTACAAAACAGGGTGTTGTTAAGAAAACATTGCTTGAAGCCTACTCACGTCCACGCCAAAATGGTGTCAATGCAATTATCATACGTGAAGATGATAAAGTTATCCAAGTCAAGCTTACAGACGGTAACAGTGAGGTTATCATTGCAAACCGTAACGGTAGGGCAATCCGTTTCAATGAATCTAAGGTTAGAGAGATGGGCAGAATGTCAACAGGTGTTCGTGGTATGACACTTGATGGCGGTGATGATGAGGTTGTAGGTATGATTACTGTACCTCAAGACACTACAGATGACATACTTGTAGTTTCTGAAAAAGGATACGGCAAACGTTCTGATTTGGATGATTACCGTATCACTAACAGAGGCGGTAAAGGTGTAAAAACCATCAATGTTACAGACAAGACGGGTAAACTTGTAGCCATAAATAACGTCAATGATGAAAATGACCTTATGATTATCAATAAGTCAGGCATTGCAATCCGTTTTGAGGTGGCATCGCTTAGAGTTCAAGGTAGGGCAACACAGGGTGTACGCCTTATAAATTTGGAAAAGCGTGAGGATGAGATAGCCTCAATATGTGCTGTTGACCGTTATCAGGAAGAACCTGTAGAGGTTTCTGAGGAGCTTGCGGCGGCAGAAAATGATTTTGATAATATAGATGGTGTATCAGAGAATAATGATAATAATAATGAATAATTAACCGGCTATGTGCCTGCACATAGCTATAAAACAAACATTTATGAAAAAAATATTTATTTTAACCGCTGCAATTCTTGCAACAAGTGTTGTGGCAATGGCTCAAACGTCAAACGTTAAAAAAGCAAACAATCTCTTGCTTTCAGACCCAGTTAATTATGATGAGGCACGTGCTTGTATAGCATTGGCAAAAGCAGATGCCACTACATCTGTAGAACCTAAGACATGGTATGTGGCAGGTCGTATTGGATACACTTTGGCAAACCAAGAATGGAATAAAAAGTATTTGGGTCAGACACCCGATGCAGACCTCCTATATACAGGTTTGGATGAGATGTATAGCAATTACCTTAAAGCAGATGAATTGGACGGTAAGGAGTTGGATAAAAAGGGTAATCCTAAATACACACAACGCAAAGCCATAAAGAATGACTTTAAAGAGATGCTTAATGCGTATATTGATGCCGGTGCCGCTCAGTTTGATTCCCATAATTTTGACAAGGCTTACAATATGTTTTTAGATTATATTAAAATCGCTGATCTTCCTATTTTTGAAGGCAAGGATAACATAAAGGTGGATTCCACATATAATCAAATGAAATACTACGCTTCTTTAGCGGCTTTACGTTCAGATAAAAATGAAGAGGCGTTGGCATTGCTTACAGAACTTTGCAAATCAAATTACAATGAGAAACAAAGCGTGTATGAATTATTGGCAAGTGTATATCAAAATCAGAATGATACAGTAAAATATGTTCAAGCGTTACAAGAAGGTTTGGAGGCATATCCTCAAAGCAAATTCTTTATTGGAAGTTTGGTGAACTATTATGTAAGCACAGGTAAATATAATGAGGCGTTAAGTTACGTTGATAAGGTTATTGCCACAGACCCTAAAAACATAGAGTATATCAATGTCAAGGCAGAACTGCTTAACCAACTTAAAGATTTTTCAGGTGCTAAGAGAGTGTTGGAGGATGCATTGGCGGAAAACAGAACCACAACAGGCATATTCCTATTAGGTAAATGCTGGGCTACTGAGGGTTCTGCATTACAAGATGCCGCACAAGATCTTACAGACAATAATAAGTATAATGAGGAGATGGCTAAGGCAAAGGAGTGTTATAAGAGTGCTCTTAAATACTTTGTAGAGGCTAAAGGCGGTATGGCTAAAGATGATGCCAATTATGAGCAAATGCTTCAAATTATGAAGGCTCTTTACCTGCAAGTAGAGGGTGCTTCAAGTGAGAACTATCAGGCAGTTGACGCGGAGCTTAAAGCATTATAATCTATCACACAATTCTTTATAAGGGCAGTATGAACAATTCATACTGTCCTTATTTTTTGTTATCGGTATAGTGGGGTCGGCAATTTCTGTCAGCAGGGTTTCAAGACCTTCCAAAAAAGCGGTATGCTGGGTTTCAAGCAATTCTTCTTCACCTTGTACAAACAGTTCTGTTTTTTCATTATTGGTTCCCAATCGGCTAAGTTCATACACATTAAGGTGTGCTTTAAAGTTATATCTCTTTTCAAAGAAATATCTGTATAAAAGCATTTGCCGCAGAATGCCGTTGCTTTTGCCCATCGGGTCTTTTGTTTTTTCAATTTTACCGGAACCTGTTTTGTAATCAATTAGCCTATAGTGTGTTATACCGTCTTTAACAAAACTGTCAATACGGTCTATACTGCCTGTAAAAGGCACATTAAGAGAGGATGTGGTTTGGTTGCATTTAAGTTCACATGCTTCCAGTACAAATGGGGTTTGCTTAATATCGTAGGTTATGGTGTTGATTATATATTTTTTTACAAGAATATATACCAACTTGTTAAGGCCTTCAAATTTTATTTCTTCTGTTTTTATTCCTTGAATGCTGATTTCTTTAAAAGCATCAATAATGGCGTTATCTATCTTTAACTGATTGTTCTTTAACTCATTAAGAGCCTCTTTTGTAAATGGTCCGTTATGCAGTTCGTCCTTTAAATCACTATAAAGTGTTTGTATAGCCTTGTGGAATATGTTACCTATGTCACTTGCCTCTATAATCTCAGACACCTCGGATGGTTGTCTGACACCTAAGTATCTGTCTATGTGGAATTGCCAAGGGCAGCGTAGATATTCATTTATGGCACTTGCAGACAGAGGTCTTTTATAAAGTACAACATTTCCCCAATCCTCCGGTTTTGGCATTTGAGTCTTTTTCTGTTCCACTTTTATATTCCCCGATGTAACTATTCTGCACACTTTTTTACCGTATATGTATTCAAGTTGTTTAAGGTAACGGCTTGATTCTCCGTTCTTTAGTCCGTTTGTACGGCAATCTGAAATCATATATACACGTTTTGCCCTTGCAATAAGCCTGTAAAAATTATAGGCAAATACCGCATCTTGGTGTTCTGTGGTAGGCAGATTGAATCCTCGCCTTATGTTGTATGGAATAAAGGAATTCTGATTGCCTGTTTTTGGAAAAATCCCCTCATTGAACGATAGAAAAATTATGTTTTCAAAATTAAGACATCGGGTTTCAAGTGTACCCATAATCTGTAGTCCGTTAAGAGGCTCACCCTTAAAGGCTACACTTATTACGGATAGTACCTGCTTAAGCATTTGCAGTAGGGTTATTGAAGTTATCTTTTGCCCATAATCGTTTAGCAGACGTTTTATGCTGTTCAGTGCAAGCAAGGTTTGCGACAAGCATTCTGAATCGTAGTCATTTTGCCCTTCAATGCTTGAAAATATGGATATTATTGCATCAAGTAGGGTGTCTTCACTATATTTACGGAACACTTTGTCCTTTACTTCTGATTTATCAAGATATGGATTGGAGAGTAGTGCCTGCTCATATTTGTAGTAGAACACTATGCCTGACTTTGTTGTTTTGCATGAGTTTTGAAGCAGAATAAACTCCTCTATAAATTTAATTATAGGGGTGTGGCTTATAGGGAAACCCATAGTAACATTAACTTTAAGGTCATTATCTGCCGTAAGCGGCAGAGCAAACAACATGGGCAGCAGTAATTGCTCATCTAACAGAACTATGGCAGTATTTGTATTATTGGCATTAAGGGTGTCCAGTATTTTACGTGCCTCGATGGTCTGCTCCGTCATAGATGGGGCGGTAATGCTGTAAAATTCAGTCTTTTGTGTAATAGCCTCCACTTCCAAAGTCTCTTTGCTTGGGAACATCAGTCTGTTCTTGTCTGCAAAATAGTGGGCTATGTTTGTATTATCATTTACATACGGCAGGTCATAATCCCAATAGAAATCAGCCTTTTCACCCAATGCCTTAAACAGTTTTCGCTCCACCTCATTCAGTGCATTGAAACCCACAAACACCACTTTAGTGTATTGAGTGTCCAATTGTGTGGCGTTATCTACGATATTACGGCATTGCATACCTGTATATGATAACCCCTTGCTTTCTAATGTGCATCTAAAGCCGTTGTAGATATCATACAGCATAAGTCGGATCGTAGCCATGT
>JAZLHT010000212.1:0-4206 GCA_045616965.1 Candidatus Enterocola sp.
AATATATTGACAACAATAGTCCACCAATATCTTTTGAACAGAAAAACAAAGCTTGATAAAAACAGAACAGGCACTATCTTTCCTCCCCAAAACCTAAAGAATTCACAAGGGTTAGTCCACAAGGAAGAGAACAAATAACTATGATAAACACTTAAGTGGAATATCATAGTTTTTAAAAACAGCACGAATGCAAATAAGAAGAACAAGCACCATTGTGCTCTGTTACCTTTTGTAAGATATTCTCTTACAGATTGAAGTGTTTTCATCGTGGTAATGATTGTTGTTTTAATGCACAACTATCAATCCACGTGGTGGCGGTGTAGGCTTTGGTTGGTGAATAAAAAGAGACAGCAAAAAAGCGTGTGACTCTTGCACGTTCACCAAGGCAGCGTAGGATGGCGCCTTTGTCACTTCAAGGAATACACACGCCCTAAAAGGGTGAGTGCATTACTATCACAAGTGACTAAAAGCGTTCCTACATATAAACGCCAAAATCGTTTCAAGATTGTTCTATGCCTTTTGAAGTTTCCTACGCTTTTCGGGTGAACGTGAAACGATAGTAAATGCTTATGTTTTAATTGTTTAAAATATAATTGTCTTTAGTTTTTAATAAAAATTATGCTTTATATGGTTTAAAATTTCTATCACGCTCTTGATAGATGCGTTCAATAATGTCAACCACCTTCATCCCTTCAAGAAGGTTTGTGGCAATGGCACCCTTTGAATTCAGAGTCTCAATAACGTTTTGAATTACAAAACCGTGGTTTTGGGCGGCACCCTTATAGGCACCAAAGTCATTCTCATGCGTAGGCTCTTTAAGCTCTGGCATTTCGTAATCCTCAATGTGGCAGTGAACCACGGTATCCATATACTGTCCTGCCACTTTGACTGTTCCTTTAGAACCTATTATTGTTACGGAGCTCTCTAAATTCTTATCCCAAACAGATGTAGAATAGTTTAGAGACCCGATGCCACCATTTATAAAGTCAAAATCAACACAACCGGTATCCTCAAACTCTATAAGGTCACCATGTGAGCAGTTTGCAAACTTACCGCGGATATTGGTTATATCGCCAAACAGCCAATAAATCATATCTATATAGTGGCTGAACTGTGTAAACAGTGTACCTCCGTCAAGGGCGTTAGTTCCGTGCCAACTACCCTTCTGGTAGTATTTACCATCGCGGTTCCAGAATGCATCAACTTTAACAAAGTAAATTTCACCAAGTTTTTTCTCATCTACAAGGCTCTTTAGCCAAGCCATTGGTGGAGAATAACGGTTCTGCATAACACAGAATACTGAACGGCTCATTTCAAGTGACTTGAAAACTATTTTCTCTGCATCAGATTTAGTAAGAGCAATAGGTTTTTCAAGTACCACATGTTTTTTAGCCTCAAGTGCCTTTATGGCATATTCTGCGTGGTAACCGTTAAGGTTGCAAATGTTAACTACATCTATATCGGGACGCTTGAGCATCTCCTCATAGTCATTGTAATAGTCCTCTGTAATTTCAGGGTCTATCTTCTCTTTTGGAAGCACGTCACAAACTGCAACAAGTTGTGCGTTCGGATTACGTCTTATCATCTCGGCATGGCGCTTTCCTATATGCCCCAAGCCCACTACTGCAAAATTAATCATATTTTTTTGGTTATCTGGTTATTTGGTGATTCGGTGATTCGGTGATTCGAATAACCGCATCACCGAATCCACGCATCACCAATTATTTAATTCTTGTAACAAAACCATTCTCTAATTTATACTCTTGTCCGGTGGCTGGGCATGTGGCGTTGCCGTCAGCATCAAAATGGAGTTTCTGTCCATTCTCGCTAACCCAACCAAGTTGGCGTGCAGGATTGCCTACCATAAGTGCAAACGGTTTTACGTCTTTTGTAACTACCGTACCTGCACCAATCATGGCATACTCTCCTATCGTGTGTCCGCACACTACAGTGGCATTGGCACCTACAGAGCAGCCTTTCTTTAGCAGTGTCTGCTTATACTCATCTTTACGGCTTACATGGCTACGTGGGTTAATCACGTTTGTAAATACCATAGATGGTCCCATAAATACGTCATCTTCTGCTATTACACCTGTATAGACTGATACATTGTTCTGAATCTTAACGTTATTGCCCAATACTACATCGGGGCTAATAACCACATTCTGACCTATATTACAGTTCTTACCTATCTTGCAGCCACTCATAATATGGCTGAAATGCCAGATTTTAGTGCCTTCGCCTATGATGCAATTTTCATCAACGTATGATGATTCGTGCTTAAAATAGTTCATAAATAATAATAATTTAATTTTAATTAAATTCTCGTTCACTAGAACGTGCTTATTTCCCTTCAAAACGCCAAACTTGCTTACGCCGTGTTCGTCGTGACTCTGTATAACCCAAACAAGTTTGGCTTCTACTCTCGCTACTCCTCACAGTGTTGCGGTGCTCGCAAACTCGCTTCGCTCAAACAATGCTGTGCTCCTCCAAGTGGAAGCGTTTTGTGCGGGAGCACTGATGTGAACTTCAAATTTAATTAAAAATATAAAACATTACTTGAGAAGTTCCAAAACAGCATCTGTAATGAATTTCAGTTGCTCATCATCAAGCTCTGTGTGCATTGGCAATGAGAGAACGCAATTCATAAGTTTCTCTGCTACAGGGAAATCACCTTTCTTGTAGCGTGGGTCTTGATATGGTTTCTGCAGGTGTAATGGCACCGGATAGTAAATCATTGCCGGAATACCCTTCTCCTTAAGACCTGCCTGAAGTGCATTTCTGTCAACAGAAGCGTCAAGTTTAAGCGTATATTGATGGAATACGTGTGTTGTAAAGTCCTTGCAAACAGGTGTTGTAATCTTTGGGCAAGAAGCAAATGCCTTGTTATAATAAGCGGCGGCACTCTGACGTGCTGCAATATACTCATCAAGATGAGGAAGTTTTGCAAGCAATACTGCTGCCTGAATGCTGTCAAGACGGCTGTTTACACCTATCAAATCGTGATGATAGCGGACTACCATACCATGGTTTGCAATGGCACGCATTTTAGCGGCAAGTTCATCATCGTTGGTAAAAATAGCACCGCCGTCACCATAGCAACCCAAATTCTTAGATGGGAAGAATGATGTACACCCGATGTTACCTATACAGCCTGATTTAACTTTTCTGCCGTCTGAGAATGTATATTCAGCACCAATTGACTGGCATGCATCCTCTACAATGTATAAATTATGTTCTTTTGCAATTTTAAGCAACTCCTCCATATTGGCGTTCTGACCAAACAGGTGTACAGGCACTATTGCCTTGGTCTTAGGTGTGATTGCTTTTTTTACTGACTCGATGCTCATGTTGAATGTATCCATATCAACATCTACAACTACAGGGGTAAGCCCAAGCAATGCAACAACTTCTGCCGTTGCTATAAATGTGAATGTTGGTGTAATCACCTCATCGCCAGGTTTCAAACCAAGTCCCATAAGGGCTATTTGAAGTGCGTCTGTGCCGTTTCCTGTAGGAATTACGTGCTTTACGCCAAGGTATTTCTCCAGTTCTGCCTGGAACTCTGTTACTTTACCACCTTTTACAAACGATGTGGTGTCAATTACTTCCTGAATGCCGGAATTTACTTGTTCTCTGATTTTCTCGTATTGACTTTTTAAGTCAACCATTTGAATTTTTTTCATAACGTTTGGTTATTTGTTTGTTTGATTACAATAATTTTTTACAACACAAAGGTACAATATTTATAAAATAATTCAAAAAAAATTATTGTAATATTCCTTTTTTATTTGGGGGATACCCCCAAACCCCTACGTGCTTTGCACGGCGGACTGTGTCCGCTTGTCGCTTACGCTCCTTATGTAAATAAATATGATTTTACAGAAAAAAATTCAAATGGTTGTGGGTGGTATCAGAACCCGATGGAGAGACCAATGGTGCAGGTGACGTTGGAGCCTTTGTAGAAAGACGGAGTGTATAGATTCTCGTAACCTTTGGCATCAAGTCTGTTCTCCCCCAAGATAGGTGCAGAAGTAGGATTGTGCCCACGAGCATAGTTCCAATCCACGTTCACTATGGCGTAAGCATTAGGCCAAACCTCGTAAAGAGCCTTGAAAGAAACAATATCATTTTCCCAAACAATATCCTTAAGTACCTGTTGACTTAAAATCTCCTTAGTGTTTCTACGTACATACTCATAATCAT
>JAZLHT010000213.1:0-2497 GCA_045616965.1 Candidatus Enterocola sp.
GGAATTTCTTTGAAGCCAAAACAGATTGCATTGATACTGTTTGGGATTTCTTGTTAGGAACCTCAATTCCTATAGTGCCTTTACCTGGCATCGGGGCAATAATACGGATACCTTTAGCGGCAATACTCATTGCAATATCGTCACCAAGGTTACGTATCTTGTTAATACGGGTACCCTCCACAGGAACTATCTCATACAGTGTTATAGTAGGTCCTATGGTGGCTTGAATGTCCTTTACAAATACATTGTAACTCTTTAAGGTGGAGATAATCTTCTCCTTGTTCTGCTGTTGTTCCACCTCATCAATAGATACAACCTGTCCGTAATCCTTTAGCAAGTCATACGTAGGCAGCTTATAGTGAGGTAGTTCAAGGGTAGGGTCGTATTCACCATATTTCTCAACCAAAGACAAATCAGTGTTCTGTACAACCACCTCTGAATCTTCATTTTTCGCTACAGTAGCTGAAAATTTAATGTCTTCTGTATCAATATTTTCACTAATTTCCGGTTCTGTAATATCATTGTTGTCGTCATCTATATCGTTATCCTCTAAATCCGGATTGCGAGGTCCGTCGTTAGTATCTATCACCGATGTAGGAACCTCTGAATTTTCATTTGTAATGTCTGTTAATGTAAATTCTATGTTTTGACCTTCACCATCAACGACATCATCGACATCTGTTGCTTGCTCTACAGGGTTATCTTCTTCCGTCTTATCTTCTTCTGTCTTATCTGATTTCCAATTCTTTACGTTAATGTAATGTTGTATTTTAGGTACAAACGAAGCAAACGAAACCGCACAATATATTATCATTGTCAAGGCAAGGGTTAATGATACCCCGATGGGACCGATAAGCATGCTAATATAGTCTGCGGCTATTATTCCGTGCAAGCCTCCAGGACGAATAAAGTCAAGTGCCAGTCCATTAGGAATTACCGCACCTAAAAGCACAGATGTCCAAATCATTAAGAAAAAGCAATTTATGAAATGGCGTAAAACGGAATACTTGGTATCGGGGTTGCATAAACGGTGTCCTGCTATTAAAAGGAATATTGGAACAAGCAGAGATGGAATACCAAACCAATTGTTAATCATAATGTTAGCTATGTTTGCACCTGTGCTGCTGCAAACATTTGAGAATGTTTTGGTCTCATTCTGTAGCTCACCTAAATTTTTTGTAAGCAGGTTGTAGTCTTCTCTGCCGCTTATGAGGAACGATATTTCAGAAATCAGTATGTAAACACCTACGGCAAACAGTGTGATACCAATGATAAATTTTACAGTATCATTGGAGAAGAACGCCTTAATCTTTTGGAAAAATCCAAGAGATTCGGTGTCGGTTGTTTGCTTATTAGCTGATTTTGAGGACTTTGCCATACGTATATAACTTATACACCCAAATTCTTGCACAAAGTTAGCAATTTTTTTTGCTCGCAAACATATTGCTTTGGTTAATTTTATTAACAAAATAGAATAAAAAAATGTACCTTTGTACCGAAATGTTAGATGAAATAAAATATTCAAGGTATTTCCTGGTGGTTACAGACGGAATATATTTCCCCACCAAGGCAATGAAGGCGGCAGTGCAGTTTGCACGAGGCTTTCAGAAAGGGTTGTGCCTGCTTGCACTTACAAACAAGGTCTCTGACACCTTTGCTGCTAAGGAGAGTGAATGGGAACAGGCTAACGGCGATGTGCAATTCCAATACCACGTTTCAGACGGCACATTGGATGAGGTATGCCTTATGAGTGAGCGTACAGAGACACCCATAATGTTTTTTGAAACAGGACATCGGGATAAGTTCTCAGACCCGATGACAGTGTTTAAAGGGCTAAGAGACCTCAGAATCCCGTTTGTGATAGTTAAAATGGATGCAGATGTAACAGATTTCTCTAAAGTGATAGTGCCTGTATGCTACCTTGTGGAGGAGAAGGAGAAAGCCCCATATACATCAAATATGGGCAGGTTCTTAGGTTCTGAACTGCTTATACTTGAGGCAAATGACTATGGCAGCAAGACACCTAAGAATGTAGAGGCAATCAAGACACTGTATGATAAGTTCAACCTCAAATACACCATAGAAAAAGGTAAGAAGGATAGTTTTAAGGTGGAGAAAGAGGCAGCCTACAAGGCATCAGAGATAGGAGCAGGTATGGTTGTGATATCCACATCAAGAGACTACGGACTTGATGATATATTCTTCGGACCCAAAGAGTTACATGTACTACGTGCCGCTACCACACCCGTAATGTGCATAAACCCCAGAGGCGATTTGTACGTACTGTGTTGGTAAATTTTAGTACGTAAAAATAAAAAAAGTGCAAATTAAATTGTAACTTTGCATTTTAATTTTCAAATATAGTTATGGCTACAAAACCGTCAATTCCAAAAGGTACTCGTGATTTTCTGCCGGGTGAGATGGCTCGCAGAAACTACATCTTTGATACAATAAAGAGTGTATATTCACTGTATGGATTCCAGCAGATAGAGACTCC
>JAZLHT010000214.1:0-24685 GCA_045616965.1 Candidatus Enterocola sp.
ATAGATAACGGCAAAGGAATGAGTGCCACAGATTCTGTAAAGCCATTTGAGCGTCATGCTACATCTAAAATCTCCGATGCTTCTGATTTATATGCACTTACAACTATGGGGTTTAGAGGTGAGGCATTGGCTTCCATTGCGGCGGTAAGCAGGGTGGAGCTTAAGACTCGCAGAGATGGTGATGAATTGTGCAGTAAGGTTGATATAGAGGGCGGTGAATTGGTGAGCCAAGAGTTGACATCGGGTCAGAAAGGAACTCAAATACTTGTAAAGGATTTGTTCTATAACATTCCTGTAAGGCGTAAGTTTCTTAAGAAGAACGAGACAGAACTTAGAAACATACTTAATGTCTTTCAGCAGATTGCATTGGTATATCCAAGTCTTGAACTCAGTTTGACGCATAACGGAACCGTACTGTTTGACCTACATAAAGATAATTTCCGTCAGCGTATCGCTTCAATTTGCGGTGCCAAGACCTCAAAAGATTTGCTCGCTATAAATGTGGACACTACACTTGCACGTATAAGCGGATTTATTTCAACTCCGGAGTCTGCTGTAAAAAAGCAACCGTCACAATACTTTTTTGTGAACGGCAGGTATATTCAGCATCCTTATTTTGCAAAAGCCATAGCATTGGGGTATGACAGATTGTTACCTACAGACAGCAAACCGCAGTTCTTTATCTATTTTGATATAGAACCCGATAAGATAGATGTCAATATACATCCGACTAAAACAGAGGTTAAATTTGAAGATGAGCAGGCATTGTTCCCTATATTGGTATCGGCGGTAAAAGAGGCTCTTGCGTCATCTTGCTCAATGCCTACCCTTATTTTTGACCAAGAGGATAGGATAGAGATACCGTCAGCCATAAAGGATTATAGCAAAATAGAGTCTCCAAAGACCGGTTTCAACCCTGCCTACAACCCATTCAGTGGCACATATACCCCAAAACCCAAGACAGACGGTTGGCAGAACCTGTACGATACGGTAAAAGGAATTAAAACATTAGGAGAGCCTGATGAAAATGAATACGGGGTAAAGCAGTATATTAAGAGTGATGATTTGGGGCTTGATGTAAAGCCCGCATTCAACGGTTTTGTATATGGAGGAAAATATATAGTATGCAATTCAGAAAATGGTGTTTTGATTATAAATGTTTTCAGGGCATCGCAGCGTATATGGTATGACCGCCTGTCGGATATGATAGAGAGTGGCACAGGAGCAGGTCAGATGCTTATGTTCCCTGAACTTTTGGAATTGACCCCTGCAGAAAATCTTACATTTAGTCAAATGCGTGATTCTTTTGAGGCTGTAGGTTACAGTTTTGAGGATTTTGGTGTAACAACCTATAAGATAAACGCTATTCCGTCTATGATAAATGATGGTGAGTCTATCGCCATTATCAAGGATATAATATCAGACCCCGATGAAAGGATTAACGGTGTTTCATCGGTTCTAAGAGAAAAGTTACTCTTAAAAATGTCAAACAAGAGTGCCGTAAGAGAGATTGCAAACACAGAAATGGCTGAGAGGCTGGTGGAATGGCTGTTTAATACAAAATCACCCATGTACACACCGGACGGACTCCCTGTTTACTTTACCGTAGAACCCGATGATATAAAAAAACGTATAGGATAATGAAAAGACACCTTTTTATATTTATATTGATGGTTCTGCCTTTAGCGGAAGGTCTGTACGCCGCAGACACAGTGTATATTGTAAAAAAGGATACAGTGTTTTTAGTGGAGAAACCAAAGAAACAGTCCGACGGCAAAATAAAACCAAAATTCCTGTATAACGTGGATTTCCTATTCTTTTTTGACAATAAGGAACATTCACGCTCGCAATATGTAAATTCACAGACATTGTGTGGTACAAGACTATCGCCGGAGATAGGTGTGGGAATTTCAGATTCAGTGGTTGGAGACCATCGCCTGATGGCAGGGTGCTCTTATATTCAGCCCATAGGCACAGATTTTAAGAGGGCGCAGGTTTTACCTACAGTGTATTATCAGTTTAAGAAATGGGGATTAGGGATTCATGTGGGAATGTTGCCCTTTACAAAAATGATAGAGGAGTTCCCTGATTACCTTATGTATGACTCCATTTCATATTTCCATCCAAATATACAGGGAGCGTTGTTCAATTACAGAGATAAGCGCGGATTTGTGGAATTTATGTGCGATTGGCGTGGAATGTGGTCAAAAGATACACGAGAGGCGTTCCGTGTAACTCTTAACGGGCGATATGAACGTAAATGGTTCTTTGTAGGCGGCAGAGCCATGATGAACCATTTGGCATGCTACGCCCCTGATACCATAAAGAGGAGTGACGGCGTTTGTGACGATTTACTTGGCAGTGCGTATGTAGGTTTTGATTTAGGCAAGGTCACCCCATTGGATTCTTTTGTTATTAGGGCTAACTATATAATAAGTTTGCAACAGGACAGAGAGGCTGGTTTCAGAAGCATTCCACAAGGAGGGTTGTTAGAGGTTTTCTTAAGATGGAGAATGATAGGGTTCCGCAATGTGACATATTATGGCAGTTCTCTTATGCCGTTATATCCACAATATCACTCACTGCTTAACCAAGGAGACCCTCTATATCAGGCTAAGTTCTATAACCGCACAGATATATTCCTATATATATATAACAGTAGTTTTGTAAACTGTTTTGTATCTGCCAATTTCCACGTGGCAGACAGAGTGTTCACCACATCACAACAGGTGGTTGCCCAATTCTCTTTAGACGGGATTTGGGATTACAAGCATAAACGTAAATTAAGAACTGTATTGGGCAAATAAAAAACCGTGCCGCCAATTATGATCCAAACTTGAAAAAAGTAGGATTTGGGGTCCACGCTATCTTTGTAATCCGCCCAATCCTGAAAGGATAGCGGCACGCCATTGAAACACACGGATTACCCAGTTAAAAATTTAAATTGTAAAGTTGCCCAAATGAGCGGCACGGTATGTCAAATTACGGTCTGTATTCCAAGTAACCTTTTGATAGAGGCTTGTCCTTGAAATGTTCTACAAATATAAACAATCCTTTTGACAAAAAGTCATTTTTACTCTTAAAATTTTTAATAAACCGTCCGTCAGAGCCGTAAACATCTACATTTTCAGGCTCTGATTCAGAAGATGTGCCGTTATCTTCAATCTCTGTTGATATGTCTGTAGTGTAAGCCTTGACACATAGATTGACGGCTTTGAAATCTTCAATCGGGGCATCAGTACCAATCGCTATTGTTTGCTTGTCATCGCCGTTCACTTGTATAAATTGTGCACCTACAGGAATAAATGCAGGGTCATTATAGACATCGTCTTTACTTTCAAGAGGCACTACGTTAGCATAATCAACCGCTACAATAAATGTTTGGTCAACTGTAACGGGTTTGTCCAATTTTACTGAATAAAAACCGGCGTATGGACACTTTATGGTTTTGCTGAAAGGCACATCGGAACCAACCATCACCGTAAATGTGATTTCAGGGGAGTCCTCAGTTACGTAAGCCCCAACGTATGTAAGTTGCTCTTTCCCTTTAGGTGTGAAATAAGAGAGGGTTGACATTTTATCCACCCCAAGCCATACTTTGGCACCAAGCATTCCGCTTTTGTCATAATAGTATGCGTTGGAGACTTCTGTTTTTTCCACTCTGGTGGTAAAAGCGGTACAATCACTCATTATCACAGAGTCATCGTATGAGATTTTAAGTACGCCGTTGTCAAACCTTGACGGACCCCAGTTGAATTTTGCAAGGAACACCCTTTCCTCATCGTTCCATCCTATAAGTGAGACAGCATGATTTGCGGCTTCCTCTCCAGTGTATTTATATACGTTACCTGAAAGATATTTGTTGTCATAGAACATAGAAGCACCCACCGCCCCATAGTCCGTAATGCACTGTTTTATGGCAGTCATATCACCCGATGGCAGAAAATACGCTCCAAGTGCGTACGCAGGAAAATCATCTGTGGTATGCTCCTTACACTCCTCATCGTAGGCATCGTAAGGGAATGATTCCTCGTAAGCAGGACTCTGAAGGTTTGCCATAATTGATGTTGCCATTTCAAAATTGCCACCTTGTGTTTTTGTCCAAAGGAATCCGTAATGGCAGTTGGACATAAGCTGAGGGGAGAGATACCCGTCATAGTACCCTAATTTATTATATAACGTCTCCACAGCATCACATGTGGCAAACGCCCAGCAAGTTCCGCTTATTACCTGATTACGGGACTCTGTTATATATCCATAGTCTCTTGAATCATACTTGGAAGGCAGGTCGTCTGTAGTTTTCAGATGTGAAACGCTGTACTTATGAAAATTGTTGGGTGCAGGAATATACCCGCCTGTCATTTGTGCTGTTACCGACATGGCGGGTAGAAAGAAAGTCAACAATAATAGATGGTAAAATATCTTCATGCTTTTTTGTATTTGTATTGTTATACCGATTTGCAAATATATAAAAAAATGCTTAATTTTGCAAGATTGTATGGGTTTTTATAATTATGGCGACAAAAAAAGATAATATGAATACGGTGACCAGAGTGTTGTTCTTTATTGCTGCGGTTGTAATAATAATGCTCTGTTACCCAAAAGACGCTCAATTCCAATATCAATATGAACTTGGAAAACCTTGGCAGTATGATTTGTTGACTGCAGATTTTGATTTTCCGATATATAAAGACAAGTCTCAGTTAAGGGAGGAAAGAGAGGATGTGCTTAATAATAAAGTGTATTATTTTTATGATAACAAAGATATCGGCACAGATGCTCTCAAAAAAATGAGAACATACGTGGAGCAGCTTATCGAGGGGGAAATAGAGGCTCAATATATATCTTATCTGAAAAGAGAAATGGAATTTCTATATAAATCAGGTATAATGGAGGATTCCCAATACGAAGTTGTGCATGAAGGCGGAAGTGACCACATAGTTGTTTTGAGTGATAGTAACATGGGTAAGCCAAGAGGCAAAGACAATGTTTATTCTTTATCCAGAGCTAAAAAGCATATAAGGAACGGGAGGCCAGAACATTTGAATCACGAGATATTTGACAAGATAAACCTTGATGCATTTTTGTCAGCCAATCTGATTTTTGACGAGAATATTACAGACAAGGCGTTAAGTGAGGAATATAAGAGCATATCTGCAACACAGGGTATGGTGCAGCGTGGCGAGAGGATTATAGATAGGGGAGAGATCGTTACAGAACAAAAATTCCTGATTCTTAGTTCTTTGAAGCAGGAAACTCTTTCCAATATGACAATCACAAGTAATCAGAGATTTATGTCGTTGATAGGCATAGTGTTGATTATAGCCATATTCTTAGGATTATTCTATATGTATTCCCATATATTCAGAAAAGAATTTTTTTATACCACACAATACTGCATTCTCACCCTTATGCTTATAACTGTTTATTCTGTCATAACCTCTTTAATAGTGCAGTTTACAGAGCATGAATTGGTGTATTTGATACCTTATGCCTTAATCCCGATGGTGATAAGCACATTCTATGATACAAGAACTGCATTGTTCACACACTGGGTCACCATACTTATATGTGTGCTGTTTGTTGCTAAACCGTTGGAGTTTGTAATGTTGCAGATACCTGCGGGTATGGTCTCCATATATATGTCAAAGAACCTTGAAGACCGCTCTCAATTTATGAGGACGTCACTTGCCGTAGTTGCAACATATTGTGTTATATATTTCGTGTTCAATCTGCTTTTGAATGTAGAGTTTATAAGCGGAGCCAATATGTGGATGTTCCTATGGTTTGGAATCAACGGAATTATGCTCCTGTTTGCCTATCCGCTTGTATTCTTTGTTGAGAAAACCTTTAATTTTACGTCTAACGTCACATTGCTGGAGTTGTCTAACACCAATACACCATTGTTGAGACAGCTGTCAGAAGAGGCTCCAGGTACGTTCCAGCACTCATCACAAGTCAGCAATCTTGCCGCAGACGTTACGTCGCGTATTGGAGGTAATACCCTTATGGCAAGAACAGGGGCATTGTATCACGATATCGGGAAATTAAGACACCCTGCTTTTTATACAGAAAATCAGTATAATGGAATGAACCCTCATGTACGGATTAAACCAGAGGATAGTGCAGCGGTAATAATAGGTCATGTCAGGAACGGTGTTGAGATAGCCAAGCAAAACAAGCTGCCTCAATGTCTGATAGACATAATTCTTACTCACCATGGCACCGGCAAGGCCAAGTTCTTTTATAACACTTGGATAAATGAGAATCCAGGGAAACAGGTTGAAGAGAGTAAGTTTACATACGATGGCCCAAATCCGTTCACTAGGGAGCAGGGTATTATTATGATATGTGATGCAGTGGAGGCAGCATCGCGTAGTTTGTCGGAATATACAGACGACAGCATCGGATCATTAGTGGATAAAATAACTGACGGAATACTCTTAGATCATTTTTTGGACAACACCCCGATAAAGATGAATCAGATAGAGGTTATTAAATCTGTGCTTAAAGAGCGGCTTAGAAACATATACCACACAAGAGTCGCTTATCCGGATATCAATTTTAAGGGTAAAAGTAATTTTTTTGAAAAAAAACACTAATTTATTTTGGTAGGTAAAAAACTTTGCGTACCTTTGCAACCCCTAAAAGTATTTTTGGGTGTAAAATGTATTTAATCAATAAATTACAAAATAATAACAAGCAATGCCTACTATTCAACAATTAGTAAGAAAAGGGAGAACGGTGCTGACCGATAAGAGCAAAGCCCCTGCTTTGGACTCTTGTCCTCAACGTCGTGGCGTTTGTGTACGAGTTTACACAACAACCCCTAAGAAGCCGAATTCCGCTTTACGTAAAGTGGCTCGTGTGCGTTTGACAAACCAAAAAGAGGTCAACTCTTACATTCCGGGAGAGGGTCACAATTTGCAAGAGCACTCAATAGTGATGATTCGTGGCGGTCGTGTTAAGGACCTTCCAGGTGTACGTTACCACATAATACGTGGCACACTGGATACAGCTGGTGTAAACGGTCGTCTGCAACGTCGTTCCAAATACGGAGCAAAGCGTCCTAAAGCGGGAGTCGCAAAAAAATAAGAGAGAGAATAACAACTAACAGTTTTTAATACTGTTTTGTTTCTTGGAAAGCATAGGTTGAGTAAATTGGTTCAGGCGGAACCTTTTGAAGACAATATCAGGCAACCAAAATTCAAAACGGATAATTTATTTAAAAGATGAGAAAAGCGAAACCAAAGAAAAGGATCATACTACCGGATCCTGTTTTCGGCGAGGTGATGGTTACAAAATTTGTAAACCATTTGATGTTTGACGGTAAGAAATCAACCGCATTCACTATTTTCTACGAAGCACTTGACAATGTTAAGACTAAGATGCCGAATGAAACAAAAAGCGCACTCGAGATTTGGAAAAAAGCATTGGAGAACATTACTCCTCAAGTGGAGGTTAAGTCTCGCCGTATAGGTGGTGCGACATTTCAGGTACCTACAGAAATACGCCCTGAGAGAAAGGAATCAATCTCTATGAAGAATATGATTATATTCTCACGTAAAAGAGGTGGAAAGACAATGGCAGATAAGCTTGCCGCAGAGATAGTTGACGCATTTAATATGCAAGGTGCTGCATTTAAACGTAAAGAGGATATGCATCGTATGGCTGAGGCTAATCGTGCATTTGCTCATTTCCGTTTTTAATTAGATATTAGAGATGGCTAAGAAAGACTTAAATTACACAAGAAATATTGGTATTATGGCCCACATTGATGCGGGCAAAACCACCACATCAGAGCGTATCCTGTTCTATACAGGACTTACACATAAAATTGGTGAGGTTCATGACGGTGCCGCTACCATGGACTGGATGGAGCAAGAGCAGGAGCGTGGTATAACAATCACGTCCGCCGCCACCACCACATTCTGGAAATACAATAATGATCAATACAAGATAAACCTGATTGACACCCCGGGACACGTGGACTTTACCGTAGAGGTTGAGCGTTCGTTGCGTATTCTTGACGGTGCCGTTGCCGCATTCTGTGCAGTAGGTGGTGTGGAGCCACAATCTGAGACAGTTTGGCGTCAAGCAGACAAGTACAATGTTCCGCGTATCGGTTATGTGAATAAGATGGACCGTTCAGGTGCCGATTTCTTTGATGTGGTCCGTCAGGTGCATGATGTGCTTGGTGCAAATCCTTGCCCTATACAAATTCCTATAGGAGCAGAGGAGACATTCAAAGGTGTAGTTGACCTTGTAAAGATGAAAGCCATAGTTTGGCACGATGAAACCATGGGTGCCGAATATGAGGTTGCTGAAATACCTGCGGAACTTCAGGCAGAGGCTGAGGAATGGAGATCTAAAATGCTTGAATCCATAGCCGAGTTTGATGATGAACTTATGGAGAAATACTTTGATGACCCATCTAAGATTACAGAAGAGGAAATCAAGAGAGCCATCCGTAAGGGAACACTTGCAATGAAAATATATCCAATGATATGCGGTTCTTCATTCAAGAATAAAGGTGTACAGACAATGCTTGATGCAGTTTGTGCTTACCTTCCTTCTCCACTTGACACAGATGAGGTTGTAGGACACGATGTACGTGACGCTGAGGTTAAGATAACCCGCAAACCTTCAGAAGATGAGCCTACCTGTGCATTAGCATTCAAGATTGCAACAGACCCATACGTAGGTCGTCTATGCTTCTTCCGCGTTTATTCAGGAAAGATAGATGCAGGTTCATACGTGTTCAATACACGTTCCGGTAAGAAGGAGCGTATTTCACGTATATTCCAAATGCACTCTAACAAGCAGAATCCTGTTGATTTTATTGCAGCAGGTGATATAGGTGCAGGTGTAGGATTCAAAGATATACGTACAGGTGATACCCTTTGTGATGAGGAGCATCAAATGACTCTTGAGTCTATTGATTTTCCAGATCCCGTAATAGGTATCGCCGTTGAACCTAAAACACAGAAAGATCTTGACAAATTGAGTAACGGACTTGCAAAACTTGCAGAAGAAGACCCTACATTTACTGTAAGAACAGATGAGCAGACAGGTCAAACTATAATAAGCGGTATGGGTGAGCTTCACCTTGAGATTATTATAGACCGTCTCCGTCGTGAGTTTAAGGTTGAGTGTAACCAAGGTCGTCCACAAGTATCATATAAGGAGGCTATCAAGAATACTGTTGATTTGCGTGAGGTTTATAAAAAGCAATCAGGTGGTCGTGGTAAGTTCGCCGATATGATTCTTAAAGTAGGTCCTGCCGATGAGGGCTTTGAGGGAGACCTTCAGTTTGTAGATGAGGTTAAGGGCGGTAACATTCCTAAGGAGTTTATTCCTGCCATACAGAAAGGTTTCTTGGCTGCGATGCGTAATGGTGTTCTTGCCGGTTATCCTGTAGATAAAATGAAGGTTGTGGTTGTAGATGGTTCTTACCACCCTGTTGACTCAGATCAAATATCATTTGAAATATGTGCTCAGATAGCATTCAAGAATGCTTGTGCAAAAGCAAAACCTGTACTACTCGAGCCTATTATGAAGATAGAGGTTGTAACACCAGAGGAGAATATGGGTGATGTAATAGGTGACCTTAACAAGCGTCGTGGACAAGTTGAAGGCATGGAGACAAGCCGTACAGGTGCACGCATAGTTAAGGCTAAGGTTCCGTTAGCAGAGATGTTCGGTTATGTAACTGCATTACGTACAATAACATCCGGTAGGGCGACATCATCAATGGAGTTCTCTCACTATGCTGAGGTTTCTACATCGATTGCCAAGACAGTTCTTGAAGAGGTTAAAGGACACACAGAATTATTGTAAAACAATTGGCGGTTTAGCAAATGATTCTTAAACCGCCGTTAAGAAATAGATAAAATGAACCAGAAAATTAGAATCAAATTGAAATCTTACGATTACAACTTAGTTGACAAATCAGCTGATAAAATCGTAAAAACGGTAAAGGCCACCGGAGCCGTAGTTAGCGGACCAATTCCACTACCTACACACAAACGCCTGTTTACAGTAAACCGCTCAACTTTCGTTAACAAAAAGTCTCGTGAGCAATTCCAACTGTTCTCGTATAAACGTCTTATAGACATTTACAGCTCTACAGCTAAGACAGTTGACGCTCTAATGAAACTTGAGTTGCCAAGTGGCGTGGGAGTTGAAATAAAAGTTTAATTAATTTAATAATACACTAAGAAATGCCAGGATTAATAGGAAAAAAAATCGGAATGACTTCCGTTTTCAGTGCTGATGGAAAAAATGTTCCATGCACTGTTATCGAAGCTGGTCCTTGTGTTGTCACCCAGGTTAAAACCGCAGAGAAGGATGGCTATGAGGCAATCCAATTAGGTTTTGAGGACAAAAAAGAGAAAAATGTCACAAAACCTGAAGCTGGTTTGTTTAAGAAGGTGGGAACAACACCAAAGTACCACTTGGTTGAGTTCAAAGGCTTTGACTCATCAGTCAAGGCGAGTGATGTTATTACCGTTGACTTGTTCTCAGACACAACATGGGTTGATGTAATAGGAACTTCAAAAGGTAAAGGTTTCCAAGGCGTTGTAAAACGTCACGGATTCGGCGGTGTTGGTCAGATAACACACGGACAGCACAACCGTCAGCGTAAACCGGGTTCTATAGGTGCTTGCTCTTACCCAGCAAAGGTGTTCAAAGGAATGCGCATGGGTGGTCAGATGGGCGATGCCAGAGTTACGGTTCAAAACTTAGAGATTTTAAAGATTATTCCGGAGAATAACCTTCTTCTTATAAAAGGTTCGGTTCCCGGTTCTAAAGGTTCAATTGTAATTGTAAACAAGTAATGGAACTCAGTATATTAAACATACAGGGAAAAGAGACCGGTAGAAAGATTGCATTAGATGAATCTATCTTCGGCATTGAGCCAAACGACCATGCTATTTACCTTGATGTAAAGCAGTATTTGGCCAACAAACGCCAGGGAACAGCCAAATCTAAGGAAAGAAGCGAAGTTTCCGGCAGTACTCGTAAATTGGGTCGTCAGAAAGGTGGCGGCGGTGCACGTCCTGGTGATATCAATTCACCGGTTCGCGTAGGCGGTGGACGCGTATTTGGTCCAACTCCACGTGACTATAGTTTCAAATTAAACAAAAAGCTCAAGCAGCTTGCCCGTAAATCCGCTTTATCATATAAAGTTAAGGATAACGCACTTGTTGTAGTTGAGGATTTCTCTTTTGAAACTCCTAAGACGAAGGAGTATATAGCAATGTTAAACGCTATTAAGGCTAATGACAAGAAATCTCTTTTGGTTCTTGCAGAGCCCAATAATAATGTATTTTTATCAGCACGTAATCTTGCAAAAGCTGATGTCACTCTGTCCACAGAGCTCAACACCTACAAGATTTTAGATGCCAAATGTCTGATTGTCACAGAGAAGGCACTTGAAGGCATTGCTGCAACTTTTAACGCATAAGGAGGTAATACGATGGGAATAATAATCAAACCTATAGTTACAGAAAAGGCTACAAGCATTACAGATAAGCTTGGCAAATATGCTTTTAAGGTTGTAAAGGACGCCGATAAAGAGCAAATAAAGGCAGCTGTGGAGAAAATATACAATGTTAAGGTTGTAAGTGTGAACACAGCAGTTGTAAAAGGTAAAGTGAAGAGCCGTTACACCAAAACAGGTCTTATAAAGGGTTCAACATCTGATTATAAGAAAGCGGTGGTTACACTTAAACAGGGAGATACAATAGATTTTTATAGCAATATTTAGTAGTTAGAAATGGCTGTACGTAAATTAAACCCCACAACACCGGGGCAGAGACACAAAGTTATTGGAGCCTTCGAGACAATTACCGCACAGGTTCCAGAAAAGTCTCTTGTAATGGGAAAATCTCAAACCGGAGGTCGTAATAACACCGGTAAGATGACTATGCGCTACATTGGTGGCGGACACAAGAGAAAGTATAGAGTAATTGACTTCAAACGTAACAAGGATGGAATTCCTGCAACGGTAAAGACGATTGAGTATGATCCTAATCGTTCCGCTCGTATTGCACTTCTGTTCTATGCAGATGGCGAAAAACGCTACATTCTTGCTCCTAATGGTTTGGAGGTAGGTCAGGTGCTTCTCTCAGGAGAGAATGCCGCACCTGAAGTTGGTAATGCACTTCCTTTGCAGAATATCCCTCTGGGTACTGTAATTCACAACATCGAGTTACGCCCTGGTCAAGGTGCCGCTTTGGTCCGCTCTGCAGGAACGTTTGCACAACTTGCCTCACGCGAGGGCAAGTACGCAATCATTAAGTTGCCTTCAGGCGAGATGCGTATGATCCTTTGCGAGTGCAAGGCTACCGTAGGTGTAGTAGGTAATTCAGACCATGCTTTGGAGCAGTCGGGTAAGGCTGGACGCTCACGTTGGTTAGGTCGTCGTCCACATAACCGTGGTGTTGTTATGAACCCGGTAGATCACCCGATGGGTGGTGGTGAAGGTCGTGCTTCAGGTGGTCATCCAAGATCACGCAAGGGCTTGCTTGCCAAGGGTTACAAGACACGTACGCCAAAGAAGGCCTCAAATAAATATATAATCGAGAGAAGAACTAAGTAGTAACCTGAATTAACAAAAAGAATTATGAGTCGTTCATTAAAAAAAGGTCCATATATAGAGGTGAAACTTGAAAAAAGAATCATCGCTATGAATGAGGCTAATAAGAAATCCGCAGTTAAAACGTGGTCCAGGGCTTCTATGATCTCTCCGGATTTTGTAGGCCATACAATTAACGTACATAACGGAAATAAATTCATACCTGTGTACATCACAGAAAATATGGTTGGTCACAAGTTGGGAGAGTTTGCTCCAACCCGTACCTTTAGAGGCCATAGTGGTAATAGATAATAAAAAAATTATAAGATATGGGTGTTAGAAAAAGAAACTCGGCAAATAGCAATAAGGAGGCTAAAAAGACTCTTTATTATGCAAAGCTCAACGATGTTCCGACATCTCCGCGTAAAATGCGTCTGCTTGCAGATATGATACGTGGCGTTGAGGTGCAAAAAGCCCTAGGTATGTTGAAATTCTCCAAGAAAGAAGCCTCTGCAAAAATGGAGAAATTGCTTCTTTCAGCAATTAACAATTGGGAGCAGAAAACAAATCAGAAGGCTGAAGATGGTAATTTGGTGGTAAGTGCCGTTTATGTTGACGGTGGCAGAACCTTAAAGAGGTTGCGTCCGGCTCCACAAGGTCGTGGATACAGAATCCGCAAGCGTTCCAATCATATAACCATTTGTGTTGACAGTATTAGTAATAATGATAAATAATTGTTGGTATGGGACAGAAAGTTAATCCGATAAGTAATCGTCTTGGAATCATCAAGGGCTGGGACTCCAATTGGATAGGAGACAAAAAAAGAAGCAAAAATTATGGTGATACCATTTTAGAAGACTACAAATTGAGAAAATATTTGGATACACGTCTTGCTAAAGCCAGCATCTCACGTATCATTATTGAGCGCACTCTAAAACTTGTTACAATAACCGTTTGCACTGCCAAGCCAGGTATGATTATAGGCAAGGGTGGCGAAGAGGTTGACAAGCTTAAAGAGGAATTGAAGAAAATTACTGACAAGGAGATTCAAATCAATATCTTTGAGGTTAAGAAACCTGAACTTGATGCTGTTATTGTCGCTAGTACGATTGCTCGTCAGGTAGAGGGTAAAATAGCTTACCGTAGAGCCGTTAAAACCGCTATTGCTTCTACAATGCGTGTTGGTGCCGAAGGTATTAAGGTGCAGGTTGCAGGTCGTTTGAATGGAGCTGAAATGGCTCGTTCAGAGATGTACAAAGAGGGCCGTACACCACTGCATACATTCCGTGCCGATATCGACTATGCACACTGTGAGGCTTTGACCAAGGTAGGTATCATTGGTATCAAGGTTTGGATCTGCCGTGGTGAAATCTACGGTAAAAAGGATTTGACACCTCAATTCGCATCTTCAAAGGACAATGCCCGCATGCAGGGTGGTTCAAGAGGAGACGGCAAAGGCAAGGGTGGCTTCCGTAGAAAGAAAAAATAATATTGTCTAATAAAGTTTATTCTAAGAATTATGTTACAACCTAAGAAAACTAAGTTCCGCAGACAACAAAAATGTCCTTCAAAGGGCGTTGCTCAGCGTGGCAATCAACTTGCCTTCGGTTCTTTCGGAATAAAAGCACTGCAGACTAAATGGATAACAGGTCGTCAGATAGAGGCTGCCCGTGTTGCCATTACGCGTTACATGCAACGTCAAGGTCAGGTTTGGGTACGTATATTCCCTGACAAGGCCATAACAAGAAAACCTGCTGACACCCGTCAAGGTAAAGGTAAAGGTAATCCGGAAGGATTTGTAGCACCTGTAACTCCAGGCAGAATGTTGTTTGAGGTTGGTGGTGTTCCATTTGAGATGGCCAAAGAGGCTCTTCGCCTTGGTGCACAAAAATTGCCTATCACAACAAAGTTTGTAATAAGCAATAGTTATGATTTTGAAAATGATAAAGATTAATCATCAGAAGTAGTATGAAAACAAAAGAAATCAAAGAATTGTCTGACAAGGAGCTTGTCGAGAGAATTGCGGCAGAAAAAGCAAATCTGTCAAAGATGAAATTGAATCACGCTATTTCTCCACTTGATAATCCGTGCCAAATTCGTGAGGCCAGAAAGACAGTGGCACGTCTTATGACAGAGGCTACCAAAAGAGAAATAAACAATAAAAATTAAAAGCCGTATGAGAAATCTAAGAAAAGAAAGACAAGGCGTTGTGTCTAGCGATAAGATGGATAAGACCGTTACTGTTTCCATTGAGTGGAAAGAGAAACATCCTATCTATGGCAAATTCGTAGGCAAAACTAAAAAATATCACGCCCACGACGAAAAGAATGAGTGTCATATCGGTGATACTGTGAGAATTATGGAAACCCGTCCTTTGAGTAAATCAAAAAGATGGAGAGTAGTTGAAATAGTTGAAAAAGCTAAATAATTATGATACAGCAAGAATCAAGATTAACAGTAGCCGATAACAGTGGAGCTAAAGAAGTTCTCTGTATCCGTGTACTTGGCGGTACCGGCAAAAGGTACGCCACAGTAGGAGATATAATTGTAGTAGCAGTTAAATCCGTAATCCCTTCAAGTGACATGAAGAAGGGTGCTGTTTCAAAGGCTGTGATTGTACGTACAAAGAAGGAACTGAGGAGAGCCGATGGTTCATACATCCGTTTTGACGACAATGCTTGCGTCCTTTTAACAGGTGCGGGTGAAATGAGAGGCAGTCGTATATTCGGTCCTGTCGCCCGTGAGTTGCGTGCAACTAATATGAAGATTGTTTCATTGGCACCCGAAGTGCTTTAATTCAGTAATTTATTTAAGATGAGCAAGTTACACATAAAAAAGGGTGATACCGTTTACATCAACGCCGGTGATGATAAAGGTAAGACCGGTCGTGTTCTATCTGTAGATGTTGAAAAGAAACGTGCTATAGTAGAAGGCGCCAATATGGTATCAAAGCATACCAAACCCAATGCAAAAAGTCCACAAGGTGGCATCGTGAAAAAAGAGGCTCCTATCCAAATTTCTAACCTTAACCTTTTGGCTAAGGACGGTAAACCTACTCGTATAGGTCGCAAAGAGGTGGATGGTAAGTTAGTACGTTACTCTAAAAGAACAGGGGAGGAATTTAAATAATGAATACCGCTAGTTATAAAACAGACTACAAGGAGCGTATAGCACCTGCTCTGAAGAAGCAGTTCGGTTACAAATCAGCTATGCAGATTCCTGTTTTGGAGAAGATTGTCCTCAATCAAGGTTTGGGTGACGCAGTGGCAGACAAAAAGATTATTGAGGTGGCAGTTAATGAAATGACTGCAATCTCTGGTCAAAAGGCAATAGCCACATACTCTAAAAAAGATATTTCTAACTTTAAGTTACGTAAAAAAATGCCTATCGGCGTATGTGTCACACTACGTAGAGACAAAATGTATGAGTTTCTTGAGAAACTTGTGCGTGTTGCCCTTCCTCGTATCCGTGACTTTAAAGGTATCAACAGCAAGCTTGACGGAAGAGGGAACTACACTCTTGGCATTCAAGAGCAGATTATTTTCCCGGAAATCAATATTGATACAGTTACAAAGCTATCAGGTATGAATATTACTTTTGTAACTTCCGCCAAGACAGATGAGGAAGCCTTTGCACTTCTTAAAGAGTTTGGTTTACCATTTAAAAAATAAGAGATTATGGCAAAAGAGTCAATGAAAGCCCGTGAGGTTAAGAGAGCCAAGATGGTTGAGAAATACGCCGCTAAAAGAGCACAATACAAGGCGGAAGGTAACTATGAGGCATTGCAAAGCATACCACGTAATGCGTCTCCAGTAAGACTGCATAACCGTTGTAAGCTTACAGGTCGTCCAAAAGGTTACATCCGTTTGTTCGGTATTTCCCGTATTCAATTCCGTGAGATGGCTTCAAAAGGTCTTATCCCAGGTGTTAAGAAGGCAAGTTGGTAATAACTTGAATATGTGTTAATTCATAAATATTGTCCGGGCAGTCCGGATTAATTTAAAAATTAAAAAAATGACAGATCCTATTGCAGATTATCTGACGCGCTTGCGTAACGCAATCAGTGCAGGCCACAGAGTGGTTGAAGTGCCGGCGTCTAATCTAAAGAAAGAACTTACAAGAATCTTGTTTGAACAAGGGCTCATTTTGAACTACAAGTTTGAACAAGACGGTCCTCAAGGCACGATTAAGATAGCCTTGAAGTATGTAAACAAAGTGAACGCTATTAAGGCTTTGGAGCGTATTTCCACTCCGGGCTTGCGTAAGTACTCAAGCCATAAAGACCTTCCACGTGTCTTGAATGGATTGGGTATTGCTATTATTTCCACCTCTAAAGGTGTAATGACCGATAAAGAGGCCCGCGAGCAAAATGTTGGCGGTGAAGTTTTGTGTTACGTTTATTAATGGAGGGGAAATATTATGTCTAGAATTGGAAAATTACCTATTGATATGCCTAAGGGCGTTACTGTTACTGTGAATGGTAACGAAATTACGGTTAAAGGTCCTAAAGGAGAGTTGAAACAGACATTTGATCCTGCTATCTCTATTGAGGTTAAAGAGAATCAGATTGTTGTCAGCCGTCCTGATGATGAGAAAGAAAATCGTGCAAAACACGGTTTATATCGTGCTTTGATTCATAATATGGTTGTTGGTGTGTCTGAGGGTTACAAAAAGACTCTTGAGCTTGTAGGTGTAGGTTTTCGTGCTGCAAACAATGGTCAGGTTTTGGAACTTTCACTTGGTTACACTCACAATATATTTGTAAAATTGGCTCCTGAAATAAAGGTGGAGACAAAAAGTGAGAGAAATATGAATCCGCTTGTAATGCTGGAATCTTGTGACAAGCAGCTTCTTGGTCAAGTTTGCGCTAAGTTACGTTCATTCCGTAAACCAGAACCTTATAAGGGTAAGGGCGTTAAGTTTGAAGGTGAGCAGATTCGTAGAAAAGCCGGAAAATCGGCAGGTGCTAAATAATTAAAAAGATAAAGCTATGACAGATAAAACAGCTAGAAGATTGAAGATTAAAGCAGGTGTTCGCGGCAAAATCAAAGGCACTTCTTCAAGACCACGTTTGTCAGTATTCAGAAGCAATAGCGAAATCTATGCTCAACTGATAGATGATACAGCAAAAGATGGTAATGGTACAACTCTTGTATCTGAATCATCTGCTACTATTAAGGAAAAGATTTCTAAAACTGAAAAGTCAGCAAAAGTTGGTGAATCAGTTGCAAAGAAGGCTATAGCAGCCGGTATTGATACAGTGGTATTTGACCGTAACGGTTACCTTTATCACGGTAGAGTAAAAGAGTTGGCGGAAGCCGCTCGTAAAGCAGGACTTAAATTTTAAGCGTTATGGCAGAAAAGAATAATTCAGTAAGATTGGCAAACGACAGTGAGCTAAAAGATAGATTGGTGGCAATCAATCGTGTTACTAAGGTAACTAAAGGTGGTAGAACCTTTACTTTTGCAGCCATTGTTGTAGTAGGCAATGAAGATGGAGTAATTGGCTACGGCCTAGGTAAAGCAGGTGAGGTTACAACTGCCATACAAAAGGGAGTTGATGCCGCTAAGAAGAATCTTATAAAGGTTCCGGTTCTTAAGGGTACAATTCCTCACGAGCAAACCGCTAAGTTCAGAGGAGCTGAGGTTTTCCTGAAGCCGGCTACAACCGGTACCGGAGTAAAGGCAGGTGGTGCTATGCGTGCCGTGCTTGAGAGTGTTGGCATTACAGACGTGCTTGCTAAATCTAAGGGCTCATCTAACCCACATAACCTTGTTAAGGCAACTATACTCGCACTTTCAGAGATGAGAGACGCTTATACAGTAGCCAAGAACAGAGGCGTATCTATGGAAAAAGTGTTCACTGGTAAATAATTTGTGAATTATGGCAACTATTAAGATTAAACAAGTTAAGAGTAGAATCAGAATACCAAAAGTTCAAAAGCAAACCTTGGATTCCCTTGGTTTAAGAAAAACGAATGCAGTGGTTGAGCATGAGGCAACACCACAAATTCTTGGTATGATAACCAAGGTAAATCACTTGGTGGAGATAGTGAAGTAACTCTTTATTAACATTTAAAAATTTAAGACAATGGATTTAAGTAATTTGAAACCTGCTGCAGGTTCTGTCAAGACTCGTAAAAGAGTTGGACGTGGTGCTGGTTCTGGTTTGGGTGGAACTTCTACGAGAGGTCATAAAGGTGCAAAATCACGTTCAGGATATAAAAGGAAGATAGGTTTTGAAGGTGGTCAAATGCCTATGCAGCGTCGTCTTCCTAAATTCGGTTTCAAGAACTTCAACAAGGTTGAATATAAAGCAGTTAATCTTTCAACATTGCAGGCGATAGCTGAGACCAATAAGGTTGAAAAGATTGGTATTGAGGATTTGATTGCAGCAGGATTCGCTTCTGCGAAATGCCCTGTAAAGATACTTGCCAAAGGTGAGCTGAAGGCTAAGTTGGAGGTTTCCGCCAATGCGTTCTCTGCTGCGGCAAAGGAGGCTATTGAGAAAGCTGGGGGTTGTGTAGTAATATTATAAATTCCTTATTATGAAGAAGTTTATAGAAACAATAAAGAACATATACAAGATAGAGGAGCTAAGGCAACGTCTGCTTATAACATTTCTATTTGTATTGGTGTATCGCTTCGGCTCTTTTATTGCATTGCCAGGCATTGATACCACCCAACTTGCAAATTTAAGTGCTCAGACAGAAGGCGGTCTTATGATGCTTCTTGATATGTTTTCCGGAGGTGCATTCTCTAACGCATCTATTTTTGCGTTAGGTATTATGCCTTACATATCGGCGTCAATTGTTGTTCAATTGCTTGGTATGGCATTCCCATATTTTAAGAAATTGCAGCAAGAGGGCGAGAGCGGACATCGTAAAATCAATCAGATTACACGCTATCTTACTGTCTTGATTTTGATTATCCAAGGTCCGGCATATCTGTTGAACCTTAAGATGCAAGTCGGTCAAGTGGTTCCTCAAGGAGCATTCTTTATGGTGACGTCTACAATAATCCTTGCCGCAGGCAGTATGTTTGTATTGTGGTTAGGTGAGAGAATTACAGAGCGTGGTGTTGGTAACGGTATCTCATTCATAATTCTTGTTGGTATCATAGCAAGACTTCCAAGAGCTCTTGTAGGAGAATTCTCTTCAAGACTTAATGAGGCTGCCGGTGGTCTTGTAATGTTTATTGCTGAGATTGTGTTCCTGTTTATTGTAATAGCCTTAAGTATTCTACTTGTACAAGGTGTACGCAGAGTGCCTGTTCAATATGCAAAACGTGTTATAGGTAATAAGCAATATGGTGGTGTGCGTCAGTTCATACCTTTAAAGGTGAATGCAGCCAACGTTATGCCTATCATTTTTGCTCAGGCAATTATGTTTATCCCTGCATCTTTGATAGGTTTCTTTGCAAAAGATGGTGATGTAAGCTCATTTGCATTGGCATTTTTGAATAACGGTGGATTTTGGTACAATTTTGTATTTTTCCTGTTGATTATTCTGTTTACCTATTTTTATACCGCGGTTATTATAAATCCTACTCAGATGTCTGAGGAGATGAAGCGTAATAACGGCTTTATTCCAGGTATCAAGCCTGGGAAAAAAACAGCGGAGTATCTGGATACTATTATGTCACGTATTACATTACCAGGTTCAATATTCCTTGGTATTGTAGCGATACTTCCTGCATTTGCAGGTCTGTTTGGCGTAAGCTCTGCGTTTGCTCAATTCTTTGGTGGAACATCGCTGCTTATTATGGTGGGTGTGGTGCTTGATACATTGCAGCAAATAGAGACTTATTTGGTTAACCGCCATTATGACGGTTTCAGCTCCAATGGTACCAGAATAAAAGGTAGAGGCGCTATCTATTAAAAGATTGAAAGAATGATATTTCTCAAGACACCTGAAGAGATTGCCACGCTAAAAAAGGCTAATCAGTTGGTTGGGAAAACTTTAGCGGAGGTTGGGAAGACCATTAAACCTGGTGTTACAACCATTGAGTTAGACAAGATAGCTGAAGATTTCATACGTTCCAACGGCGCAATTCCTGGTTTCTTAGGGTATGGAGGATTTCCTAATACATTGTGTGTTTCTGTGAATGAGAATGTTGTGCATGGAATCCCCTCTTCATACGCATTGAAGGATGGCGATATAGTCTCTGTGGATTGTGGAACTATTGTGGATGGTTTTTATGGCGATTCCGCATTTACGTTCTGTGTTGGTGAAGTTGATGAGAAAGTTAAAAGATTGCTTAAAACCACGCGTGAGGCTTTGTATTTGGGTATAGAGCAGGCGGTTGATGGCAATCGAGTGGGAGATATTGGACATGCTGTTCAACGTTACTGTGAGTCACGTGGTTATTCTGTAGTAAGAGATTTGGTGGGGCACGGTGTAGGCAAGGACATGCATGAGGCTCCTGAGGTGCCAAATTTTGGCAAGAAAGGTCAGGGTGTAATGCTCAAAGAAGGTATGGTCATCGCTATTGAACCCATGATAAATATGGGAAACAAGGCGGTGGTGTTTGAGAAAGACGGTTGGACTGTCAGGACAATAGACCGTAAGCCATCAGCCCATTTTGAGCATACGGTGGCTATACATAAGGGGAAGGCTGAGATTTTATCATCTTTTGATTTTGTAGATGAAGTTTTGAAAAATAAATAAGATTATGGCAAAACAATCGGCAATAGAGCAAGACGGCACAATCGTGGAGGCGTTGTCAAACGCTATGTTCCGGGTGCAACTTGAGAACGGGCATGAACTTATCGCTCATATATCGGGTAAGATGAGAATGCACTATATTAGAATTTTACCTGGGGATAAGGTTCGTGTGGAAATGACACCGTATGATTTGTCAAAAGGCAGAATAGCATTTAGATACAAATAACAAATAAAAATATATAACAATGAAAGTAAGAGCGTCTGTAAAAAAACGTAATGACGATTGCAAAATCGTTCGTAGAAAGGGTCGTTTGTATGTAATAAACAAAAAAGATCCTAAAATGAAACAACGTCAAGGTTAATAATTTAATTTTATATAATAGTTTATGGCTATAAGAATCGCTGGAGTAGATTTACCTCAGAACAAGAGAGGTGAAATAGGTTTGACCTATATCTACGGAATTGGAAGGAGCGGAGCTAATAAGATATTGGCAGCCGCCGGAGTCGACAAAGACATCAAAGTACAAGATTGGACAGATGACCAGGCCGCTAAAATCCGTGACATCATTGCCACGCAGTTTAAGGTTGAAGGTGATTTGCGTTCGGAAGTTCAATTGAACATCAAGCGTCTGATGGATATAGGTTGCTACCGTGGTATCCGTCATCGTTTAGGTTTGCCTGTACGTGGTCAGAGTACAAAAAATAACGCACGTACCCGCAAAGGTAAGAAGAAAACAGTTGCTAATAAGAAAAAGGCTACTAAGTAATTAATTTGTCGAACTCAAAAATTTTAAAGATATGGCAAAAAAAAGTGCCGCTACCAAAAAAAGAGTAGTGAAAATTGAAGGAACAGGGCAAGCCCATGTTTATTCTTCGTTCAACAACATCATTGTTACCATAGCAAACCAAGACGGTGAGGTTATCTCTTGGTCATCTGCAGGTAAAATGGGTTTCCGTGGTTCTAAGAAGAACACCCCTTATGCAGCGCAAATGGCAGCACAAGATTGTGCTAAAGTAGCGTTTGATTTGGGTCTTAGAAAAGTGAAAGCATATGTAAAAGGTCCTGGAAACGGACGTGAATCCGCTATCCGTACAATTCACGGTGCAGGAATTGAGGTTACAGAGATCATTGATGTAACACCACTTCCACATAATGGATGTCGTCCTCCTAAGAGACGTAGAGTTTAATAGTTTATGTTGAATGCTTAAATTTGAAATAAAATGGCAAGATATACTGGTCCAAAATCAAAAATAGCCCGTAAATTCGGTGAGGCTATATATGGTGCTGATAAGGTTTTAACAAAGAAAAACTATCCTCCAGGACAGCACGGGAATAATCGTAAACGCAAAACTTCAGAGTATGGCACACAGTTGAAGGAGAAACAAAAAGCCAAATATACATACGGTGTATTGGAGAGACAATTCTCTAATCTGTTTGATAAGGCTCAACGTGCCAAAGGTATTACAGGTGAGATTCTGCTTCAATTGCTTGAGTCAAGGTTGGATAATGTAGTGTATCGTTTGGGTGTTGCCCCTACACGAGACGCTGCACGTCAGTTGGTTAGCCACAGGCATATTGTGGTTAATGGTCAGGTGGTTAATATTCCGTCTTATCAAGTTAAACAGGGTGATATTGTTGGTGTGAGAGAAAAATCAAAGTCACTTGAGGTGATTAATGATTGTTTGGCTGGATTCAATCACAGTAAATATCCTTGGATTGAGTTTGACGAATCTGCAAAAGCTGGAAAATTCCTTCATTTGCCTGACAGGGCTGATATCCCTGAGAATATTAAAGAACAGTTAATAGTTGAACTTTACTCTAAATAATGTAGAATTATGGCTATATTACCATTTCAAAAACCAGATCAAGTCATCATGTTGGAGGCAGATGCTTTCCACGGTAAATTTGAGTTCCGCCCTTTGGAGCCGGGATTTGGTATTACTATTGGAAACGCATTAAGAAGAATTCTGCTTTCATCATTAGAGGGCTTTGCAATCACATCTATCAAGATAAACGGTGTGCAGCATGAGTTTGCTACAATACCGGGTGTGATGGAAGACGTTACCAATATTATCCTTAACCTTAAGAAGGTGCGTTTAAAACAAATAGTTGAGAATGCGGATAGTGACAGGATTGCTATTGACATAGCCGATACTACAGTATTCAAGGCAAGTGACATCAGCAAGAAACTTACCAATTTTGAGGTTCTTAATCCTGACCTTGTTATTTGCACAATGGATAAGACTGCTTCTTTCCATATAGAAATGACAATCAATAAAGGTCGTGGCTGGGTTCCGGCTGATGAGAATCGTGAAATGTTCAACGGAGAGATAGGAGTAATTCCTATTGACTCTATTTACACTCCTATCGTGAATGTAAAATACACAGTTGACAATTTCCGTGTTGAGCAAAAGACTGACTATGAGAAATTGACCATTGAGATTGACACCGATGGTTCAATTCATCCAAAAGAAGCCCTTAAAGAGGCTGCCAAGATTCTTATTTACCATTTTATGTTGTTCTCTGATGAGAAGATAACAATTGACCTCGATCAGCACGACGGTGGTGAGGCATTTGACGAGGATGCTCTTCACATGCGTCAGCTTCTGAAGACAAAACTAATAGATTTGGATTTATCTGTCAGAGCATTGAACTGCTTAAAGGCTGCGGACGTTGAAACATTGTCAGAACTTGTTTCTTACAACAGAAATGACCTGCTTAAGTTCCGTAACTTTGGAAAGAAATCTTTGGTGGAATTGGATGAGAAATTAGAGAGCCTGAACTTATCGTTTGGCATGGACATTTCAAAATATAAACTTGATAAAGAGTAATCACAATGAGACACAATAAGAAATTTAATCATTTGGGAAGACAAGCATCGCACCGCAATGCAATGCTTGCTAATATGGCAGTGTCGCTTATTAAACACAAAAAAATCAACACAACACTTGCCAAGGCTAAAGAGTTACGTATGTTTGTAGAACCTCTTATTACAAGAGGTAAAAGTGACACCACCGCTTCAAGGCGTGTAGTGTTCCGTGCTCTTCAAGATAAGGAGGCTGTAACTTTATTGTTTGGTGAAATATCAAGCCGTGTGGCTGATCGTCCTGGTGGATACACCCGTATTCTTAAAACAGGATTCCGTTTGGGTGATGCCGCACAAATGTGCCTGATAGAGTTAGTTGATTACAATGAGGGTATGCTTAAGGACAATGCTCCTAAGAAGAAGGCAAAGACCCGTCGTTCAACTAAGAAGGCTGCCGCACAAGATGTAGAGGCTGCTCCTGTTAAGGAAGAGACACCTGCTGCTGAGGCACCTGCAGAGGCTCCTGCTGAAGCACCTGCAACAGAAGAAAAGGCTGCTGAATAATATTTAAATTTGCAGCTGTTAAAAAAATGACAAGACATAGAAGCCGTTTACAGCTTACATATAGG
>JAZLHT010000215.1:0-3033 GCA_045616965.1 Candidatus Enterocola sp.
AGCAGGCTGATTTCCCTCTACGTACATCTGTAAGCAGGTTTGATATAGAGATGAATGATGATACCATAAGACTTAACAATATCAGACCACGTATAGGCAAGAGTGCGGTAACCCTATCGGGTGAGGTTACAAATATAAGAAAATATCTGTTCAGAGGAAGGATTTTGGACGCCAATCTTAAACTTAAATCCAAACGTGTGGATTTGAATCAGATAATGAACGCATTTTATGCGTATAACACAAAGTTGGCTGAAAAGGAGCAAATGAAGTCTGATATTGACGCAAAGGCTCAGGTTATGGAGGATAATGCGGCATTGATGCGTAGTGAGGCGTCTGCCAGTGATGAGGAGTTGGAATTGGCATCAGACAGCGTGGAATTGATGGGTCTTATTGTTTTGCCTGAGAGAATGAATCTTAAGTTTGTATCTAATATAGACACACTGAAGTTCAGTAATATGAACTTAGTTGATTTCAGAGGCTTGATATCACTTAAAGACCAAAGACTTAAAATTAAGGAGATGTCAACCTCAACGCAGGTGGGCAAGGCAAGGATGAACGTTATGTATGCGTGTGCCGTACCTGATTCAGCAAGGGCTACATTGGCACTTAATATGGATAGCATACAAGTAGGAGATTTGGTTACCTATATGCCTGAACTTGACTCCATTCTGCCAATGCTACGCTCGTTTGACGGCAGCCTTAAATGCGACCTCTCTGCTGAGGCTACGTTGGGCAGCACTATGGACATAAAGCTTCCGTCTGTAAATGCTTCGCTACGTTTACGTGGTGATAGTCTGGTACTTATGGATGGTGAGACTTTCTCTGAAATAGCCAAGTTGCTTATGTTTAACAAGAAAACCAAGAACCGTATAGACAGTATCAGTGTGGAGGTGTCTGTAAAGAATAATGAGATTTTGATATATCCGTTTATGGTGGGACTGGATAAGTATCGTTTGGGCGTAGGAGGCACGCAGAATCTTGATATGAGTTTCAAATATCATATAGTGCTGCTAAAATCACCTATACTTCAGAAGCTTGCCGTAGATGTATATGGTAAGGATTTTGACCACATAAAGTTCCGCCTTGCTACACCTAAGTTCAAGGATTTTAATGTCTCGATAGGCAAGGGAGGCACTCTTATTAAGGAGTCTGATACTAATGTTTGTAAACTTATGTATGACACTATGCTAGAGACCATACTTAAGGAGGAGGAAGAAGCGGAGAATGATAAAGATAGGAAGGGTTCACGTAAATGAACAGATTGTTCCTTATAGACGCATACGCCCTTATCTACAGGAGTTACTACGCATTCATAAAGGCTCCAAGGATTAATTCCAAGGGGCTTAACACATCTGCCATATATGGTTTTGTGAACGCATTGGAGGAGATTGTAAAGAAGGAGAAACCTACTCATCTTGCAGTGGCTTTTGACCCGCATGGACCAACATTCCGTCACGAGGCGTATGAGCAGTACAAGGCACAACGTGAGGCTACCCCAGAGGATATACGCAAGGCGGTTCCTATAATAAAGGATATTGTAGCCGCATATAATATACCTATATTTATAATTGACGGTTTTGAGGCTGACGATGTAATAGGTACACTTGCCCACATTGCCGATACTAAAGGTTTTGAGACCTATATGGTTACACCCGATAAGGATTATGGGCAACTTGTGGGTGGAGGTGTATATATGTACCGTCCACGCCATAACGGTGGCTATGAGGTTATGGGAGAGAAAGAGGTATGTGAAAAGTACGGACTCTCCAATAAGGCACAGGTTATAGACTTGCTTGGACTGATGGGCGACAGCAGCGATAATATACCAGGTTGTCCTGGAGTGGGGGAGAAGACGGCAGTAAAACTGCTGCAGGAATTTGGCAGTATAGATAATATGCTTGCTCATACAGAGCGGATAAAAGGGGTGTTGCGAACTAAAGTGGAGGCTAATGCGGAGCAGATAAAGTTCTCCAAGTTTCTTGCCACAATACGTACCGATGTGCCTGTTGAGTTTGATGAGGAAGCCCTTAAAGTTACAAAAGCCGATACTGACAAGGTGTTGTCCATTTTCTCAGATTTGGAGTTCAAGCAACTTGCAGACAAACATTTACAGGGTGCTTTAAGTTCAAAGGGTGCAAAAAAACAAGGTCCTGTAAGTAGTGACGGCAAAGCCATACAACTTGATTTATTTGCGGACTACAGTCCGCAAATAAATCAAGGGTCAGGGGTCAAAGGTCAAGGAGTACAGGAGTTTAGGAGTGAAGGAGTACATGAGTCTCTCGCATCACCGCATCACCACATCACCGCATCACCGCATCACTGTTTCACTTTCAACTTTCAACTTTCAACTTTCAACTTCTCAACTTACCCCATTGATGCCAACCCATTTGTTGATGCCATAGAGGCTGTTGGAATCTGCTACTCTGAGACAGAGAGTTATATGGTTGATGTAAAGGGAGTGGAGAGGGAACGTAACATCGGGGAATTAAAAAAACTGTTTGAGAATGAGGAGATTGAGAAATGCGGATACAATGTTAAATATGATATTCAGATGCTTGCCCAATTAGGGATAGAGGTTAAGGGTAAGGTGTTTGACATAATGCTTGCACACTATGTGCTGCAACCGGAGTTAAGCCATTCAGTGGCATACCTTTCAGAGGTCTATCTGCATAGAGAGGCAAGTAGGGAGGAACTTGCGTTGCACCTTAAAGAGCCGCTTCTTAAAGCATTGAGGGAGGAGAAACAGGATAATCTGTTCTTTGACATTGAGATGCCGCTTGTAAAAGTGCTTGCAAGGCTTGAGAGCAATGGCGTGCGTATAGATGCTGAGGCTTTAAAGGCGTCATCGGTAAGTATGACCACTAAATTAGATGCACTTGAAAGGGAGATTCAGGAGTGTGCAGGGTTTGAGTTTAACGTAAACTCTCCAAAGCAGATAGGAGAGGCTCTGTTTGATAGACTGCATATAACAGATAAGGCAAAAAAGACCAAAGGCGGACAGTACGTTACAAGCGAGGAGGTGCTTGAAAGTTT
>JAZLHT010000216.1:0-27246 GCA_045616965.1 Candidatus Enterocola sp.
AAAAGCACCAGACAGGCACCTGTGATACTCATCACGAACTTCCTTCCTACAGAAGAATTAATTAACCACATACGTTTAAAAGATTAAAATATTAATAATTATTGATTGTTTGTAAATGACAAAAATACAATAGGGTACAAAGTTAGTGAAAAGTTTTTATAAAATCAAGAACTTTTGCCTTATCTGATGGTGAAAACCAATTTATTGAGTCATCTTTGCCAAACCAAGTGAGTTGTTTCTTGGCATAATGGCGTGTGTTACGCTTAATTAGAGTGATTACTTCATCCTTGGTGGCGGTTTTGCCGTCAAAATAGTCAAACCATTCTTTAAGTCCTACGGTGTTCAGTGAGTTAAGGTGTCTAAGTGCATATACAGATTCAGCCTCTTCTTCCAACCCCGATGCCACCATATCATCAACCCTGTTGTTAATGCGTGAATAAAGCAGTTCCCTATCCACGTTCAAGCCTATTTTTACAATGCGGAAATTCCTCTCTTTCTTATTCCCCGATAAGATTGATGAGTACGGTTTGCCACTGAACATACACACTTCTACGGCATGCATAACACGTTTCGGATTGTGCAAATCCACCTTGTTGTACCACACCGGGTCAAGCAGGTGTAGTGTGGATGTCAGATACTCAAGCCCTTTGGTCTCATACATATCTAAGACTATGCGGCGTGTCTCCTCATCTACGCGAGGCACATCGTCCATGCCGTTGCATACGGCATCTATGTACATCATGGAACCGCCTACCATAAGGGCAAAATCGGAATGCTTGAATTGCTCTTCTATAACATACAGAGCGTCAAGCTCATACTGCCCGGCACTATAGTAGTCTGTAATCTCTTTTACAGCAATAAAAAAATGACGCACCTCACACAACTGTTGCTGTGTAGGTGCGGCTGTGACTATTGGAATACCCTTGTATATCTGACGTGAGTCAGCTGAAATTATAGGACAACACAAATATTTTGCAATATCTATGCTTAATGCTGTCTTCCCCACACCTGTGGGACCTAAAAGCACAAGCAGTGTTTTCATTGCGCAGTATTACAAATTGTTTAAATCATCATCGAAATTAAGGTCTGAAAAACTATCACTGTCAAGTTCGTCCATATCAAATTCCTCATCGCCGTAGAAACTGTCATCAATGCCTAAATCGGACTTGGCTGTGGATTTGCCAAAATCGCTGAAATCCTCTATCTCATATTGTACAGGTGGATTACCTATGGATGCAGAACATATAGGAGCGTCTAAATCCTTGCCAGGTACTATCTCTTTAAGTTCCATAAAAAAAGACCGGTCTTCCACATTATCAAATGTGTAGAGCAGTTTCTGCCCCTCGTCACTTACAAGTTCGCTGATAATGGTGCTGTCCATAGTGTAACTATCCACGTCCATACTTGTCTCCATCTCAAACAAGGATATCTCCTGCTCTTTCTCCCAATCCTCGTTGCAAACAAAAAAAGAAGTGATGCCGTCCTTACTATATTTTACACTGTCAAGTATGGCATTGTGCAGGTCAATGAACTTGGCCTCTGAGTCGATTGAAATTTCTCTCATAAATTTATCGACCTCATTTGAAATTAGAACAAATTTGTAAATCATATTTTAAGCATTCTGTCAAGTTCTTCAACACTGGCTCTGAAACTCTTGTCTGTATCTATCAGATCTTGAACCGTTTTGCAGGCATGCAGCACTGTGGCATGATTCCTCTTACCAATAGTGATGCCGATGGTTGTAAGTGAATCTTTTGTTTTTAGTTTGGCAAAATACATTGCCACTTGACGTGCTTGTACAATCTCACGCTTTCTTGATTCAGACAATATGTTATCAAGAGATACACCATAATAATCGCATACAATATCTCTGATTTCTTGAACAGTGTATTTTTTTTGCGATGCGGACACTATGTTGCCAATCACTTTCTTGGCAAGCTCTATGTTTACGCTACGCTGGTTCATAGTGGATTGCGCCACAATAGATATAAGAGTACCCTCCAAATCTCTTATACTATTGGTGACGTTTTCTGCAATATAGTGCAGCACATTATCTGAGATTCTTAAGCCGTCTTGCTCAACTTTGGCCTTAAGTATGGACTTTCTGGTATCAAAATCAGGTAATTCAATTTCTGCACTTAGCCCACATTTGAATCGGGTTAGAAGCCTCTCCTCCATACCGTCCAATTCAGCAGGCTTTTTATCACAAGTGAACACAAGTTGTTTGCCTGTTTGCTGCAGGTGGTTGAAAATTTGGAAGAATATGTTTTGTGTGTGTGCCTTATTGCCCTCGCCAAACTCCTGAATGTCATCTACAATAAGCACATCTAACGATTGGTAGTAGTTTATAAAATTATTTACTTGATTTGTGCGTGAAGCCTCTGTAAATTGTAATTGGAACAGGCTTGACGATACAAACAACACTCTTTTTTGAGGGTGAAGCTCCAAAACTTTAAGACCAATGGCGTTTGCAAGGTGTGTTTTTCCAACACCCGATTTGCCATATATAAACAATGGGTTAAAGATATTCTTTCCAGGCTGACTTGCAATGTTAATGCCGGCAGTGCGAGGAAGTTTGTTGCAATCACCTTCTATAAAATTTGAGAAACGATATTTTGGATTAAGATTGCTGACAAAAGAAGATGACGCTACTTTCCTGTCGGGAATAATGTTGGTGCTTAATACATCGGTATAACCGCTTTTCTTGTTCTCTTTATCAATAGGGTATCGGTAGGAGATTTTGGTCTCTTTTCCAAATATGCGGCAAACAGTCGCTTTTAAAAGATCCGAATACTTCTCTTCCAATAACTCCTGAAAGAAAGCGGACGGAATTTCAATCGATACGGTGTCTTCTGAATATTTTAATGGTACAATAGGCGAGAACCAAGTGTTGAACGCACTCTCGTCTATATTGTTCTTTATTATCAAAAGACACTCATTCCACTGTTGTGTTATGTCGGCACTCATGAGTCAAATTTTCTTTTGTTTTTTTATGTTTTCCAAAAATCGCACTACAAAAATGAAACAAATTTTTGAAAAAAAAAAACCATTTTTTATTTGGAAATTTGAAAAAGAATACAATGTTTTGGTTTTTAAGTTGTTAGTGTAATAATCTAAAAATCAACAAGATGTAAATGTAAAAAAAATAAAGGCCTGAACTCCACGATATTAGATGTTTTGTAAAAAAGATGCATAAAAAAGGGAACTTGTTACTAATCAGCAAATTCCCCTCAAATGTTAAAAAATGTTAAAAAATGTTATTTCTTTTCATTTGATTTTTTATCCTTTGCACCAAAAAGAGAGAAGTGAACATAGCGTTTTGGATTTGTTTTTAGATCAACAATCAATGAGTTTGCATTAAACGCTATAGAATCCATGTGATAGTATAATTGTTTGTCATTTAACAATAACCCGATGGTGTTGTCTTTGCTGTTAAACTTGTTAGTGACAAGCTTTAGATTGTTGATTGTGGATTGAACTTCCGCCAGCACATTCTGAAGGTCTGCCTTACTGATTTCTGTAGTGATTTTGTCTAAGTTTCCCGTAACCCTTTTGGCATCTGTTAAGATGGGTTTGACATCGTTATCCATCATAACATTAAGTTTATTGGATGCATCTTTAAGGTTTCTAGTGGCGTTATCAGTGTTTGCAAGTATATGCTTGACCTCTTCGCTTTGTATTACTGTGCGTATGGCTGTAACAGTAGAGTCTATGTTTGGCATAAGAGCCTCAATAGGAGGAACCAGCGATGTTACAACCTCTGCTATCATGCCGCCCTTTATTACACCCTCTAAAGTATCACCTTTCTGGCAGATATCTGAGCTCTTGCCTAAGCGTAACCGAATGGCTTTATCTCCAAGAAGACCTGTTTCATAAACCTCTGCAACTGTTCCTTTAGGAACTACAAGCTGCCTGTCAACAGTCAACTCAAGAGTTATGGGCGCCTCTTTTGTGTAATCAAATATTATGTTGCTTACATGCCCTACCTGGTAGCCGTTTATCAATACATGACTTGTCTTTACAATACCGTCAACTCTGTCGTACTGAACATAAAAAACGGTATCGGGTGTAAAGATATTGATACCTTTTAAAAAGTTAATGCCAAAATAGAGCATTCCTATGGTCAATACCACAATAAGACCTATTTTGGTCTCGCGATTTAAAAATTTTTTCTTGATTTCCATATAAAGTTTATTTGTTTTTCAAAGTTTCTTTTACATTGACCCTTACTCCGTTCTTATAGGCGACAATAAAAGCACCTGTAAAATCTTTTTTAGCAGACTCACGTAATTCTGCAACCTTGTCATAATCTTCAGACGCTCCAATGAAATATTTGTAGGTTGATGATTCTTTCATCTCCTCCACGCCGCTATAACCCTTAAACACCGCATCGTTTGGATTACGTTTGGTTGATGACACCAAAATTTGTATTTTATATATCACCTTTGAAGGGTCTGCTATCTTTACGATGGGTGTGGTGCTTGCAACTGAATCTGCCGTTATGACGGGGGAAACCGCTGCGGTGGATATAGGTTCTGCGGTAATTACGGAATCTTGAACCGTAACGGCATCGGTAGTGCGGGCACCCTTTTTCTCCAAATTATGAATATATGCCATGAGTCCTTTGTAGATAGACTCTGCATTGGCTATCTGATTGTCTTCGTTATTAAGCTCTTTTTCTTCTTCTCTGTTAGATATAAACCCTAGCTCGATAAGTATGGACGGCATTGCTGTAGCACGTAATACAAGGAATCCTGCCTGACGTACACCACGGTCCGTCCTTCCACTTGTATCCACTAACTTGCTTTGTACAAAATCAGCACATTCAATACTGCGTTCCATGTATTGGTCTTTCATAAACTCAAACATGATGTATGAGTCTGTGCTGTTAGGGTCAAATCCCTGATACTTACTCTCATGGTCCTCCTCTAAGAGAATTACGGAGTTTTCAAGCATAGCCACGTCCATATTCTCTTTATTGCGGGATACACCTAATGAGAATACCTCAATACCCTTGGCATTCTTGTTTTTAGATGAGTTGGTGTGGATAGAGACAAAAAGGTCTGCCTTGTTGCGGTTTGCTATTCTGGCACGCTCATTAAGTTCTATGAAAATATCTTTGTCACGTGTGTAAATTACCTTGATTTCAGGATTCCGCTCCTTTATCATATCCCCTAGAAGAGTTGCGTGACGTAAGTTTATGTTTTTTTCTTTAGAGAAAGAGCCCACGGCTCCGGCATCGTGTCCGCCGTGTCCGGCATCTATCACAATAGTGAACGCTGATACGCTGATTGTGGTCATAAAGGCCACTGCTGAGAGCAATATTGATTTGTATGACATACTGTAAGCTTTTTAATAAATTGCAAAGATAGTCAAATTTTTGAAAAATCCACACATATATAGTCCAATAGATATTAACAATGCAAAAAAATCCACGTTATATGTCAATATACTCACATAAAATACGTAACTTTGTACCTTTTGGGAAATAAACTTTCAATTTTCAACTTTCAATTTTCAATTTTCAATTGAATCGTAGTTTCCACATATTGCTTATGATTTTTTGTGTGATATCGTGTTATGCAAAAAAGAAGGATTCTGCAGGTTTGACAAACGATGTCAAGTACACCGCCAACGACTCAATTGTTATGATAGGTTCCAAAATAGCGGAACTTTACGGTGACGCTGTGGTAAACTATGAGAACTTGGAACTCAAGGCGGCATACATTCGTTTGGAACTTGACAGCAGCATAGTTTATGCCACAGGAGCAGAGGATTCCACCGGTGCAATTATAGGCAATCCTGTCTTTAAAGAGGGTGGTCAGGAGTATGAGGCAAAAGAGATGCGGTATAATTTTAAAACTAAAAAGGGTATTATAAAGGGTACGGTAACACAGCAGGGTGAGGGGTACGTAACTGCTCAAAATACAAAAAAAGTGGATGAAGACATACTTTGTATGAGCGGTGGTAAATATACCACTTGCGATGAACATGACCACCCACATTTCTATTTGGCACTTACTAAAGCCAAGATGAAGCAGGGTAAGTATATTGTATCCGGCCCTGCCTATATGGTTGTGGAAGATGTACCTGTGCCGCTCGCCATACCATTTGGCTATTTCCCAATAAACCAAACATACTCGTCGGGTATATTGTTCCCAACTTTGGGAGATGAGTCTTCGAGAGGCTTTTATGGAAGGGGTATGGGGTACTATTTTGCTATAAATGATTATGTGGATCTTGCTCTGACGGCAGATGTTTACTCTAAGGGATCGTGGGCTTTGACATTGGCATCGAGTTATAAATGGAGATACAGGTTCAACGGATCATTTAATATGAGCTTCATGCAGAACATATATGGTGAGCAATATACCCCGGATTACCGTAAGTCAAACGATTTCCGATTACTGTGGACTCATACACAAGATCCCAAAATGAGTCCTTACACCCAATTCTCAGCCAGTGTTAATTTCTCTACATCAAGTTACGAGCAAAATAATGTGGATAGTTATTACAATCCGTCAATTATTTCTCAAAATACCAAGAGTAGTACGGTAACATTGACACAAATTATTCCAAACACTCCTTTGACAATCTCCGCCAGTATGTCAGTGGCTCAGCGTACAAGTGATTCTACATTAAACCTTACGTTGCCGCAACTTACTATGAGTATGACACGTGTTTATCCGTTTAAACGTAAAAGAGCGGTAGGAGGAGATAAGTGGTATGAGAAAATAGCATTGTCATACAATATGAATATAAGTAATAGCATTACTTGTAAGGAGAGTAAGTTTTTGCACTCTGATTTCTTGAAAGATTGGAAGAACGGTATAAAGCATGAGATTCCGATATCGGCGTCATTTACCATTGCCAAATATCTTAACTTGAATATTAACCTTAACAATACGCTTAAATGGTACTTTATGCGTGTGGATCAACATTGGGAGGGTGATTTGTCGGGTGCCGCAGTGGCTGATACATCGTATGGTTTTTACAATGTTTATAATTTCAGTGCCTCTGTAGGTTTGCAGACACAGTTGTTCGGATTTTTTACGCCAAAGGTGAAAAAGGGCAAGAACGCACCTGTGTTCCGTCATAAGTTTGTGCCGTCAGTCTCGTTATCTGTTGTTCCTGATTTTGGTGCGGATGTTTGGAAATACTGGGGCAGTTATCAAAGACCTAATAATGACGGTGGCACATCAAAAGTCTATTATGACAGATATTCAAACGGTATATTCGGTGGATCTCCGTCAAGAGGAATGCAAGGTATGGTCTCATTTAATGTTGCAAATAATCTGGAGATGAAGTATTGGAGTAAGAACGATACCACAGGTAAGCCCCGAAAGGTGACGCTTATAGATAATTTATCGTTTGGCAGTGGGTATAATTTTGCGGCAGACTCGTTAAGATGGTCTAACATAAATATAAATTTAAGGCTGAAGTTTTTATCTCAGTTCTCGATGAACATAGATTTTATACTAGATCCATATACATATCAGTTTAATGAGTATGGTGCGGTGACTAAAGTGAACGTAAGTCAGATTAAAAAGAATCATGTGCTTGGAAGACTTATGAGTACAGGCACATCGTTTGGATATACATTTAACAATTCAACATTTAAGAAGAAAACAAGTAAAGACAATGAATCTGTTTCAAAAGAAGATGAAAAGAAACAGAATTCAGAGCTGGAGGATAATATTGCGTCTGTAGATCCTTTGCTTACTCCAACAGAACGACAGCTTAAACGTGAGAAGTGGAACAAGGATGACAATGGTTATGCTGAATTTAAGTTTCCGTGGTCACTATCGTTGAATTACAGTATAAGGTATGCCTACGATAAATTCAATGAAAAGATAATGGAGTATGACCGTAAACTTACCCATAATCTCAGCATATCAGGCAGTATAGACTTTACTCCCACATGGCATTTCAGTCTATCAACCTACTATGATATAACCAACAATAAGTGGACATATATGAACTGTACCATATCTAAAGATTTGCATTGTTGGCAAATGTCATGCAGTTTTGTTCCGATGGGTGTATATAAAACATATAATTTCATGATAGGAGTAAAATCTACGTTGTTGCAGGATTTGAAATATACCAAGCAGTCAGACCCGTCAAATACGATAACGTGGTATTGATGTATGATGTATAATGTATGATGTATAATTAAAAAGGGAAAATATGGAAAAAGTTAAGAATTTTTATTTTGCCGTAACCTATGATTTAAAGGTAGGGGAGGAGCAGGAGTTAATGGAGAGTGCCACAGTGGAGCGTCCGTTGTGCTTTTACAGCGGACTTGGCATGATGCTTGACAGATTTGAGAAAGAGCTGTTGCCGCTCAATGTCTGTGACAAGTTTGATTTTACCATTCCGTGTGCTGAAGCTTACGGAGAGTACGATGATGAAAACGTCATAGACTTACCGAAATCCACATTTGAGATAGATGGCAAGGTGGATGACCGTGTACTGTTTGAGGGCAATGTAGTGCCTCTTTCAGACACTGAGGGCAATCAAATAAACGCCTCAATAGTAAAAGTTGGCAAGGATATAGTTACAGTGGATTTGAATCATCCATTGGCTGGTGAAGACCTTCATTTTATAGGTTCGGTCATAGTAAAGCGTGAGGCTACGGCAGATGAGATTGCAAACTTTATGGCACAGCAATCGTGCGGTTGTGGCGGATGCCACGGAGATTGCCATGGTGACTGTGGCGGAGACTGTCATGGTGACTGTTATGGTGACTGCGACCACTCACGTCATTCTGAGCGAAGCCAAAGGTGTAGCGAAGAATCTCGTAATGATCATTAGATCCTTCGTTTCATTCAGGATGACGAAAAGAGACATTCAGGATGACGAAAAGAGACACTCAGGATGACGAGAAAAATTAAGATTCAAATCAATAAATATGGAATCAATTATAAACATAGATACATCCACTACAGTGTGTTCTGTGGCATTAGTTACTGAGACGGAGTGTCTTGCCTATCGTGAGGACACATCGGGTAATAACCATAGCAAGGTGATAGGTGTATTTGTAAAAGAGATACTTGATGATGCCAAACGCCTTAACGCCGATGTAAAGGCAGTGGCGCTTAGTCAGGGTCCGGGTTCATACACAGGGCTTAGGATAGGAACATCTTTTGCCAAGGGCTTATGCTACGGGATGGATATAAAGCTTATTGCCATTCCCACACTTAAAATAATGGCAGAGCCGGTGGCACAGATGCTTAAAGAGAGAGGGGAGACGGACTCCATTCTGTGTCCTATGATAGATGCCCGCCGTATGGAGGTCTATAATGCACTGTATGACACAAATTTAAAAGAGGTGTTACCTACCGCCGCCACCATAATAGACGCAGACTCATTTTCAGAGCATTTGTCTGACAGAAGAATTTATTTCTTTGGAAACGGAAGCGGAAAGTGTAAGGAGACCATTGTCAGCCCTAATGCTATGTTTATTGAGAATATAGCCCCTCTTGCCGTAAATATGAGAGAGATGGCTTTTAAGGCCTATAATAATAACAGATTTGAAGATGTGGCGTATTTTGAACCCTTCTATCTAAAAGAATTTATTGTAACAAAACCTAAAAGTTGGGATAAGGGACAATGAACAAGGGACAAGTGTTGTCCTTGACCCCTGACCCTTGACCCCTGACCCTATAATTATAAAATTATGAACAATTTACCAAAACCACCTCAAACCCCCATCAAGCTTACTGAATACGGCAGAAACATTCAGAAGATGGTGGAGTACGCCATGACCATAGAGGATAAGGCGGAACGTACCCGATGTGTAAACGCCATAATAGACACTATGGGCATATTCTTCCCACATCTGCGTGATGTAAATGACTTTAAGCACAAACTGTGGGATCACCTTGCCATAATGTCAGACTATAAACTTGACATAGACTATCCGTACGATGTGCCAAAAGAGCCTGAACGTGTAGTTCCAAACAAAGTGGAGTACCCTACAAACCTTCAGTATAAGAGACATTACGGCAAGTTTATGACCAAACTTGTGCAGTGCGCCGATAAACTTGACGGCGAAAACCGTGAACGCTACATTATGGTGCTTGCAAACCACATGAAACGCTGCTATATGGTGTGGAACAAAGATGTGGTTGATGATGCCACCATATTAAACGACTTGTATGAGATATCGGGTGGTAAAATCAATCTCACTAATGCAGGTGTAAGGCTGAAGACAGCAGAGGAGTTTGCACAGCAGCATAAGGCTATGCATTCCAATTCAAATTCAAAGAAAACAGCAAAGAGACCGTATAATAATAAAAAGAAGAACTAATGGCATCATTTGTAATAGAGGGCGGACATCGTCTGCATGGAGAAATAACACCACAAGGTGCTAAGAACGAGGCACTTGAGATTATTTGTGCTACGTTGCTCACATCTGAACCTGTTACCATAAACAATATCCCTGATATTGCAGATATACGCAATCTTATAGAATTGCTGAAGAAAATGGGTGTGGAAGTGGTGCGTAACAGTGTTCACTCATTTACCTTTAAGGCGGAGAACATTGATTTTAAATACATTTGCAGTGCTGATTTCTATAAGACAAGCAGTGCGTTACGTGGCTCTGTTATGATTATTGGTCCTCTGCTTGCAAGATTAGGCAAGGTTGTAATAGCCAAGCCCGGAGGCGATAAGATAGGCCGCCGCCGTCTTGACACCCATTTTGACGGACTTGTAAAACTTGGAGCCGATTTTAAGTATGATGCAGAAAAACAACTGTTTAACGTTAGTGCAAAGAAACTTAAGGGTTGCTATGTTCTGTTGGATGAGGCTTCTATAACGGGTACTGCAAATATAATTATGGCTGCCGTATTAGCAGAAGGGACCACCACCATATATAATGCCGCATGTGAGCCATATATACAGCAATTATGCAAAATGTTGGTGTCAATGGGTGCAGATATCAGAGGTATAGGCTCCAATCTGCTTACCATAAATGGTGTAAACGCTTTAAAAGGCTGCACCCACACCATACTGCCTGATATGATAGAGGTTGGCAGTTTTATAGGCATTGCGGCTATGACAGATTCTGAAATTACAATTAAGAATGTGTCTATACGCAATCTTGGGCTTATACCTGACAGTTTCCGCCGTTTGGGTATTAAACTTGAGGTTAATGGAGATGATATATACGTTCCTGCACAGAAAGGTTTTTCAATAGAGTCGTATATAGACGGTTCCATAATGACCATTGCAGACGCTCCTTGGCCAGGTCTTACACCTGACTTGCTCAGTGTAATGATTGTGCTTGCCACCAAGGCTAAAGGCAGTGTGCTTATACACCAAAAAATGTTTGAGAGCCGTCTGTTCTTTGTGGATAAACTTATAGATATGGGAGCCAAAATTATACTGTGTGACCCCCATCGGGCTACTATAATAGGGCTTGGAGACGCTTTCCGTCTGCGTGCCTCCACTATGTCATCGCCCGATATAAGGGCAGGTATAGCACTGCTTATAGCGGCAATGAGTGCTGACGGTACAAGTACCATACACAATATAAACCAGATAGACCGCGGATATGAGAATATAGACGGCAGATTAAACGCCTTGGGAGCATCAATAAAAAGATTATGAAAAGGATATTCAAATATATAGAGGTGCTTTGCATATCGGTGTTGGTGTTAGCATCGTGTAAGGAATCAGACTTGGATGTCCATAACGTGGAGGCTGAGTTTGAACCTTATATACAGAAATTCTTTACCGATGCCGAGCGCTACGGCACTCCTATAAGTGACAAGAATGTGGTTATGAAATTCGCTAACCTTACTGACGGCAAGGCAGGTGTATGCTACATGAACCGTGTTCCTGTCTATATAGAGATAGACAGAGATAATTGGAATAACATTACAGGTCCTAATGCAAATAATGCTAAAGAAGACCTTATTTTTCATGAGATGGGGCATGGTTTCCTACGTCGCTACCATGATAATACAGAGTTGCAGAACAAGGATTGGAAAACAATGATGTGCGGAGATGAGTTACCCGATGGGAGAGGCTCCAACATAAACTACAGGGGTATGCGTAAGGAGTATTATATTAAGGAACTTTTTACAAATACGTCTGAGATACCACAGTGGAGTACTTACAAACCGGATTTTTCTCACTTGCAGGAGTCTGTTGTGCTTAACGCCACACCGTCCTCACCTAAAAATTGGTTCGTAACCAGCACAGAGACTTTAGAGGCAAAAATAGACGGAGACCATTACCTTGTCAGTAATAAGGGTGAAAATGGTGTATATATTCCATTAATGAGTAACACTGGCGGCTATCGTATCTTTGACGTTAACAAGGATTTTTACTATGAAGCCAGCGTAAAGATTACATCAGATGTGGTTAATACCCCGTCGTCTTGCGGAATAGGGTTTTCTAATAAGAGAGCAGGAGCTGCAGATATAAACCCTATGCACTATTTTGATTTTACAAGTGCCAAGTATATAAATATAGGTGAGAACTCTTGTAAATTTCCGTTTATTAACATATTTAAAGATGCCATTAACCCCGATGGCTACACTAAATTAGGTGTGCGTAAGCATAATGACACTCTGTTTTACTACATAAACAATGAGTTCCTTTACCATAATGACCTTACAGACCTGCCTGTGCAGGGCTATAATTTTGGCTTTATTGTGTCAGGAAATGCTGTCTTGACGGTGGAGTATGCCACTGTAAAAAGTACGGATGTTCCTAAATAAATCAGGCTATGATACAAAAGGTGGCTTCTTACATAGAGTCTAACAAACTTCTAAAATCGGCGGATACTGTGGTGGTTGGTTTAAGCGGCGGTGCAGATTCTGTGTGTCTTGCCCATATCCTTATAAAATTAGGCTACTCAGTGGTGGCAGCCCACTGTAATTTCTCTTTAAGGGGAGAGGAGTCTGACCGCGATGAGGCATTTGTAACGGCTCTTTGCTCAGAGTGGAACATCGGGCTTGAGAAAGTAAGGTTTGACACTGTAGCCTACGCATCGGGGCATAAATTAGGAACCGAAGAGGCTGCAAGAGAACTGAGATACAGGTGGTTTGAGGAGTTGCGTTCAAAGCATAACGCCACCGCCGTCTGCGTGGCACACCATAGAGACGACAGCATAGAGACAGCGCTGCTTAATCTTATCAGGGGTGCAGGCATTACAGGAATTTGCGGAATAAGGGCTAAAAATGGCAGCGTAGTGCGTCCTCTGTTGTGTGTAAGCAGAAAGGAGATAGAGGCGTATATCAAGAGTGAGGGCTTGCAGTTTGTTACAGATTCCACTAATTTAGAGAGTGTATATAACAGAAACAAGGTTCGTAACATAATTATTCCTGAGATAGAGAAAATTAAGCCAAACTTTGCCGATACTATGGCGGCTAATATGGAGAATTTCTCTGCCGTAGCCTCTATATATAATAAGGTGATAGATGAGCAGAAAAATAGAGTAGTGAACGCCGATGGGAACGCTCTACGCATAAACCTTACACAGGTTCAGGAGTTTATAGAGCCAGAGACCCTGCTGTTTGAGCTACTTAAGCCATACGGCATTCACCCGCGTGAAATCTCCAAAATCTTTACAATGGAGACAGGCAAAAGCGTAACCACACCCTCTGCCATCCTCAAGGTAAAGAGAATTGGGAAAGAGAGGTATCTGTATGTAATGTATGATGTATGATGTATGATGTATGAGGGGTCAGTTGACAGTGAGGAGTAGCGAGGGCAGAAGCCAAACTTGTTTGGATTATGCCGAGTCACGACGAACATGGTTAAGGCGAAGCCTTAACAAAGTGGACAGTGAGAGCAACCTCCTACTACGTCATGCTGAACGCAGTGAAGAATCTCTCTCGTCGTCATGCTGAGTGTAGCGTAGCGTAACGAAGCATCTCACAATGATTCTGAGATCCTTCGTTTCACTCAGGATGACGAAGAAAGACGCTCAGACTGTTTACAGACCGTTAGGTAATGACGGAGAAAATTAGATGACGAGGCGAATGAATCAAACAGGTCAAGGTTGTAAAAACTTTGACCTGTTTGTTGTTATATATTTCAAAAAAATAGTCAAAACCAGATGCTAATTTTGCAGATGTAATATAAAAGTATTATCTTTGTAACAATTCTCCGTTTAATAATTGTTTCATCCTCATTATTGCCTAAATTAAATAGGTAAAATATGGGTAAAAATGTAAGTAAACTTGCAGTGCAAAGTACTGTAAAGCCACAGGTGTATAATATACGTGGCAAACGTGTGGTGCTGGACAGAGAGCTGGCGGCAGCATTTGGTGTGGAAACCAAACAATTAAAACGTGTAGCAAAAAGACATCCGGAACTTTTTGCGGGTGATAAATTTGCTTTTGAATTGACAGAAGATGAGTGTTCAAGGTACCAATTTGGTACCATGAACAGTGGCAGAGGAAGCAACCTGAAATACCTTCCTTTTGCCTTTACAGAGGCAGGTGTTCAGGTGCTGAAAACTCTTATGAAAAGCAATGTGGAAATTGACTTTACGGATGAGCCACTTTTGCCTGTTGTTTATGGCAAATCACTAAATGGTGGTACTGTAGCGCTATATCAGATTAACGAAAGCGTAAAACTTGACGTGCTGGTTGAAGACAGAACGGTGTGGCTTACGCAAGACCAAATGGGCATTTTATTCAACACTACAAGGAACAATATATCACTCCACATTAACAATATTTTCAACGAAAATGAGCTTGAAAAAAGTTCAGTGTGTAAGGAATCCTTACTAACTGCCACCGATGGAAAAACATATAAAATCAACCTATATAATCTGAAAGTAATAATATCTGTAGGATATAGAGTGAAGTCTCCAAACGGGACTGCATTCAGGCAATGGGCAAATGAACTTATAGATTCGTACCTACTGAGAAGATTTCCAAATGAGGATAGGATAGCGGCACTTGAAGTTAGTATGGCACAAAATAATAGAATGCTTGAACGACACGAAGAGCAACTAAATGATTTCTTTAAAAGCCGTCAGGCTCCTGCAGAGCAAATCTTTATGCAAGGGCAGTTCTTTGATGCTTATAAGTTATTCTCTGATTTAATAAGGAGTGCTAAAGAGCGTGTTATTATTATAGATAATTATGTGGATGAGAGTGTACTTGAGCTTTTAAAGAAACGCAATGCAGATGTTATCGGCGTTATATATACAAGTGAAAAGTGTTATAACAACAATTTTAAACTTGATTTACAAAGGTATAACGCTCAATATCCTCATATAGATGTTTGTCCTATGAGCAAGGTTCACGATAGGTTTATGATAATAGATGATGTGCTGTACTCATCGGGTGGTTCATTTAAGGATGCTGGTAAAAAGTTGTTCTCTTTTGAAAGGATGGAACTAAGCCCCGATGCAATCTTAAAACTAATTGGAGTGTGATTTTCGTGAATTTTCAATTGCTTTTTGTATCTTTACCTCACTTCGTTCGGTGAAGATATTATTGCTCGGAAGATGCAAAAACTATCGTTTTTATAATTTGCTCCTTGTTTTTTTTGCATCTTCACTTGCTTTTTGTATCTTTGTATTTTGAAATATTGACAATCACTTTATAATTACAATTAATTTATGGTATCTTACAAAGAATTAGGCCTTGTAAACACCAAAGAGATGTTTAAAGGCGCCATCAACGGAGGTTATGCCATACCGGCATTCAACTTCAACAACATGGAACAGATGCAGGCTATTATTCAAGCATGTGCTGAGGTTAAATCACCAGTTATTCTTCAAGTATCAAGCGGTGCACGTAAGTATGCAAACCAATCATTCCTACGTTATATGGCTCACGGTGCTGTTGAGTATCCAAAAGAACTTGGTTGTGAAAAACCTCAAATCTGCCTTCACCTTGACCATGGTAACAGTTTTGAACTTTGCAAAAGTTGCGTAGATATGGGCTTCTCTTCTGTTATGATAGACGGTTCATCACTTCCATACGAGGAGAACATCGCTCTTACAAAGAAAGTTGTAGAGTATGCACACGCTCACGATGTAACAGTAGAGGGTGAACTTGGCGTACTTGCAGGTGTAGAGGATGAGGTTTCAGCAGAGGCAAGCCACTACACACAACCATCAGAGGTTATTGACTTTACAAAACGTACAGGTGTTGATTCACTTGCTATCTCAATAGGTACATCTCATGGTGCTAACAAGTTTACACCGGAGCAGTGCACACGTGATGAGAACGGTATTCTTATACCACCTCCACTACGTTTCGATATTCTTAAGGAGATTGAGAAGCAACTTCCTGGATTCCCTATCGTACTTCATGGTTCTTCTTCAGTTCCACAAGAGTATGTTAAGATTATCAATGAGAACGGTGGTGCTTTGAAGGATTCTGTAGGTATTCCTGAGGAGCAACTGCGTGAGGCTGCCAAGTCTGCCGTTTGCAAGATTAACATTGACTCAGACGGTCGTCTTGCTATGACTGCCGCTGTACGTCAGTTCTTCAATGCAGAGCCATCTAAGTTTGACCCACGTCAATATCTTGGTCCTGCACGTGATGAGCTTAAGAAACTTTACATGCATAAGTGTGTAGATGTATTGGGTTCCGCAGGTAAAGCGTAAGAAATTCCAAAAAATACTATTCAAGACATCCTTCTCAAAAATGAGGAGGATGTTTTTTTGTTGTAAAATTTTGAAAATTTAAAAATTATCTGTAATATTGTCCTCAAAATTAGTTGAATTTATTATGAATGCAAAAGTAGCAATGCCAATGGAACAATTTGTAATCAATGTTCCTCATGTTGAAGCTAAAAAATTTAAGACAATCGTAAATGCTTTGGGCTTTACTATTTGTCAACGGAGTGGACTGGATGAGGCAATAGAGGATATTGCAGCCGGACGCGTGTACTCATATAATACGGTTGATGATTTCTTGAAAGATTTAGATTAATATGTACACGTTACAAGTTACAGCCAAGTTTAAGAGGGACTCAAAAAGATGCCGTATGCAAGGTAAGGATTTGAGAGAACTTGGAGAGGCCATGCGTTTGTTGCAGGAATATGGTAAGTTGCCAGAGTCATATAGGCCGCATTTGTTAAGAGAAGAATATGAAGGGTATTGGGAATGTCATATTGAAGATGACTGGCTTATGGTTTGGAAACAAAATGACAAGCTATTAACACTATTGATGACTGATACTGGTACGCATGAAGAACTGTTCAAGAAGAAGAGTTCTATAAGAATATATTAAATCAGAATTCTTGTATAGTACATCCTTCTCAAAAATGAGGAGGATGTTTTTTTGTATTTTTTAATGAAATCGTTTGCATAATATTAAAAAAATCATTACTTTTGTATGATGGTTTGCGTTTGATATGCAAATACTGATGAAATCATATAGACGTGCTGTTTGTAAGTCACTGAGTGTAATTGTGTTACTGCTATGCTCCGTGGCTGCTTCTTATGCTGACAACTGCAGCGGACAGACTCTGTTCCTGTACACAGGAGTATGGGATGCTGCAAATGCGTGGTTTCAGGTATATTGTTTTGGTGGAACAAGTTCTGAGGCTTGGTACCAAATGGAAAATGTACCAGATGAAACTGGTGTTTATGCTGTAACGATACCTGAAGGAAAAAATTATACTAAGGTTATTTTTTGTAGGATGGCTGCTGGCTCAACTGGAAGTAGGTGGTCTGACGTGTGGAATCAGACATCAGACATTACATATAATTCCTCAAAAAACTATGTCAGCATAACTGGTTGGAATCAGAGTAACTGGAAGTGGAATGATAACCACGCCTTAATTCAAAAAGGAACTCGTATCTATTTCAATAACGCCAAAACAAACTGGGCGAATGTCTATTTGCAGATTGTATGTAAAAATGCAAATATGACAGCCGGTGTTGATAGTTATTATCCTAAGGGTGACTGTGGTGACGCTAATAAGAGTAATGCTTTTTACAAGATGTCAAAGTACTGCGGGTCAATTTATTACATTGACTTGCCTCGTAACGCATACAAGGGTCTGCTCACATTTGCCGCTGATGACCAGCATACCTATGATAATTTTTCCGCCACCAGCGTAGTCCTTCATTACGGGTGGGCAGAAGACACTCCTTGTATAAACCCTACTACACGTAATATAGTTGGTACTGTACACGAGTGGTCTGGAAGTCTTATGCATAAGCCTGGCGAGGGATTGAATGACGAACCAATGAATACGCTATCTGTAACTCCGTCTCAGGCAAATCCAGTGGCGCGTGGTTCAGAGGTGAAGCTCTCTGTTGAGGATTCGCAGACTTGGAAATGGTACTCATCAATTGACGGGAAAAATTGGACGGAGTGTACCTCTTCCGCATCCGGAACAAAAAAAGATGAACTCAAGGTCACACCTGAACAATCAACATACTATCAGGTGCGTGATGCCAATAATATTTGTAACGCAACCTATCGTATAGAGGTTGATATTGCCTGCCAAGGTTATAAGCAGACTTTGCTCGATGTTAATTTTGACACCGATGCCTCAGGTCAATATTTTACGTCAGAGAGCAGTCGTAGGGCTGCTATTAATACTAAAGGAGAGTATATAAATACCAATATTTATAGTTATTCAGGTGAGGGTAAGGAGATATTAGACGGCTTTTATACTATTCTTGCAAATCCAAAGTTTGGTGGTTGCGGAGAACAACAAACAGCGAAAACTTGTGAGAAATCATCTTGCCTGCAAAATGTAAGAAGCGGTTGCTCAGCGGATAAGTATTGGTTCTTGGATATCAAAGACCATACGCAGCCATCTGGAAAGATTGGCGGGATGCTTATGGCAAACTGTAAAGATAAGGGAGAGGTTATATTCACATACCAAACAGAGAAACTGTGTGCCAAGAACCTGTATATGACATTCTCCGCTTGGTTTGCCAATGCCACCAAACCTAATGGTACAGAGGAACCTATTCCAATCAATGCCAAGATATTTATCAGAGATAAAAACAGGACAACAGATATCGCTCACGTAAATATTGTAGATGTACAACCAGATGGTAAGTGGGTTAATGGCAAGACTGCGTTCTTCTCTGGAGATTACGATGAATTACTTGTAGAGGTAGTGAACTATGGTGAGTTTGGTACAGGTAACGATATTCTAATAGATGATATAATGTTCACCGCTTGCTCGCCGGAGGTTAAGTTTAATCCTTATACTACTGTTGATTGTGGTGTTGTTACTTCTATAACGGTTGTTCCTACGGGAATTGATGAGATTTTTAAGACTGCTCCGTTTTATCTATGGCAACGTTATAATTTTGGAACTGGAAAATGGGATGATATTCCTAATGACCCTACATCAGGATCAAGTTCTCACCAAGGCAGTGGATTTGACAAGAAAGTATATGAGTTCAGTATTTTGAAGGAAGCGGATGGTCATAAGCCCTTATTTAGAGTGATATTGGCAGGTACAGAGGCTGCCGCTAAAGATGTGGGTGCAGGAAATCCTCATCAATGTCCAGATTATGCTATGACTGATGACATTGAGGTGGATTGCAACTGTCTGCCACAGTATATAAACAAGAGTTCCGGCTCTGAAAATCAGGATGTATGTGAGGGTAACTCTATAAGCAATGTGGTGTATGCCGCAAGCGGAACCACAAAGGGTGCTGATGTAAAGAATTTGCCGGAGGGACTGACTGCCACAAAAAGCGGTAATAATGTAACCATAAGCGGAACTCTGCCTGTCATCAATAAGGATTCCACCTATATAGTTAAGGTGTTTGCAGTTGATAATCCGGGAATATCTTGTGAATCAGATACGTTGGAATTAACAATAAATGCAAAGCAAAAGCCTTCACTAATACTTCTTGAAGGAGAGGGTTACGGAAAGGCAGACCAGTCTGTTTGCAAGGAAGATAAGATAGCAGATATATACTATCAGTGGGGCGGCTCTGCCACTGGTGCATCGGTGACTCCTGAAAATAGTGGAATCACATATCAGACCATAGCAGATGATAAAGAGGTTAAGATATCGGGTACACCATCATCCACTTACACTTATACTGTAAGTACAACAGGGCAGAACTCGGTCTGTGACGCTGTAGAGTTAAGTGGAACGCTGACGCTTTATCCAACACCACCAGAACCAGGTGTTAAATATAAATTGAAATAGTAACAAAACAACTTTAACTAAAATACATTTATTATGAAAAAGAGAGTTTTTACATCGATGGCGTTGCTTGTAAGTGCAGGCATGCTTGTTTCAGCATTTGCTGACGAAGGTACGTTGACAACAGAGCAGGAAGTGTGTCAATCAACTACGTATGAGTATGACATTGTCTCCCCTGAAACTGGTGCCACATACGAATTTGATTTGTCTGGCGGTACCGCTACTGACTATACTAAGACAGACGGTACTAATAAGACTACAATTGAGTGGAAAACCGCAAATCTGACTGGGTGGACACTCAAATCTCGTGAGACATCAGCAGACGGTTGCGTTGGTCCGTGGAAAGAGACAACAGTAAAGGTAAGCCCTAAACCGGAGTTCACACCAACAACTGCAACTTTATGTTCTGATGACTCCCGTACAGAAGCCGAAGATGATACGTACAATACCGCACTTCCTACAAAAGATGACAACAATGTTACGTTGGTTAAGTGGGATATTGCCATCAAAGGAGGTTCCCTACCTACTGGAGTTACCGCATTAGGAGCCGAAATACCTGCCGCAGGGGTAACAAATCCTGACTATTTGAAGGGTATTCACTTTGAGAATACAAACTCAACTGCTCAAACTGTTGAACTTGAGATTACTCCGTACTCTTCAAGTTGTGCCGGTAAGCCTTATACACAGCAGATTACAGTACTTCCAAAGGTTAATGAGCCTACGGTTACATTCAAGTCAATTTAATAAATCATAGAAATCAAATAATAATAACTCTTAAAAATTAAAGCTTATGAAAACAAATGCATTAAGAGCCACTTTAATCGCCATAGTGGCAATGTTTGCAGGCAGCGTTTACGCAGCCGATGCTACACACGGAGCGTGTGTATCTACTTCTGAAAGTCCGTCAATAGGTTCTCCTATTTCAGGCTCAACCTACAATTGGGGAATTGAGGGTGGTGATGGAAGTGAATACACTATTACACCAACAGAGGGAACAACAGTAACTATTGAGTGGCTGAAGACTGGTGTTTTCACACTCTGGTCTCAAGAGACAAACTCTCATAGTTGTATTGGACCTAAAATGGAGGTGGAGGTAACCGTAAGCTCCTTTACAACGGGTAATTTGGGGAACGGTATATGTTCCGCTACACAAGCGACAGGTGCCGCTGTAGATGTGGTGTCAGTTAATTTGCCTACAGAAGCATCTTGTGGTGGCTCCGCACTTTCTACTCCAATAGATAAATGGGTGATAGAGAGCATTGAAAATATAGATTTGGTTACAAAAGGAACAGGCAATGCTCAGATTGGTGTTGAATTGACTAGTCCCGATGCTATTGCAAATGATAGTTATACAAACACCTCAGATACAGAGGTCGTTCTTACATATAACATCACTCCGTATATTGGAACTGTTGCCGGTTCTCCGTTTACTGTAACAGTTACTGTTTACCCAAAGGTTAAGAAACCTACTATCAACTGGTAATAGGCAAATAATAAGTGTTAGACAGCAAGAGATATAAGTATATCTCTGCACTGCTGTTAATGCTTGCCATAACAGTGTGTGCTTACTCTGCAGCTAACGTTCAGTTGGCTGTAGGGGAGGAACACACTTTCCGCTTAGGCACAGGTTCCGCTATAGGAGAAAAACATTACTCTTGGTTTGTAGATGGTATAGACCAAGGGATAGATGCAGATTCCATTACTCTTAGTTGGGAAGAACCAGGACTATACTCATTATCTGCTATGTATAGCGTAAATGGATGCGAGTCTTCTACAGCATATATAGAAATAGAGGTTACGGGTGAGATGGAATGCCCCGATATTATACCTGCCAAGTACTTCACTCCAAATGGCGATGGTTTGAATGAGACTTGGGAGATCAAGAATATAGAGTGCTATCCCGATGCCCATATAGAAATCTACGATAGATTTTCAAAGTGTCTGATAAAGTATAGAGGTTCTGACCCAGGTTGGGACGGTAACTACAGCGGACATCCAATGCCGTCAGACGATTATTGGTACTATATCCGCGAAATCAGGTTAGGACACCCAAGAAGCGGTCACTTTATACTAAAAAGATAGTAGTTGAAAGTAAAGGAGTTCAGGAGTAAAGGAGTTCAGGAGTTAAAAGACTCCAAAACTCCATAACTCCAAAACTCCTAAACTCTAAATCTGTTAAAAAGTTATCTTACAGATAACTTTTTAACAGATTACTTTTTGATTCTGTGCGAAGCTTGCGGATAGCCTTCTCCTTTATCTGACGTACACGCTCACGTGTAAGGTCGCAGCGGTCACCAATCTCCTCAAGAGTCATTTCCTGGCATCCTATGCCAAAGAAACATTTTATAATCTCTTTCTCCCTCTCATTAAGAGTGTTCAGAGCTCGGTCTATCTCCTTAGATAGTGACTCATTTATAAGCTCACGGTCTGCAACAGGAGAATCATCATTAGGCAGAACATCAAGAAGACTGTTGTCCTCTCCCTCTACAAATGGTGCATCTACAGATATATGTCTGCCCGATGCTTTCAGAGAGTCGGCAATTTTATCTACAGGAATATCCAACTCCTCAGACAGTTCCTCAGGAGACGGACGGCGTTCATGTTCCTGCTCAAACTTGGCAAGTGCCTTGTTAATTCTATTGATTGAACCAACTTGGTTCAGTGGAAGTCTTACTATACGAGATTGCTCTGCAAGTGCTTGCAGAATGGATTGGCGAATCCACCATACGGCGTAAGAGATAAATTTGAAACCACGTGTCTCATCAAATCTCTCCGCTGCCTTAATTAAGCCTAAATTACCCTCATTTATAAGATCAGGAAGACTTAACCCCTGATTTTGGTATTGTTTTGCAACAGATACCACAAAACGTAAGTTTGCACGCGTCAGTTTTTCAAGAGCAATTCGGTCTCCCTGTCTAATGCGTTGGGCAAGTTCAACTTCGTCCTCTACGCTTATAAGGTCTTCACGACCAATCTCTTGCAAGTACTTGTCCAATGAAGCACTCTCACGGTTTGTAATTGATTTTACAATTTTTAGCTGTCTCATAGTGTATAGTTAGGCAAAAATAGTGTGCAAAGGTAGATAAAAAGTGTGAAAATAAAAAATTTTGAACGAATTATTTTTTTTTATAACTTTGCGACCCCATAAAAAACAGTAGGTCGGTCTGTTGCCTGCCGTATGGCGGGAGGAAAGTCCGGGCAACACAGGGTAGTATATTCTCTAACGGAGAGCCATTGGTGACAGTGGGTAAGCGTAACAGAAAATAACCGCCGTAAGGTAAGGGTGAAAAGGTGAGGTAAGAGCTCACCGCTCTCTTGGTGACAAGTGGAGGCAGTACGCACTATACGTTGCAAGACCAAGTAAACCAACGCTATAAGGGTTACCCGCCCGATGTTGGAGGGTAGGTTGCATTAGATAAATAACAGACACTTTTTCTAAAGTACAGAACCCGGCTTACAGACCTGCTGCTTTTTTATTTTAGTGCGGCAAGTGCGGTTTCTATACGTTCTGCCGCTTTTTTAATGTTCTCATCAGATGTGGCGTATGACATTCTTATGTATTCAGGAGCACCGAATGACGCTCCGCCTACGCATGCCACATGCCCCTCTACAAGAAGGTACATTGCCAAGTCTGCGGCACCGTTTATGGTGTCTCCCTTTGGAGTCTTCTTGCCAAAGAATGAGTCACATTTAGGGAATATGTAGAAAGCACCCTCCGGTTTGCTTAGTTGCAGACCGGGTATCTTACTGAATAGGTCATAAATAAGGTTACGGCGGCGTTCAAAAGCCTTGCGCATCTCTTCCACACAATCTTGAGAGCCTGTATATGCCGCTTCTGCCGCTTTTTGTGCAATAGAGCTTGCACCCGATGTATATTGACCTTGCAGTTTGTTGCAAGCCTTTGTAATCCAAAGTGGGGCGGCTATCCAACCAAGCCTCCAGCCTGTCATGGCGTATGCCTTGGAGACACCGTTTACTATAACAACCCTCTCCTTTATTTCAGAGAATTGGGCTATGCTCTGATGTGAACCTACATAGTTAATATGTTCATAAATCTCATCAGCAATAACATATACATTAGGATGTTTTGCTATTACGTCAGCAAGAGCCTTTAACTCATCTTTTGTATATACGCTACCTGTAGGGTTAGATGGAGAACAAAGTATTAAAGCCTTGGTTTTAGGTGTGATGGCTGTCTCCAGTTGTGCGGCGGTCATCTTAAAGTTCTGCTCAATGCCTGTCTTTACTATAACATTTGTACCCTCTGCAAGCTTGACCATCTCTGCATAGCTTACCCAATATGGAGCAGGAATAATAACCTCATCGCCGGCACCTATAAGGGCAAGCAGAACATTACATACAGATTGTTTTGCACCATTGGAGCAGAGAATCTGTGCAGGTTCATAATCAAGATTATTCTCATTTTTAAGTTTAGCCGCTATAGCCTGACGTAGGGGCATATATCCCGGAACAGGTGAGTAGAATGAAAAATTATTGTCAACTGCCTGTTTGGCTGCCTCTTTTATATGTTCAGGTGTGAAAAAATCTGGTTCTCCCACACTGAGATTGACAATGTCAATACCTTGTGCCTTCAATTCATTGCTTTTCTGCGACATAGCCAATGTTGCAGACTCCGATAACGACTCCAAACGTGGTGATAATTGACTCATAATAATTTTTCAAATGTTAAAATCCACAAATTGGGTGCAAAGTTAATATATTTTTATTACTTTTGCACAAAAGATTTTAAATTTATGAAACTAAAATATCTGACACTACTGATTTGTGCCGTAGCACTTACAAAAATGTATGCCCACCCCGATGATATATTGGGAGAGTGGGTTGATGAGAAAAAGACGGGAACTTCAATCTACACTAAGGTGAGCGAGAATAAATATACTGCCGTATGTGGCTGGCAGTCAGACGGAGTGGATAAGAACGGCAAACCTAAATTGGATAAGAAGAACCCCGATAAATCACAACGTACCAAGCCTGTAGTGGGGCAGCATGTGATGGATGTAACCTACAACCCTGAGAAAAAGCAATACAATATAGATTATGCATACGATCCGTCAATGGGCGTGGCACTTGACGATTGCGGTACCATTAAAATCAGTGGAGACACCATGACCATAAAAGCAGGGTGGGCATTCATTAAAGTTACTAAGAAACTGTGCAGGGTAAAGACTAAATTCTATTAATGTATGATGTATAATGTATGATGTATGATGGACTCCACCTCGTCATTTTGAGCGTAGCGAAAAATCTTTTAACTTTCAACTTATAGATTTCCTTTAGTAGAGGGAACTTTGTAATTGTAGATATCTCTTTTAATGGCACATTTAAGTGCACGAGCAAACGCCTTGAACACACCCTCTATCTTGTGATGATCGTTATCTCCCTCTGCCTTTATGTTAAGATTCATTTTGGCGTTATCTGACAGAGACTTAAAGAAATGTAGGAACATCTCTGTAGGAGTGTCACCAATCATATCGCGGCTGAATTTTACACCCCATACAAGCCAAGGTCTGCCACCCATATCCATAGCCACAGAGCACAGACAATCATCCATAGGCAGACAGAAACCGTAGCGTTCAATGCCACGCTTGTCTCCTAAAGCCTTATATAGAGCCTCGCCTAATGCAATGGCGGTATCTTCCATTGTGTGGTGTTCATCTACATTAAGGTCTCCTTTTACATCAATAGTTAAATCTATGCCTGAGTGCTTGCCTATCTGCTCAAGCATGTGGTCAAAAAATCCCAATCCTGTGGATATGTGGGTCTTGCCGCTTCCGTCAAGGTTAAGTGATACGTTTATATCTGTCTCTTTTGTTTTTCTGCTTACAGAGGCTGTGCGTTCACCTGCAAATATAACCTCAGTAATCTTATCCCAGGTAGGGTATTGCCCAGAGCCTAAAATAATAGCCTTACAACCCAAGTTTGCCGCAAGTGCCGCATCTGTCGCTCTATCACCTATAACGTATGATTCTGCCAAATTATAATCACCTGTCATATATGCTTTTAGCATACCTGTGCCAGGCTTGCGGGTGGGCAGGTTGTCCTCTTTACGCGATTTGTCTATAAGTATATTGTCAAACTCAATGCCTTCACCTTTAAATACTTGAAGCATTTTAGCCTGTACGGTGTCAAAATTCTCTTGTGGGTACGCACTTGTGCCAAGACCATCCTGATTACTTACAATAACAAGTTCAAAATCTGTTTTCTGACGCAGAAAATAGAGATTGCGTATTACACCTGGAATAAACTCCAACTCATCAAGGTTGTTAACTTGCTCTGTTACAGGTGGCTCTACAATAAGAGTCCCGTCACGGTCTATAAATAGTGCTCTTTTCATATTCAATTGAAAGTTAACTCATACATCATACATCATACATTCCTTCACTAATATGTCATTCTCCTCTTTAGTTCCTACGGTGATTCTCAGGCAGTTGCCGCACAACTTTACGGTATTGCGGTTTCTTACTATAGTACCTTTACTAACCAATGCTTTGTATGTTTTGTCGGCATCTGCAACCTTTACAAGCAAAAAGTTGGCATCGGAGGGATAAACACACTCAACTATGGGCGATTGAGCCAATTCTTTAGCAAGACGGCTGCGTTCTTCAAGAATAAGACTTACTTGACTCTCTTTCTCTGCAACCTTATCAATACGCTCGCTTATAATGCTTTGTGTAAGAGAATTGATGTTATATGGATACTTGACCTTGTTAAACAGCGCAATAATCTGCACAGAGGCGAAAGCCATACCGCATCTTGCACCGGCCATACCCCAAGCCTTAGAGAATGTCTGTAACACTATAAGATTTGGGAATTTATCCAATTCTGCAAGCCACGATGGTTCAGATGAGAAATCAATATACGCTTCATCTATAACTACAATACCATCAAACTCCTTTAGCACGGTATATAGGTCATTACGGCTTATAAGATTGCCTGTAGGATTGTTTGGAGAGCATAGCCACATAACTTTAGTATTGCTGTCAGCGGCATCAAGCATAGCGTTTACATTAAGGCTATAGTCTGCATTAAGGGGAATACGCGTGTACGCTATGTTGTTAATGTCAGCACAAAGGGCATAGATGCCGTAGGTGGGCTCCATA
>JAZLHT010000217.1:0-2506 GCA_045616965.1 Candidatus Enterocola sp.
AGCCCCATATAATGACGCAAGAACAACTACAGACACTATTGCAATTATACCAGCTATAAGATAAACATTTCTATATTGCTTTTTATTTTGTTCAGAGCCAAGAGTCAAAATAACCAATTGTGCCATCACTCCTCCCACACCTATAAAAATTGGAGCAAATGACATTATTTTAAATATAATGTCAGTTTCTGCATAATCGTTACCAAGATATTTTATTGCAAGATTTGAACCAAAGAACATGGCAAGTTGTATAACAAGCATACAAACAAATACAAATACAATCAATTTTTTTATTAATGAGATTGCTTCGTTAACTGTCATTTTTGACATGACACTTATTTTTGGATAGAAAGATTGACAGACAGGAATAAATATCAAGCACGTGAATGCCCGCATTGTTTTATCTACAGCGGCATATTGACCTAATTCAGCCGGAGTGGCAAAATATCCCAATATTATTACAAAACATGCAGTGTATATGCTTGTTGCCGCTGATGACAGAAATAATGGGAAACTATCTTTAAGTTTACTTATTGTATCATATTTTGATGGATTGGAATAAGAAGCCCAGTGATTTCTTAACACAATTATTATAGTTATAATAGTTGCGACAACGTACACCATACTCTGAATTAATGCTGCCATTAGGTAGTCATCGGGTGATTTTACAAGAATAAAGCATAAAGGCAGTATGGATAGTTTTGTAATGGTGTTCACTATTGATATCTGCTTTATTTTGCCTAAACCTTGAAACAGCCATACAAATGAGAATGTGTAAGCAAGTACTGTAAGAAACATAACAAACATTGTTGTCCTATAGACCGCAAACTCAGGTATTATAGAGAGAATTACTAATAATACAAAGGAGATAGCAAGCAACCCTATTTTTGCATTTAGTGTGTCTGTAAATATCTTATTCAGTGCCTCTTGGTCATTTTTTGCCAATGCTACTTTTTTTGTGGCACTTAAGTTGAATCCAAAATCCACAATAAGCATTAAGTATTGGCATACGGCAAGAGAAAAACTGATGTATCCGAATTTTTCCGCTCCTAATACTGTCATAAGATATGGAAATACTAGAATAGGAGTAATATAATTCAAACCTTGCAGTAGTACAAGGTAAAATACATCTTTAAATTCTTGTTGTTTAATCAGTGATATGCCCATACTTTGAGTGCCTTAGTAAGCTCTTGCAAATACAACCCTTTGTGCAGAAGGCTTGCCTGTAACCATACATTTGCCAGGTGTCTTGTCGCCGTTAAGCGGAATGCAGCGTATGGTGGCTTTTGTCTCTTCCTTAATTTTCTCCTCTGTCTCTGTGGTGCCGTCCCAGTGGCACATCAGGAATCCGCCTTTCTCTATTTCAACCTTAAATTCATCGTATGTGTCCACATTACGTGTAACGGAAGTCCTATAGTCAAATGCTTTCTTGAATATGTTTTTCTGAATATCAGCAAGCAACTCTTTAATGTATGCCCCGATGCCGTCAATAGAGCGTGTCTCTTTCTCCATAGTGTCGCGGCGGAACACCTCAATGGTGCCGTTCTCAATGTCTCTTGCACCTATGGCAAGCCTTACAGGAACACCTTTCAGCTCATATTCCGCAAATTTGAATCCAGGGCGTTTGTTGTCAGAGTTGTCATATTTGAATGAAACGCCCAAGACCCTGAGTTTGTCTGTTATTTCTGCAACTTTAGCGTCTATGGCTGCAAGTTGTTCATCATTTTTGTAGATAGGAACTATAACCACCTGATATGGAGCAAGATTTGGTGGCAGAACAAGACCGTTGTCATCGGAGTGGGTCATTATGAGTGCGCCCATCAGACGGGTTGATACACCCCACGATGTAGCCCATACAAGTTCCTGCTTGTTCTCCTTATTGAGGAATGTAACGTCAAACGCTTTTGCAAAATTCTGTCCGAGAAAGTGTGATGTTCCTGCTTGCAAAGCCTTGCCATCTTGCATAAGTGCCTCAATGCAGTATGTTTCAAGTGCTCCTGCAAAACGCTCATTGGCTGATTTTACGCCACGTATTACAGGCACTGCCATAAAGTTTTCTGCAAAGTCAGCATATACGCCAAGCATCTTTTTAGCTTCAATCTCAGCCTCTTCTCGAGTGGCATGTGCTGTATGCCCCTCTTGCCACAGGAACTCCGCTGTACGTAGGAACAGACGTGTACGCATCTCCCAGCGTACCACATTTGCCCATTGATTGCAAAGAATAGGAAGGTCTCTGTATGAGTGAATCCAATTCTTGTAGGTGCTCCAGATAATGGTTTCTGATGTAGGGCGTACTATAAGTTCCTCCTCGAGGCGTGCCTCTGGATCAACAACAACACCGCTGCCATCGGGGTTAGTTTTAAGGCGATAATGTGTTACAACCGCACACTCTTTTGCAAAACCCTCTACATGGTCTGCCTCCTTGCTTAAGAAGGATTTAGGAATAAACAACGGAAAATAAGCATTCACATGCCCTGTCTCCTTAAACATACGGTCCAGTTCATGC
>JAZLHT010000218.1:0-2279 GCA_045616965.1 Candidatus Enterocola sp.
CACTCCAAGCACTATTGCCCCTATTCCCAATGCCATAAGCGACATTGTGCCTTGAATAAGGTACATAATGCCAAGAGCAAAGAATGCACCGTAAATAACAGGGCAGAGTAGTAAAGGCAGTGTGGATACGTTCTTAAAGCACAGTGTTATTATAAGGCATACAAGAAATATGGATATGCCCAGTGTAAGTGCCAAATCCTTCTTTATCTGTCTGGAGTTGAACACACTTAGAATAGGTGCTCCGTGGAACAGTATCTCCACATCGGAGTACTCAGCATTAACAGAGTCAATTACAGCCTCTATCTGTTCAGTCAGATGAATGCCTGTCTTGGAGTCAAACGCCTTAAAATTAGGGGTGAGAAACGCAATGCAGACTGTGCTATCGGGTGTAAAGAAATGGGAATCAAGTATCTTATAACTGCCACCCATAGCATCGGCAGCCTCTTTTGCCTTGTATTTAAGTGCATAACGCAGTCCGGCAGGGTCATACTGGATAAGCATTGCAGCCATATCAGCGTCAAGCGATTCCAGACTCTCTGCATTGGCAGCCATCGTGGCATCTATATTTTCTTTAGTAAGTACTGAGTCAAATGCGGCATAGTCCGTTTCCTGAAGAAAAACAGGCAGATTTCCGTACAGGTATTCAGCACCCGATAACATCATATCCTCATCAAGAGAGTAAAGTATGTTGCTTATGGTTGAATCCTTATCATTCTCAGTAAGTTTTTCACAGAACAGGTTACAACTCTCAGCCAACCGTTCCGGATCTACGGCAGAATCTTTTGCGGTAAACAGTATAAAAATCTTATCCTTAACCTTAAGATTGTCAAAAACAAGCTGTTCAGAGTCTCCTATAGTGTTAGAAGGCAACAGTTTGGAAATATCCTCCTCATACTTAATCTGCAGACCAAGCCATACAAACAACGCAAAACTGCCTATAAGCAGTGTGTAAAACAACCACTTCTGTTGTTTCAAAAATCTATATATCCCCAACGTTACCTTATACATCTTACTAATAATTAACTTTGTAACTGTCAACTGTCCACTGTCAACTGTCAACTGTCAACTGACATTTTATCTCAATAAAACTCTCCTTCTCATCAAACACACTGCCTTGAACATTGTATCCGTTCTCCACCTCTGTAATTACGGCTTTAATGTTAAGTATGCTCTGCTTTATAGGAGTGATTAGTGCAGTGAACCTGCATTGCTTTATATCAGAAATTAGCAGTTTCTTATTTGTGTAATGCTCTATGCACCTGCGTATCATGTTTATATTGCAAACGCCGGGGCAAACCGGATTACCGGGGAAATGTCCTTGATACACACTGCAATCGGGGTTTAGTTTTACAGTAAACAAAACAGCCCCGTCATCTGTGGTGCTCTGCCCCAATAAATCAAAATAATCGTAATTATCCATAATTCATACATCATACATTATACATCATACATCATTCCAGTGCTATCTTCAGTCCTACAGTGCATACAACGTCATCTCCCACTTTGGTCTCTGCCTGTAACATGGAGATGTTGCCAACCACACTTATAATTTGCAAGTGTGTGGTAAGAGTGTCTCCAGCCGATGGGAATTTTACCAAATGGAATTTCTTAACCTCACCTATAAAGCCTACAGGTGCAGGCTTGCCTTCAAGTCTTGCCGTATATCCCGCAAGAGCCGAGGCTGATTGTGCTATATGTTCAATCAGTCCCAGCTCTGTGAATTTGTCCTCAATACAAAACAGATTATCCTTTGCTATGATCAGCCCCGTTACAGCCTCTGTTTCTGTGGCGCTGTAGAGGGTGTCAACCATCATAATAGGACTCCTTTGCGGAATAAGCTCTTTAATTTGCTCGTTTACAAACAGAGCCTCTGATTTTGTCATGCCGTGAAATTAACCTTCGTAGTGTTCGTAAATATAGTCGTAAAGTAATTGGAAAGTTGTAAGTTTAGAAACCTCAGAAGCCTTAATCTTTACTTTAAACTCTCCCTCAATAAGAGCAACCATATCCACAATGCTAAGACTGTCAAGTTGAAGCGCTTGCTTAATGTTGGCATCAGGTGTAATAACTTCAGGTTCCACCTCAAATTCATCTACCAAAATTTGGTTCACTTTTTCAATAAGTTCTGTCTTTTCCATGATAATATAAAAGTTTAGGAGTTTATCTCATTGTTAAATTTCAATATATGTTCCTTTTATTAAGTCGCTACGCTCCTCATACATCATTTTAACCTCGCCTATCGGCTCGTTAAAATATAATTCCTTTTTTACGGGGAGTAC
>JAZLHT010000219.1:0-4765 GCA_045616965.1 Candidatus Enterocola sp.
TGACCAAACGGAGTCGGAGACTAAAATATTAAGGTACAGAAAAGTATCTCAAAGAGGTAAGGATTACTATCAACTAGTGCTTTCAGTCACACCTTTCTATGCAGAAATGGGTGGTCAGATTGGTGATACGGGATATTTGGAGAATGCTAATGAGAGAATTGAAGTGGTGGATACCAAAAGAGAGAATAATCTGCCTGTTCATATAGTAAACAGACTGCCTGAGAATCCCGCTTTGTCTTTTGTGGCTAAAATTGATACAGAACGACGTGCTGCAATTGAAGCCAACCATAGTGCCACACACTTGCTTCAAGAGGCTTTGCGTTCAATTCTCGGTAATCATGTGGAACAAAGAGGATCTCTTGTAACCTCCACTTGCTTAAGGTTTGATTTTTCCCATTTTGAGAAACTTACAAAAGAGCAGATTAGGGCTGTAGAGTTTGCTGTCAACAAGAAAATTCGTGAAGATGTCCTTCTTAACGAGCACCGTGACGTTCCTATCGCCGAGGCTAAGAAACTTGGTGCTATGGCTTTGTTTGGAGAGAAGTACGGTGATAAGGTAAGAGTTATACAATATGGTTCTTCTGTGGAGTTATGCGGTGGTACGCATGTAAAGAGTACAGGTAGGATAGGATTATTTAAAATTACAACAGAGACTTCTATTGCTGCCGGAATTCGTAGAATAGAGGCTACTACAGGTCGTCAGTCAGAATTTGTTGTAAATGATATGCAAGATGTTCTTGACATATTGTCTGAAATGATGAATAATGCACCCGATATTAAGAATGCCGCTAAGCGGATTCTTGATGATAACGCTGATTTGCACAGACAATTGGAAGAGTTCAAAAACAAACGTATAGAACAGTTAGGAGAAAAATTGCTCTCTATGTCGGAAGATGTGCGAGGCATCAAGGTTATGTCTTTTGTAACAGAGGAGAACCCTGAAATGTATAGAGGTGTAATTTCTAAAATGAGAGACAAGTTCTCTAACGATAAAGTGCTTGTTGCCATTGGCACTAAGTTCCAGGAAAAGCCGACACTGATTGTGTTCCTTTCAAAACCTCTGATAGACGCAGGATTAAATGCAGGCAATATTGTGAGAGATGCAGCTAAGTATATTCAGGGCGGAGGTGGCGGTCAGCCTCATTTTGCTATGGCTGGTGGCAAGTACGCCGATGGATTGGACGAGGCTGTAGAGGCTGTGGTCAATGCTGTTGTTAAATAATGAAAGCCATAGAACTATTGTCGCCGGCAAAGACAGCGGATATAGGCATAGAGGCAATTCTGCACGGTGCCGACGCTGTTTATATAGGTGCATCTGATTTTGGTGCAAGAAAAGCGGCTGGCAATAGTTTGGAAGATATATCAAGACTTGTAAATTTTGCACATATTTACAATGCCAAAGTTTACGTGACAGTAAACACTATTGTAAAAGAAAGTGAAATAGACAATGTGCAGAAGCTTATATCAAACCTGTACAATGTAGGCATAGATGCCCTTATTGTGCAGGATTTTGGTATATTAAAGATGGATATTCCGCCAATTGCGTTACATGCAAGCACTCAGATGCACAACACCACACCGGAAAAAGTAAAATTTTTGGAGGATATCGGCTTTTCTCAAGTTGTGCTTGCAAGAGAATGCACTAAAAATGAAATAGAAAATATAAGTAAAAACACAAATGTCAAACTTGAAGCATTTGTTCACGGTGCATTGTGTGTAAGTTATAGCGGCAGGTGTTATGCTAGCGAGACTCTTTGCGGCAGAAGTGCAAACAGAGGGGAGTGTGCTCAAATATGCAGGCTGCCTTTTCAATTACAAGACGCTCAGGGACATAATCTTGGAACAAAACATTGGCTTTCATTGAAGGATCTGGATCACAGTGACGATATAGAAGAGATGATTTCAATAGGCGTTACATCATTTAAGATAGAGGGAAGGTTAAAAGATGCAGATTATGTAAAAAATATAACATCATACTACAATAACTTAATAAATAAAGCAATATCAAAACATTCTGATTGGAAACGTGCGTCTGACGGAAAATGCGAAGCGAATTTTACGCCGAACAAGTATAAAACTTTTTTCCGTGGAGGCACTAATTATTTTTATAATGGCAGAAATGATTCAATTTATTCTCCTTATACACCAAAATCTATAGGTGAGTACATAGGAAAGGTAAGTGCGATTAGAGGGAAAACAATAGAAATAAGTACAGAAACGGAACTGCATAATGGTGACGGACTTTGTTTTTTTGACCAAAATAATCAATTTTACGGCTTTAGAATCAATATTGCTACAAATAAAATTTTCCAAAACGGAAAACATGTATGTTGTGTTTGTGAAACTTTTGAACATGTGAGTGTAATCATAGGGTGTGATATTTACAGAAATTATGATATTAAGTTCTCTGCATTGCTTGATAAGCCTACCTCTAAACGAAAGATAGATATATCATTTAAATTTGAAGACACAACTCTTGTTGTTTCCGACGGAAATATTAGTATTAAGAAAACTATTGACATAGAAAAACAGATTGCGAAAAAAAATCAGAATGACAATATTAAGGCTCAACTTTCAAAACTTGGTGACACTCCTTATTCCGCAGTCTCCATTATGGTTGATACACCTTGGTTTTTCCCGATGAGCGCTGTTGCCGAGGTTAGAAGAACCGCATTGTCTGAATTAACGGAGAGGCGTGTTGTAAATGCTCTTGAGAAACGTAATTTATTTAAGTTGTCGGGGAAGGATAAGAAATTTCCGATTGACAGGGCGGATTATACAGAGAATATTGCAAACCATCTTGCCCGTGAATTTTATAATGAACACGGTGTGTGTCAGACTGCAGAGGCGTTTGAGGTGTCTAAGCCATCTGATATCGTGCCTGTAATGTATTGTCGTCACTGCATACGCTATATGATTGGTGCGTGCAAAAAGAACAATGGCACTCAAAATTTTGACGAGCCACTGTACCTTATTCATAAAAATTATTACCTGAGACTTGAGTTTGACTGCAAGAACTGCATTATGAAAGTATATCAGGGATAATCAGTGTTAGAAATCTTATCTTATCGATTCTATGTTATACGGTGTCTCTTGATATACAAAATAGTTAAGCCAATTTGTAAACAGTAGGTTTGCATGGCTTCTCCAACGTACAATAGGCTCCAAAGCAGGATTGTCGTCCTTATAGTAGTGCTTTGGCATATCAATAGACAAGCCCTTCTCCAAATCACGTTTATACTCTGCATCAAGTGTAAGAGGGGAGTATTCTGAATGACCTGTAAGATACAGTTCACGTCCGTTTCTGCCCATAACCATATATACACCGGATTCATCGGATTCCGACAGTATTTTTAGCCCTTTAACTTTCTCTATATCCTTACGTCTGATTTCTGTATGGCGGCTGTGAGGAACGTAAAACTCATCATCAAAGCCACGGAATATATGGTTCTTCTTGTCAAGTGCCGTATGCTTGAACACTCCAAACATTTTCTTGTCAAGGTCATATTTTGGAACACCATAATAGTGATAGAGTCCGGCTTGTGCCGCCCAACAGATATATAGGGTAGAGGTTACACTGTGTCGTGCCCAATCAAAAATTTCGGTTATCTCATCCCAATAAGTTACTTCTGTGTATTCAAGTTGCTCCACAGGAGCACCGGTAATGATCATTCCGTCATATTTCTGAGCCTTGACGCTCTCAAAAGTCTTATAAAACATCTGCATGTGTTTTATAGGGGTGTTTTTGGAGGTGTGGCTCTTTAATTTGATAAAATCAATCTCAAGCTGCAATGGGGAGTTGGAGAGCAAACGTATAAGGTCTGTCTCTGTGGTTATTTTAAGAGGCATAAGGTTCACAATGGCTACCTTAAGAGGGCGGATATCCTGTCCGCTGGCTCTCTCGTTATCCATAACAAATATGTTCTCTTTTTTAAGAGTCTCTATTGCTGGTAGTCCTTTTGGAATGTTTACTGGCATGGTGTTTCAGTTTAGGAGTTCAGGAATTTTGGAGTTTAGGAGTTCAGGAGACTTTAAACTCCTTTACTCCTTAACTTAGTCCCGTAGGGACGACCAAACTTTTTTACTTTAAATTATTCAGTGCTTGACTTATATCTGCAATAATATCATCTGCGTCTTCAATACCTACTGAGAAGCGGATTAAATCAGGTTGTACACCGGCGGCAAGTAACTGCTCATCTGACAACTGACGGTGTGTATGGCTTGCAGGGTGAAGCACGCTGGTTCTGGCGTCTGCCACGTGTGTTACTATGCAGCATAGTTTAAGACTGTCCATAAACTTAATGGCTACATCTCTGCCACCTTTAAGTCCAAAGGTTACAACACCGCATGATTGTCCGTTCTTGAATTGCTTTTGAGCTAATTTGTAGTATGGACTGCTTGGCAGTCCGCAGTAATTAACCCAAGCCACTTGAGGTTGTTTCTCAAGAAATTCCGCAACCTTCTGAGCGTTCTCACAATGGCGAGGTACTCTTAGGTGCAGTGTCTCCAAACCTATATTCAGTAAAAATGAGTTCTGCGGTGATTGAATCGAGCCTAAATCTCTCATAAGTTGGCTTGTGGCCTTTGTAATATACGCCAATTTGCCGAATTTCTTAGTGTAGGCAAGTCCGTGATACGATGGGTCTGGCTCAGTCAGTCCAGGAAATTTATCGTGATATTTCTCCCAATCAAAATTGCCGCTATCTACAATAACTCCGCCAACCGCCATAGCGTGTCCATCCATATACTTGGTGGTGGAGTGGGT
>JAZLHT010000220.1:0-4221 GCA_045616965.1 Candidatus Enterocola sp.
ATAATGGTGGTGTAGGGGAGACATCAGCAATATACGTCTGCCTTCACCGTATTTTTTCTTTGTATATTTAAAATAAGACACCTGTAGCATAACAGACAGGTCTTCTACCAAGAATATTCCACAGAGTATAGGTAATAACAGCTCCTTGTGTATTATTATGCTGAATACCGCTATTATACCGCCTATTGTAAGACTGCCGGTGTCTCCCATAAACACTTGGGCAGGAAATGAGTTATACCAAAGGAAACCTACCATGGCACCCATAAATGCGGCTGCATAAACCACAAGTTCATCGCTGCCTGGCACAAACATAATGTTAAGATACTGTGCAAACGCTATGTTGCTTGATACGTATGCCATTATGGCAAGTGCCATTCCTATTATGGCTGATGAACCGGCAGCCAGCCCGTCAAGTCCGTCTGTAAGGTTGGCTCCGTTTGATGTGGCTGTTATAATAAAGACTGTTACAATTACAAACAGAATCCATGCCACCTCCTGTTTATGTTCTCCAAAAAATGCCACGATGTCTGCATAGTCAAGGTTGTTGCCTTTTACAAACGGTATGGTGGTTTTGGTGGATTTTGACATTCCCTCATCGTTCTCGTTCCACAACTTGTATGTCTGTTGCTTTTTTATTGTGGTAACTTGTTCTGCTGTAAGTTCTTTAGGGTTTTCTATTATCACCGCCTCTGGACTTAGGAATAGTGTGAATCCTACTATGAGTCCAAGACCTATCTGCCCTACAATTTTGGCTTTGCCGGGCATGCCCTCCTTGTTCTTCTTGAATACTTTTATATAGTCATCAGCAAAACCTAATGCACCAAGCCATGCGGTGGTTATAAGCATAAGAAGCAGGTATATGTTTCTTAATCTTCCAAATAACAGGCAAGGCACTATTATTGAAATCAGGATTATTATTCCACCCATTGTAGGGGTGCCTTTCTTGCTCATTTGCCCCTCCAGTCCAAGGTCTCTGATACTTTCACCTATTTGTTTTTTTTGTAGATATTTAATAATATCTTTACCTACCACCATAGAGATGATGATAGATGTGATAAACGTAATAGGTGCTCTGAATGACACATACGTGAACAATCCCGCACCAGGCAAGTCACTTAATAGGTCTCTGAATAAATAATAAAACATAACATAATAGGTTAAAGGGTCAGGGGTCAGGGGTCAAGGGTGTAACATTTCCCTTGTCCCTTGTTCCTTGTCCCTATATTAAAAATTCTTCTGCATCGTTAAAATGGTGCTTTACACCGTTAATCTCTTGATAGGTCTCATGCCCCTTGCCTGCTATTAGGATAATATCCTTATCAGTAGCCATTTTACGTGCTGTCTTTATGGCTTGAGCCCTGCTCTCAATTACAAGCACCTTGTCTGTATCCTTTGTATCAACTCCTGCCATCATATCATTAAGGATATCATTAGGATTCTCATTTCTTGGGTTGTCTGATGTAAGAATTACGGTATTGCTCCCTTTGACTGCTATTTTTGCCATCTGTGGACGTTTCCCTTTATCTCTGTTGCCTCCGCAACCCACTACAGTGATTAGATTTCCGTATTGTTTATTGGCAAGTCTTATATCGTTTATTGTATTTATCACATTTTCAAGGGCATCGGGTGTATGAGCATAGTCTATGACGGCACTTTTACCGTCACCGCTTTTAATTTTTTGGAATCTGCCTGTAACAGGCGATAGTGTGCTCAATGCAACCAATATCTCCTGTGGCTTAACCCGTAATAGATATGCCGCCCCGAACACTGCTGTCAGATTTGCTGCGTTAAATCTGCCCACAAAATTCAGATAAGCCTCTATGTTATTGATTTTTAATAGCATTCCATCAAAACTCAATTCCACTATATTGCATTTAAAATCAGCAAGTGTGGTGGTGCTGTAGGTATATTTGTTTGCCTTGGTGTTCTGCAACATTACATTGCCGTTTCTGTCATCAAGGTTTGTAAGTGCAAACGCTGTGGCCGGCAGGTTGTCAAAAAACTTTTTCTTGGCTTTAAGGTAGCCGTCCATAGTTTTATGATAATCAAGATGATCTCTTGTAAGGTTTGTAAAGATACCTCCGTCAAATCTGAGCCCTGCAATGCGGTTCTGGTCTATGGCGTGGCTGCTGACCTCCATAAATACTCTGGAACAGCCTCTCTCCACCATCTTTGACATAAGTGAATTCAGCTCAATAGGGTCTGGGGTGGTGTGTGTGCTTGGAAACTCCTCGTCGTCCACCATATTGCAGACTGTGGATATCAATCCTGTCTTGTATCCTAATTTCTTAAATAGTCTGTAAAGTACAGTGGCTATTGTGGTTTTACCGTTAGTTCCTGTAACTCCCACAAGTATCATCTTGTCTGTAGGTCTGCCGTAATACGCTGATGCAACCTCGCCAAGGGTAATGGAGCTGTCTTTAACTTGAATATATGTTACATTGTTTTTAGTTTCAGGCGGAATGGTGTTGCATATAATTGCAACCGCTCCGTTTGCTATCGCTGTGTCAATAAACAGGTGTCCGTCTGTGGATACACCCGATACTGCCACAAACAGTGAGTCCTGTTCCGCTTTTCTGGAGTCAAAACATATACCGGAAACATCTTTGTCAAGGTCTCCCAAATGTTTTACAACATCAATATCTTCTAATAATTCTCTTAAATTCATCATTCTAATTCAAGCGTTATTTCTTTTGCTAATGATGTCTCTGTCCCGGGCTCTACTGACTGTCTTGTAATTCTGCCTACACCTTTTAGCCTGACTTTCAGACCTATGTCTTCCATAAGGTACAACGCTTCTGCGGCTGTGAGCCCTGTTAAATCTGGAACTATGTCTGCATTGGTGGTGTGCAATGTACGTTCCTGCTCCATTGCCACCTCTTTGGTCATGGCATCTTTAATGCTGTCTTTTGCCCATACGGGAATTTCTCCACCTGACAGTATGTACGCTCTTTCCGCTATATCTTTAAACACTTTTCCGCACATTTTTCCTGCTGAGGCTCCGTGTTTTGGCTCTCTTATATATACAAGACACGAGTACATTGGTTTGTCTGCGGGAAAATAACCGCAGAATGTAATCTGATGCCTTACGCGCCCTTCCGCATTTCTGTTTGAACCATGCTCAAATATCTGAGATGTACCGGTCTTGCCTGCTATCTTGAATAGTTTGGACTGTACGTCTTTGGCTGTGCCTTTGCTTACTACACCTTCAAGTATCTTCTGCATCTTACCAAGCGTCTCCTTTTTACAGATGGCATCGTTGATTACCGTCACGGGCATCACCTTTATGCTATCTCCAGGTCCCTTTATTTGTGATACAAACATAGGCTTTACCATAACGCCGTTATTGGCTATTGCATTGTAAAGCATAAGAGTGTATATAGGCGGTACTATAATTTCGTAACCTATTGACATCCAAGGTAGTGATGTTTTAGACCACGCTCTGTTGTCCGTGTCTTTTATCTTGACTCTTGCATGACCTGGAATTTCCAAATCTATTGGTTGGTCAAATTTGGTCTTGTGTATAAGGTCTATGAACCGTTGCGGATTGCGTCCGTAATGTTTCTCTATAAGGGCGGATACTCCTACGTTTGATGATTGGTACATAACCATAGGAACGTCTATTACTCCAAATCCGGCCCTATGTCCTACTGTCCAGTCATTCATTCTTCTGCCTGCAAACTCACACCAGCCGTTGCCTGTATCAACTGTAGTGGTTGTATCTATTACGCCATCGTCCATTGCCACCATAAAAGACATGGTTTTAAAGGTGGAGCCAGGGTCTATCTCAGAGCCTGCCGCTATATTTGTAACCTCTGTGTATTTGCCGTCTTTTGTTCTTGATATGTTTGCAATGGCTTTAATTTTACCTGTAGCCACTTCCATAAGAATAGCACAGCCAAAATCGGCATCGTCTTTTTCAAGTTCCGCTTTTAATGATAATTCCGCAGTCTCTTGCAACTTAAGATTTATGGTGCTCACAATATCTTTGCCGTCTTGGGCACGTGCTAAAATAATATCGGTCTTTCTGCCGGCTTTTTTTTCTGTTGTTTTGAGTCCGTTTATTCCTTTTAATTCATCATTGTATCTCTTTTCCAATCCGCTTGAGCCACCTTTTTCATAGATGCCATATATATCCCCTATAGTTCGTTTTGCCAATATGCCGAAAGGATTCACTCTTACAACTCTAGTCTCAGTGCTGAATCCACCCTGTATTCGTCC
>JAZLHT010000221.1:0-34885 GCA_045616965.1 Candidatus Enterocola sp.
TCATTTTTTGTCCCAACAAGTTATTCTGCCTGTAGATATTGCTGAAAATGTATGATAAATAGATTGTTTCGAATAATAGTGTCGATAATTTTGTATAGATATGATTTTTAACAACAGAAATACGTGTGTAGCGACTTATCAATTGTTAAAAAAGATGAATGTGAAAGTTTTTTTTTCAACAGTGATAAAGACCATAGAAAGTCATCCGTATGCTGATACTTTATTGAGTATAAGCGATTCTCTTAGACAGTGGAATGTTAATAATGCTTCTGTATCATTAGATAAAAAAGACCTTGCCAAAATGCCCACTCCATTTATAGCGCAGCTGAGTATTAATGGAGAAATGGCATTTACAGTTGTAACAGAGACCACAAACGATAAGGTTACATACTATGATATAATCCATAATAGATATAAAACAGACTCAACAGATGCCTTTTTGCAACTTTGGACCGGTATATGCCTGTTGGCTGAAAAAAGCGAATCTTCAGGAGAGAGTAATTATTATCAAAACGTGGTTCAAAAATGTCTTACATTTGTAATGCCTGCATTATTTCTTCTTATTTTAGGTATTGGAGTGTATAGCCTGCTACCGTCCAAGTCTGTATCGTTAGAATTTGCTTATATTTTTGCCACTATGATATTAGGAGGTGCACTTTCTATATCGCTTTTGGCGTATGATGTAGATAACACCAATCCGCTTCTTCACAAAGTGTGCTCTTCAATCCCTAAAGGAAGTTGTACCGCTGTTCTTGGGAGTAATGCTTCACATGTGTTTTCTTGGTTGAGTTGGAGTGAAGTTGGCTTTATCTATTTTGCAGGTGGGTCTATTTTGTCATTAGTATGTAAAAGTTATGACTTTTTATTCCTCCTCTCCGTATGTTCTTCATTGTATATTGTATTCTCATTGGTATATCAAGGTTTTTTTGTAAAACAATGGTGTCTGCTCTGCCTGTTAGTCCAGTTGGTTTTGTTTTCTCAAGGTGTTTTTGCCATTATTATGTTGAATGATTTGAGTTTCCAAAATATAACCGCTGATTTATATGCCATTTGTATATCCTACAGTTTACCATTGTTGTTATGGTATATATTAAAACCACATTTACTGGAAAAAGTTCAGCTAAAGGTGCAGACCTATAGATATAAGAGATTGAAATTCAACGAAAATATATTTAATGCTATTTTAGAGAGACAAAATCATGTGACAGCAAAACCAAAATATGGAATTTGCGTGGGTGATGGGCAATCCAGCGATGAGTTAATTATGGTATGTAACCCTTACTGTGGGGCATGTGCAAGAGCACACTTAAAATTGGAGGATATGTTGAAAAGGGGTGTTGCACTTAATGTGCGTATAGTGTTTACCGCTCCTGACGATGAAAAACATGTATCTTATAAGGTAATTAAAAGTTTTGTTTCTATTTTTGAAAAATACGGTAAGAAATCCATACAAAAAGCCTTAATTTTTTGGTATAAAAACAATTCAGACGAAAAATGTATTGAAAGGCTGTTAGATATGTTTCCCGTTGAGGAATGTAAGAATATCAATATAGGAGATGTCATTTCTGATATGTCAAAATGGTGTGATGAGATGAATGTGATACACACTCCCACTTTTTACTATAATGGTTTTGAAATACCTGATGAATACGACATTGAGGATTTGGAGTTTTTAACAAAGCAGTAAATAAATACCATTAAAACAAGCCGCTAATGGTAAATAATTGTTTAACGGGCACATGCGGTTTGGTGCCAAAAAAATTTATTTTATTATGGAAAATTTAAAGTTTAATTTGAACGATTTGAAAAACAAATTGTCAAGATTGCAAATGAGAGACGTTATCGGTGGGTACAACTGGGTTACTGGTAATTTCAATCAAGATATTTGCAGTCCATGCCCTAGAGGATACAGATGTGTGAACAATTATAAAGGTCTAGGGTTTAAATATTGTGTAGGGGAGAATGAATAATTCTGCCTGTTGTAGGCCTGGGCTTTAATACCCAGGCTTACTTTTGAATTAATTATATTTGTTGTAATACAATAACTGTATATGAGGGTTATACAAACTATGTACATAGGAGAGGAGAAGTATCCGTTAACGGATTCCTTTGGATGGGTAAAGTCAGAGTACAACTGGATGTCGTGGGCACTCAGTTTCCTTCAGTTACAGAAATTATATAGAGACGTTACCCTGTATGCAGATGAGAAAGGTGCATCTTTTTTAGTGGATAAGATGGGACTTTCTTATGCAAATGTCGTAATATTCCCCAAAAAATTTAATTTACCACATAAAGATTTGTGGGCTCTTCCTAAATTATGGACATACAGTTTGCAGGATAAGCCGTTTGTTCATATAGATGGTGATGTCTATTTGTTTGAAAAATTGCCTGAAACCTTATTGTGTGCAGACGTGTTTGCTCAAAACATAGAGGTTGCAACCGGATACTACAAGCAGATGCAAAACTACATAGAGCAGAATTTCTCATATATTCCGCAAACAGTTAAAAAGGATTTTACCAATAGCATTCAAATCTGTGCTTTAAATGCGGGAATCTTAGGAGGGAATGATATAACATTATTTAAGGATTACACAGAAGAAGCGTTTAGATACGTGTTAAATAATGTTAAATCACTTCAAAATGTTACGGCTGATCATTTCAATGTTTTTTTTGAACAACATTTGCTATACGTTATGGCAAAACATAAGCATGCCAATATTAAATGTTTGTTTAAGGAACATATCAATGATAACGGTTATAAACAGATGGGAGACATATATGAAACGCCAAAAGGGAGATCATATATACACATGTTAGGATGTTATAAAAAAGACCGTTTTTCATGCATGCAGGTAGCCTATAAATTAAAACAACTATACCCTAAATATTTTGAAAGAATTCTTAAATTGTATAGTGACAATTCCTGCGAAATAGAATCATTTCCGGTAAAAAAGGCAGGTATGGCTGATTTCTCAAAGTTTAATGAATACTATAATTCCATTGGTAGGAATGACAGTGTTGAATTTGATGGTGCCCTTTTGGAGTTTAACCAAATAAAAAAAGAGATAAGTGACTATTTACAAGGTTGTAATATCAATTATATAGAGAGTAGAGACAATCACTTTTGTGAATCTTATGAAAAAATATTCTTAAATAGGAATAGTGACTGTTTAATTCAAAGAGAGTTGTATTTCAAGATAATTGAGTCTGAATATGATTGGGGAGGACTGATTAATTCAAATGAGAGAGTTGGTGTGGCTATTTATGAAAACTGGAAGTTTAAGCGTAGTCATTATATAAATCTATTAGTGTCGGAGAATACAACTGTTGGATTTTCATTATATGATATAGAAGACATTGATGTTTTAATTCTTTCTTTATTAGAAGAGCCATGTACTATACAGACTTTAAAAAACAATATGTTGCCTTATATTGAAAGTTCAGACACACAGGTAATAAATGTTTTTTTTAATTTGATAGAAGAATCTCTTAAAAAATTAGTGCTATATAAAGTGATAAAACCGGCTTAATATATGCGAAGATTTCCCCATTACAAGCAACAAGACGCTATGGACTGCGGTCCAACATGTTTGAGAATGATAGCGGCTCATTATGGACGGCTATATTCTGCACAGGGATTGCGTGAGAAATCACACATTACTCATGAGGGTGTATCATTGCTTGGTATCAGTGAGGCTGCTGAAAGTATAGGATTCAGGACAGTGGGTGCTCAAATATCATTTGATACTTTGTGTCAGGCTCCAATGCCTTGCGTTGTGTATTGGAAACAGAACCATTTTTTGGTTGTTTATGATATAAAAAAGAAAGGTGGTGACTTTTGGGTGTATGTTGCAGATCCTGCATCGGGCAAATTGAAGTTTACAAAAGATGAATTTTGTAAGTGTTGGGAAAACAACAGCATTAATGGTGTAAATACAGGGGTTGTCCTGTTATTGGAACCAACTCCTGATTTTTATGTTTACGAGGAAGATGATGTAAATGAAAAACGCAGTCTGCTATATATATTCAAATATTTAAAACCATACAAAGGATTGATTGTGCAGTTATGCTTGAGCCTAATGTTTGCCAGTGCCATACAAATGATTATACCATTCTGCACTCAGTCAATAGTTGATTATGGTATTTCCTCTCAAAATATAAATTATATATATCTGGTGCTGATTGCCCAGTTGATATTGGTTATCAGCAGCACATCGGTTGAATTTATTAGGGGGTGGATACTGCTTCATTTGGGTACAAGGGTAAATATCTCTATGGTGTCAGATTTCCTTATAAAGTTAATGAAACTACCCATGGGTTATTTTGACACCAAAATGACCGGTGACATAATGCAACGAATAAACGACCAGTCCCGCATACAGGATTTACTTACAAATTCAAGTTTGAGTATTTTATTCTCTATGTTTAATCTTGTAGTGTTCAGCATTATTATGTTTTTATACAGTCCACTGATTTTCATGATATTTGCTGTTGGCAGCGTCATGTATTATTCTTGGGTGAAACTTTTTATGAAACGTAGAGCGGAATTGGACACAAAGAATTTCTATCAGGAGTCAGCCAATAGCAGCAATATGATAGAACTGATATCCGGTATGCAAGAGATTAAACTTAATGCGTGCGAACAATCAAAACGATGGAAATGGGAACGTATTCAGGCACAGTTATTCCGCTTGAGTGTAAAATCAATGGCTTTGTCTCAATACCAAGACTCAGGTGCGGTTCTTATTAATAGTTTTAAAAATCTTATTGTTACCGCAATAGTTGCAAGTCTTGTTGTAGATGGAAGTTTGACGTTGGGAATGATGTCTGCCATTCAATACATTTTAGGGCAAGCCAATGGTCCGGTAGATCAACTTGTAGGCTTTATGAGGCAAATGCAAGATGCCCGTTTGAGTTTTGACCGTTTAAGTGAGGTTCAGTCTTTGGAAAACGAGGATTCAAAGGCAACGCAACTGACTTGCGTTCCGAAAGACAAGGATTTGATTCTTGCCAATGTCTGTTTCCGCTATGACAAGACCTCTGTTGGACAATGGACTGTAGATGGAGTTGATTTAACCATCCCGACAGGAAAGATGACCGCTATAGTGGGCTGTAGCGGTAGTGGCAAGACTACGTTGCTGAAATTGCTGTTAAGATATTATCCTGTAGATAAGGGAGACATTAAGTTGGGTGATAATGATGTGAATGTTTACAATATAAGGCAATGGAGAAAATCATGTGGTGTTGTTATGCAAGAGGGGTTTATTTTTTCTGACACCATAGCAAACAATATTGCTCCAACCGGAGAATCCATAGATAGTGAAAAATTGTACAAAGCGGCAAAGATGGCTAATATAAATGAATTTATAGAGTCTTTGCCATTATCTTATAATACAAAAATAGGTGCAGAAGGACATGGGTTAAGTCAGGGGCAGAGACAAAGAATATTGATAGCAAGGGCTATTTACAAGAATCCACAGTTTGTTTTCTTTGATGAAGCCACAAATTCACTGGATGCCAATAATGAGCGTGAAATTTTAGATAATTTGAAATCTTTTTTCAAAGGCAGGACTTCTGTGGTTGTGGCTCATAGGTTAAGTACTGTAAGAGATGCTGATCAGATAGTGGTTTTAGACAAGGGTAAAATAGTGGAAATAGGCACACATGAAGAATTGAGTGCTAAAAAAGGAGCCTATTATAAATTGGTCAAGAATCAGTTGGATTTATAAAAAACAATCTGAAAATGAATGAAGATGTAGAAAAATCCATTGAAATCAAAAGTGATGAGTTACAGGAAATACTCACCAAACCGCCTCACAGTATTGTCAGGTATGGCATAACTATTTTCTGCTCTGTTTTTTTGTTGTTGCTGATTGGTAGTTTTGTATTTTGTTATCCTGACATAGTAGAGGGAACTATAACGGTAACAGCCGAAAATCCACCAGTGTGGAGTGTGGCTCACACCAGTGAACGAATTAAAAAATTGTACGTGAAAAACGGTGACTACGTAAATAGGACTGAAATTCTTGCTGTATTAGAAAACACCGCCACTACTGAAGATGTCATAAAATTGGATTCTCTGTTAAATTTGGTGGTTATACATCCTAAAATTATCATCCCTGAAGCCATTTTACTGGATTCTTTTAATTTGGGTAATGTTCAGGCGGCTTATTCTGATTTTTTGCAAAAAGTTGTATTGTACAATAATTTCACATCTCTAAATCTAATTGAGCAGGAAGAGAGTTCTGTAAAAAAACAAAAAGCAGGAAAGATTGCATATATTTCAAATCTTAAGGAACAACTTACTCTAAAGAAAAGACATTTGGAGATAGCCCAACAAACTTATAATAGAGAGAAATACTTATTTGAAAAAGAACTCATATCACTGGCAGACATGGAACTGGCGGAAAGCACTCTTTTAGAAGAGAAAGAGGCTGAACAATTATTAAGGACATCCATATCAATGGAAAATGTGGAGTTGTCCCAATTACAGGAGAGCAGTAACAAGTTGTCATTTCAGTATGCTCAGGAGCACAATCAATTGATTCAACAATTAATGTCTTCATATAAGGAGTTGAAAGTTGCTATATCTCAATGGAAACAGAATTATGTTTTAATGGCTCATGATAATGGTATAGTTACATTTAATACAGTCTGGACAGAAAATCAATTCATCAATGCAGGTGATAATGTTTTTGCAGTAATACCTGATAGCATGAATAATTTTGTAGGGAAGGTTAAAACTCCTATAGCCAGGTCCGGTAAAGTAAAAAAGGGGCAACTCGTACTTGTTAAAAGCGAAGCATATCCTTATTTGGAATATGGATATCTACAAGGAAGTGTAAATTCAATATCATTAATACCCGATGATAATACATATACCGTAGAAGTGACTTTCCAAAAACAACTTGTTTTTTCTTCTGGCAAACCAGTAAAATTCACAGGGGAAATAATAGGTACCGCTCAAATCATTACGGAAAAAAGGAGTATAATATCAAGGTTGATAATGCCCTTATATTACCTCCTAAATGAACACATGTGATCTTGTAGGTTTTTATACAACAAAACAAATCACACTTCTAAGGATATTTGAGCTTATCTCAGAATACAAAATTATATTAAAAGCTCAGGTTGTAGGTTATTGACGGAACTATGGAGAATAGGTATGTGAGGGTGGCCTCCTGCTGACGTGTCTCCGGGTTGGTGTCAAAACTCATCATCCAAGCGTTATGACGGCAATATACATTGTAGAAACTAATGTTAATATTGTGGTTATAACGCTTTTTTATGCCCTTATTTAAGTCAAATGTTACGGCAAGGTCTAATCTGTGATAATCAGGCATACGGTATGTGTTACGCCCTGTATATAGCGGAATAATCTCCTTATCTCCAAAATCGGAGACCTCATAGCGTGCTTCCGGTGCCGTAAACGGCTGTCCTGTGGCATATACCCAAGCGGCACTAACATCTATCCACTTGTTTATCTTATAGTTTAGGAATATATTTACACTATGCGGACGGTCTGCCGTAGATGAGTACTCATACCCACTGTTTATGCCGTCTATTGTGCGGAATGAGCGTGAATAGGTGTAACTTACCCATCCTGTCACCTTACCTATATCACGTCTGAGCATAAACTCCACACCAAACGCCCTACCCTTGCCGCTAATAATCTCAGCATCTACATCAGGGTTTAGCATTACGTCTGCAAAATCCTTAAAATCAGCCACATTGTGAAGCCATTTATAATAGCCCTCCACACTTATCTGGAATTGGTCTTTATAGAAATTACATACATACCCTACAGATACCTGGTCACATGTCTCTGGCTTCAGATTAGGGTTTGACACTCTCCAAACATCAAGCGGAGAACCTGCTGTAGATGTCTGCATAAGGTGTATATACTGTGCTGTACGTGAGTAACTTGCCTTAAGAGACATATCTTTATAGAACTCAACCGCTATTCCTGCCCTGGGCTCTAAATTCCAATATGTGTTATATACCTGTCCCTTGCCAAAATCCTGTGTACCGCTTTTCTGATGATTCTCATTAAGAATAAGCTCCGTTTGTGGTCCTATATTGTTAAACACCGATGCTCTTAGCCCGTATGAAAGGGAGACTATGCCGTATTTCTGTGAGTTGGAAGCAAACAGTGCCGTCTCAAGGCTATTGGTGGCTGGTATGCTTATACCTAAACTGCTCTCTATTCCTTCCTGATTGACTTTAGTATCACCGCTTTTAAGGTACTTATATGATATATGATAGCCCATTTTCAGGCTGTTATGCACATCGGGGTTATAGGTGTATTCCTGACGGAAACCGTAATCATCTATTTTAGATGTCCACTGACCCGATAAGGCGTTAAGGCTACCGCTGCCTGTATAGTTATAGAACGATGATAAAAAAGATGTGTTTATATAGAATTTATCTGACACAATGGCACTCCATCGGGCTGTGGCTGAGTAATTTGAGTACATAAACTTACCTGTGCCGCTAAGTGCCATATAGTCTCCGCCCGCATATCCTGTTATGTAGAGTCTGTGCTTGGCGGAGAGTGTGGCGGAGAGTTTTGCGTTAATATCGTAAAAAGTGAGGCGGCTCTTGCTTGCCACACGGCTAACATTCTTTAATGCCGGCAGAAACATACCTGCATAGAACACACGTCCGCCAATCCAAGCGGTAAGTTTATCCTTTACAAGCGGACCCTCAAGCAGTATTCTGGACGATATAAGCCCTATACCGCCTTGTCCGTGCAGTTTATCGTTACTTCCCTCCTTTGTAGTAACCTCAAGCACCGATGACAGTCTGCCACCTTGTGTAGCCGGTATATCACCCTTATGAAGCACTGCATTCTCTACAATATCATTGTTAAATATGCTAAAGAAACCTAAGAAGTGTGAGGCATTATAGATGGTGGCACCATCAAGCAGAATAAGGTTCTGGTCAGGGGCTCCGCCTCGTACGCTGAACGCCGATGAACCTTCTGACATAGACTGAACGCCAGGCAGCATCTGCAATGATTTTATGACATCAACCTCACCAAACATAGACGGCATAAGCCTTATCTGCTGTATTGTAAGTTTCTCTAATCCAAGCGACGGCACATCAAGTTTTTTACGTGACGATAGTGCCGTTACCGACACCTCATCAAGAGTGCCCTCCATACGTATTGAGTCACTCTCATCTACCAAAGGCGTAGCGGCTATGCTCCATACATACGGCAGCAGCACAGATAACAATATTAAGGCAATCCTCCTCATTTGTCACCCTCCTCTTTTAGAAATAGTTTACGCCAATCCACGCCAAAACGTTTAATCATCTGCTCATCTGTCCAACTACCCTCTTTATATTGAACCACCGCTGTTTTTCTTGATATTGTATAAACCCCAAACGCACCCAATGCACCACCGCTTATATTACCCTTAATAGGGCCTGCAGGCACCATAAACATAGGGTTAGAGCCACTGGCTGAACTTGCACAGTCACTTAAAAATCCAAAATAGTCTTTAGTATGGCAGTTAAGTTCCACCTCTATAGTATCATTGGGATATATGGTAAGTGTATCAAGCGGATGATAAAGCAGTTTCTTTGTAACCATATACGCAGGATAAAATACAAACTGACCGTCTATGATATCGGTGGAAGTGGTGCCAAGACAATACTTGGACGGAGTGTTTGATATATGATACCTGTTGTAGGTATCGGCAGAATCTCTGGCTGTAGTAAGGTACAAATGTGCCCCATAGTAGTTTGGTATGCCTTTAGGGTCTTGAAATGTAATAAGGGTTGTCATTGGAAACTGAGAGCCGCCCTTGTCATTTGACAGTGTCTGTAATAACAAACCCAATAGGGGTACAAAATACGGTGTCTCAGCCTCAGCGGTGTAGGTCTCCTTTACCCCATCGCCGTTAAAATCAATCTCCACTTTAAGGTTATACACCCCACCATCGGTGGCACAGAAATCATCTCTGGTAAGATATCTGTTTGGAACGGTATCACAAGGGGTAAGTTTCTCATCGTTTATATACACATCGGCAGGCGGCACATCAGCAAGGCTGTCGTTACTGAAATAACCTCCTGTGCGTGATATGTTTATGGCATATTGCCCTGGCTCTGTACAAACATAGCCTGTAATAACAAGCTGTGATGGTGCAGTGCCAAGCTTAAAGTCATACTTTTCTGTACACGATGTTAAAAGTACAGCCCAAATAATTGCAATAATTGATTTGCGGCTCATCTTTGCAGGGTATCTATTTTAAATATTTTACAATTTTTTTGCAAAGATAGACAAAAACCACTTACTATGCAATCTAAAATGGTTCACTTACCAGCCATTCACCACATGATTTTCTGCCGGCAATTGAAATAGACCATCAGATATCGTTTAGATTAACCAAAATCAAAAAAAAACAAAAAATAAATCGCCCTGTCAACAAAGTGTGGATGTTCGGCTCTTTTTCTAGAAACGAAGAGACAAAAGATAGCGATATTGACATTTTGGTGGAATTTGACAGCAATGCTAAAGTTTCCCTAATAGACCACGCTACAATGATTTGTGACTTGGAAGATAAACTTGGCCGCAAAGTTGATTTGGTCAAACAAGGTACACTTATGCCTTTTGCTATACCAAGCGTGGAAACAGATAAAATTTTAATAAGAGTTTTGCAACCTTCACACTGACATAAACTGGCGTGGTATCACTGGAAAGCCTTTGGGTGAGGCTACTCCCAAAACAGCTCTTTAGATGTGATTTGGCTATGTACCAAACCATTATGAATACCATCCACAAGTCCGGCTGGTGTAATGAATGTATAAACGCATCCTCTGCTGTATCCTGACTTTTCCTCAAAGGTTCGCAGTCTCTCTCTCAATAGATTTTCATAACGTTTGTCAATGGCATATCGGTGGTCAGAAAATTTCATTTCACACAAGTGTAAAATCTTATCAATCCGCTTAATTACAAGGTCTATTTGGAATCCGTTAGCATCGTCGTCTTTATTGGGTACAAACCTCCAAACCGATGCCTCTGTAGCCATTCCTGATATTCCTAAGCCTTTCTTTATTTGGTTCAGGTGCATCAAGCATAACAGTTCAAAAGAAAACCCCTCCCATATAGCAATGCTTCTGTCATTTATATGGTGCACCCAATATTGTTCATCCTGAGTATTATTATTCTCCAAAAATCTGAAGTAATATAGTGTATAGAAATCACACAATCTATATACGGCATTCTTCACTTTCATACCCAAATGTGCGTATGACAGTATAAAATCACACCTTTCCAAATTTTGCAATATGTCTGTTAACGTGCCTCCGGCTATTTTAGTTCTATCCATTATCTCTTGTCTTGTAAATCCTTCTGATTTTGATGCCAACATACGGACAACTGCTATGTAGGAATCAGCCTTGCCATACAACGCATTATACAACTCTTCAAACTCACATTTTAATGTTGCTCCCTGTCTGAAAAATAAATTATCTATATTCTGATGCAAACTTAATTCGGGATGTAACAGACTGAGATAATATGGCACGCCTCCAAGAATCATATAACATTGCATAATCTGATACCTATCCCAGTCAAAACCAACCTTTTTCAAATACATTTCACACTCATGTAGATTGAACGGTCTGAGTGCTATTTTTTTTGTAATTCTATTGTGCAATCCACCTCTGTTGACTTCCAACTTTTCATGCATCCATGTGGTGGCACTGCCACACGCAATAAACACTATATCATTTCTAAAAGAGACCCAACTATTCCAAAAATACTCAAACCCACTTACAAAATCGCTCCCCTTTACGTCAAGCCACGGCATCTCATCAAAAAAAATCACCTTTCTCTTACTACTATCTCTATCTAACAATTTTCCAAGTTCCAAAAAAGCCTGGGACCAATTTAAAAGTTCTGGAATATTATCCATATTGCCATAAAAAGCCAGAGCATCTCTAAAACCGCTTAACTGCAACTGCATGGAAACTCTATGTTTACCCACATACTTGAAAGTAAACTTGTCTTCAAAGAATTGTCTTACAAGATATGTTTTCCCAACTCTTCGTCTGCCGTATAGCAATACAAATTCAGAATTATGAGAGTTCACCGCTCTCCTTAATTCGTCTAATTCAGGTTCTCTTCCAATAAAATTATTCATACCATTTATATTTAGCATTTCGTGGCAAATATACAAATTATTTCTTAGATTTTTACCCAAATCGCATATCTTTATACTACTTTTGGGGATTTTTCTTAGATTTTTACCCAAATCGTATGTTTTTACACCGCTTTTGGGGATTTTTCTATCACAAACATTGAATTCACTTGTTACAAACATGCCACCAAAAGCCTTTGGGTGGTACTACACTAATTTTTTTTTCACACTTAACCGAATTTATTACTACCTTTGCAGTCGCTTATGAAACTCAGCGATACTGCCATAGGGCATATTTCCGCAGCGGTGGCTTACATATTTTTTGGGTTCAACATTCTATCTTGCAGAGCCATAGCCACAAGCGGATTCTTTACACCTGTAGATGTGTTCACTCTACGCTCTGTAGGTGCCGCACTGATGTTCTGGATTGCATCGGCGTTCCTGCCTAAAGAAAAAGTTGAGCGTAAGGATTTCCCTAAGATATTTGCCGCCTCGATGTTGGGGTTTTACCTCTGCCAAATTGTATTTCTTGCAGCCATTGAAATAACCACCCCTTTTGACTGTGCCATAGTGGCATCGCTCACCCCTATTTTTACAATGATAATAGCCGCCATAGCCATTCATGAGCCAATAACCGTAAAAAAGTGCAGCGGCGTGCTGCTCAGTTTCATCGGGGTTATTACACTGATATTCAACACCACACATAGCGGAGATGCCGTAACAACCCAGCCTAAAGGCATTTTACTTATGCTTTGTAACGGACTGTGTTTTGCTTTGTATTTGGGCGTATTCAAGCCGCTTATATCAAAATACAGCGTAGTCACCTTTATGAAATGGATATTCCTGTTCTCCACTATAATGAGCCTGCCTTTCTCTGCAAGTCATTTAGTTAGAGTGGATTACACCGCCATACCTACAAACATTATCAGTGACCTGACGTTTACCATAATATGTGCCACATTTATGTCTTATTTTCTTATTCCTGTGGCACAACAACGCATACGCCCTACCCTTGTAAGTATGTACTCTTATCTGCAACCTATGATAACGGCAGCCGTAGGCATATACATAGGTATGGACTCTGTAACCGTTCTTAAAGTGATAGCCGCCATACTTGTATTTACAGGTGTGGCAATAGTTCAGACAAGCCGCAGTGCCACAGATGGAATTCAGAAAAATAGACAATAGTGCAAAACGTCTGATAAAGGATTATCTTACAGGTTGGCAATATGCAGGTAGTGAATACTCATACTACGCCTACATATCGTGGTTTGACAACCCTGAATGGGCGGAATATGATAACGCTCTGTACATAAAGGCTTCTGTATTTGGTAAAACCGTCTATTGGGTTCCGCTTGTAAAAGTTTACGATGATACAAGAGATAAGGCTGTGGCGGAGGCTATGGTTAAAATCCCGATAGGCTCCACCATAATGGCGGCAAGAGACACTCTTGTAAAAACATTGGATGGTGTCTATACCGCCGTCACAAACCGTAACGATTCAGAGTATATTTATGAATCGGAGCATTTTATATCAATGAGCGGCAAGCATTTACAAGCCAAACGCAACCACATACACAAGTTTCAGAACACATACAACTACACATTTTTGCCACTTAGTGCAGCGGATTTGCCTGAACTATATGCTTTTGAAGATAAATGGATGGCAGACCACCCATACCCCGATGAGCACCAAAACACAGTAAACATAGAGGCGGCACTTGCAAGAAAGTGGTTTAACGCCGCACTTAACGGAGAACTTTACTGCGATATTCTGCGTGTTGACGGTGTAGTGGCAGGAGTCTCTGTAGGAGAAATTCAGCCTACAGGCAATGCCATAGTTTTATATGAGAAAGCAGATATAGCGTATGACGGAGCCTACACATTTCTTGCCAAAACATTTGCAGAGAACCACTTTAAGGAGTGTCCGTACATCAATCGCCAAGAGGATATGGGATTACCCAGACTAAGAGCCTCAAAACTTAGTTACCACCCCACCATCGTGGCAGATAAACATTGGCTTACAGATAATTTCCGTAGGCTTACACCACCTGACTACAATATGCTTATGTCTTTCTATAAAAACGGTATAAGCACGCTTAAAGATAAATTGTGGTACAAGAACTACACAGAGCAAGAGTTGCAAACCTTACTGCAAGATGGCTATGTTTTAGGTCTTTTTAGCGGGAAAAGGCTAATTTCCGTTTGTGCCTTTGACCCCGATAAAGAGTACGGCAACAAACTTGCCTCTACCGGTAACCTTACAGACGGCATACAGATGTACGAGTTCTCTGGTCTTATGACATTAGATGGCTATAGAGGCAGAGGCTACCTTACATCTGTGGCAAAAAGAGTTATCCAATATGTAAAAGACAACATATCACAGTGCCGCCTCTGTGCCGTAGTGCAGTACAATAACACCGCATCACTGCACACATTAAAAGCCTTAGGTTTTACAGAAACCGCAGAAAAATCAGAATCCCCATACAGATTCAAGTATCTTACACTAAGAATTTCATTGTAATTTTTACTAAAATTATTCAGCCACAATCATATTTTTTACTATCTTTGTGGCTGAATAATTTTTTCTTTTTATGAAAGAGTTAATAGTAGGCAGAGTACAAGAACAGTCTATTCTAGAAGAAAGATACTGCTCTGATAAAGCGGAGTTTGTATGTGTATATGGCAGAAGAAGAGTTGGTAAAACCTTTCTTATTAGGGAACTGTTTGAGGATAGGATTGCATTTTACCACACTGCAATTTCTCCACAAAGGCTGCGTAATAGTCCTGAACTGCTATATTCAATTCAACTAAAGGAATTTACGTCCACATTGCAAAAGTACGGAGATAAAAACAATGAAATTCCAAAAGATTGGTTTGAGGCTTTTGATAGATTGGAGACATTGCTCTCATCAAAGCGCACAAGAAAGAAATTAGTGGTATTCATAGATGAACTACCTTGGCTGGACACACCGCGTTCCTGCTTTATGGAGGCTTTTGAACATTTCTGGAACGGATGGGGAGCAGGAAATCATAATTTGATGTTAATAGTATGTGGCAGTGCAACCACGTGGATGCTTGACCATATAGTAAACAATAATGCCGGTCTATATGGACGTTCAAGCTGCAATATTCGCATTTCACCATTCTCTTTAAGTGAAACGGAACTCTTTTTTCATAAAAAGGGTATAGGGTTTGACCGTTATGACATAACTCAGGCATATATGATTTTTGGAGGAATACCATACTATCTTGATTATTTCAGAAAAGGTATAAGTCTTGCTCAAAACGTTGATTTTCTATTATTTAAGGACAAAGACAATCTGCAAAACGAATACGAAAATCTATTCAGTTCCACATTTGCACAGAATGCTAATTATAAGAAAGTGGTTGAATTCCTATCAACAAAAAGATATGGTGCAAGCAGGCTGGACATTGCAAAAGGTATAAACATATCAACAGGTGGTACTTTGTCTAATATTTTGCGGTCATTGGAAAGCAGTGATATAATTATGTCTTTCATTGATTTTGGTGAATCATATCGTAGCAAGTATTATAAATTAACTGATATGTTTTGTCTGTTCTATTTAAATTTTATTTGTAAACACGATACAAACAATGAAACATATTGGCATGATAATCAGAACTCTCCAACCTTGAACGCTTGGCGTGGTCTGGCGTTTGAAAACGTATGCTTTGCACATAGACACGAAATAAAAAGAGCATTACAAATAGGAGGTGTCCAAACCGAGATATTCCCATGGAAAATTGAGAGAACAGACCATTCTGACGGAGCTCAAATTGACATGATAATAGACAGAAAAGACCGCACAATTAATATATGTGAAATTAAATTCTGCCAGAGTGACTTTGTGCTTACTAAAGATTATGATGAAAAACTAAGAGAGAGGTTGGATATAGTTGCCACTAAAATACGAAATAAAAAGAATTTACAAATGACTTTAATTACTACATACGGACTTAAGAGTAGTATGTATAATGGTCGTTTTCAGTGTGTTATTGTTTTAGACGATTTATTTACATCTAAAATTATTTAGCCACAATCATTGTTTTTACTACCTTTGTGGCTGAATAATTCCGTTAAATGAAATACAAGGCAAAATATTATGTAGTGTGGAAAGGCAGGGTTACAGGAGTGTTTGGCTCTTGGGAGGCTTGCAAGGAGCAGGTGCAGGGTTTTGAGGGGGCTTTATACAAATCATTCCCTGATAGGGAGAGTGCGGAGGCAGCATTTAAGAGTGACCCGCATAAATTCCTTACAGGCAAGCCAAAACAGCCTAAAATAAGCATAGAGGAGCGTAAAAGCGGATATACTGAGAATGCACTTGCCGTAGATGCGGCTTGTAGCGGCAACCCCGGCGATATGGAGTATCGTGGTGTATATGTAAAGACAGGCGAGGTTATATTCCAAAGCCCTGTATATAAATGCGGCACTAATAACATTGGAGAGTTTCTTGCCATTGTCCATGGGCTTGCACTGATACAGAAACAAAGCATTAAGGATATAGTAATATACTCCGATTCAGCCACAGCACAAAGTTGGGTAAGAAAAAAGAAATGCAACACTAAAATAATACCGTCACCTAATAACCAAAAGGTTTTTGAACGGATACAGGCAGCGGAGAAGTGGTTACAGGAGAACACCTACACCACCCCAATAAAAAAATGGCATACAGAAATTTGGGGTGAGATACCAGCGGATTTCGGAAGAAAATAATCTCACCCACGTCATTTTGAGCGAAGCGAAAAATCTTATGAAAACACTAAAACAATACTTTAAAGACAACGCCCTATTTTGGTGCGGAATGCTGCTTACCATATTTATTATGGGGCTGTTCTTATTTGAGAACGGACTTATAAACGGTTTTATAATGCTTAACAGCCATCACACACCGTTTTGGGATAGATTCTTTTACTACTGCACATACCTTGGCGGCGGACTGCCATGCTATGTAGGCATTGTGGTAATGATATTTTGGTTTAGGAAAGGTCTGTTTATACATGCAGGGCAAGGCATTGCAGCCATACTCACCCAACCACTTAAATACTCTTTTGCAAGACCAAGACCACTCTCTTTTTACACCGATGCGTTAGACCCCTCAAGTGCAGACCTTGGACCGCTAATAGATTCAGTATCACAATTCTATTCCATTCCAGGAGGCTACAACTCATTCCCAAGCGGACACACTTCAGCCATATTTGCTTTTGTAGGTTGTCTTGCCGCCATACTTCCAAACAAGTATAAAGGGTGGCAGGTTGCATTTCTTATAATAGGCATTGTAGTGGCTTACTCCAGAATATATCTGTGCTGTCACTTTGTAGAAGACACACTGTCAGGAGCTTTTATAGGTTCTATATCGGTAGCCATAGCATATATTATTTTCTATTACAAGGATTGGGGAGAAAAACCGATTTATAAGATAGGGACAAGGGTCAGGGGTCAAGGGTCAAGTATTTAGAGTTCCTTTATCCTTGTCCCTTGTTCCTTGACCCTTGTTCCTTGTCCCTTGACCCTAAAATTTATGATAATAAATTTTTCCACACTTGGTTGCAAGCTTAATTTTGCTGAATCATCTTATTTGGCAAAGCAACTTTATGACGCAGGCTACGGCAAAGCGTCAGCCACCGATGTACCCGATGTATGCATAATAAACACCTGCACCGTAACCGATGCGGCAGACCGCAAGGGGCGGCAACTCATTCACAGCATAAACCGCAAGTACCCTAATGCCTTCATCATAGTTACAGGGTGCTATGCCCAACTTAAATCTGATGAAATAAGCCGAATACCGGGAGTTGATTTGGTGCTTGGTGCAAATGATAAGTTCTCTATACCTGTGCTGTTACAGAAAATAAAAGACAAACAATCAATAGCCAAAATACAAGTAACAGACTGCAAACACATCACCCCATTCCACCAATCGGTGTCATCAGAGGGCAGGACACGCCATTTCCTAAAAATACAGGACGGCTGTGACCGTTTCTGCTCCTATTGTGCCATTCCGTTTGCACGTGGCAGAAGCCGTAACGGCAGTATTGCAGACATTGTAAGGCAAGCGGAGCAAGTTGCCGCTATTGGTGGTAAGGAGATTATACTTACGGGGGTTAACATCGGGGATTTCGGTAAATCCACAGGAGAAACATTCTTAGAGTTAATAAAGGCGTTGGATAATGTGGAGGGCATAGAGCGTTTCCGTATATCATCTATTGAGCCTGACCTGCTTACAGATGAGATTATAGAGTTTTGTGCAAGGAGCAAGCGTTTTGCACCACACTTCCATATTCCGCTACAGTGCGGCTCTGACTATATGCTTAAACTTATGCACCGCAGATACGATACGGCACTTTTTGCAGAAAAGATTCTTAAAATTAAAAATCTTTTACCCGATGCCTTCATAGGCGTAGATGTAATAGCCGGCATGCGTGGCGAAACGCTTGAATTGTTTGAAGAAAGTTTTAATTTTATTAAGTCGCTGCCAATCACCAGATTGCATGTATTCCCCTATTCTGAACGTGCAAACACAGCGGCACTTAAAATCCCATATAAAGTAAACCCTACGGAGCAGAAACGCAGGGTAAAAGTGCTTATGGATTGGTCTGCTAAACAATTAACCGCATTTTACAATAGCCAGATTGGCACAAAGCGTAAAGTACTTTGGGAAGCCACCAAAAAAGACGGAATGATGTTTGGTTTTACAGAGAACTACGTAAGATTGCAGACACCGTTTGACAAGAGTAAAACCAACACAGTGGAGACATTGACTATATATGAAATTTAACCTTATCCATACAGACTCAGCCACCAATGCACGCGCAGGACTGCTTACCACAGACCATGGCGTTATTGAGACCCCTATATTTATGCCTGTAGGCACTGTAGGCAGTGTTAAGGCGGTGCACCAGCGTGAACTCAGTGACGATATCAAGGCTCAAATCATATTGGGCAACACCTACCATCTCTACCTTAGGCCGGGACTTGACATTCTGCATAAGGCAGGCGGTCTGCATAAATTTATGGGTTGGGACAAGCCTATTCTTACAGATAGCGGCGGATTTCAGGTGTTCTCACTATCCAATACACGCAAACTAAAGGAGGAAGGAGTTACATTCAGTTCACATATTGACGGTAGCAAGCATCTTTTTACACCTGAAAATGTGGTTGATACACAGCGTATTATAGGCTCTGACATTATGATGGTTCTTGATGAGTGCTGCCCCGGCGATGCAGACTACACTTACACTAAAAAATCTCTTGACCTTACACTGCGTTGGTTAGAACGAGGCGTTAAGCACTATAAAGAGACAGAGCCGCTATATGGCTACAATCAGAGTTATTTTCCTATAGTTCAAGGGTGCATATACCCCGATTTAAGACGTGAGTCCGCACATCGGGTAGCGGAAATGGATATGGACGGAAACGCCATAGGAGGTCTTGCCGTAGGAGAACCTACAGAAAAGATGTATGAGATGATAGAGGTTGTAAATGAAATTCTGCCGCAAAACAAGCCCCGATACCTTATGGGAGTGGGAACCCCTGCCAACATTCTTGAAGCCATAGAACGTGGCGTAGATATGTTTGACTGCGTTATGCCTACCCGTAACGGACGTAATGGAATGTTGTTCACTAAAAACGGCACCATAAACATACACAACGCCAAATGGGCAGACTGTTTTGAACCGCTTGACCCCGATGGCACCAGCTACGTAGATACAGCCTACACTAAAGCCTATCTGAGACACCTTACCATAAGCGATGAACTGCTTGCCCTGCAAATAGCCTCCATTCATAATCTTGCATTCTACCTTTGGCTTGTAAAAGAGGCTCGCAAGCATATAATTTCAGGCGATTTCAGTGAGTGGAAACGCTCAATTATAGACAATCTGAGCAAAAGGCTTTAATATCTCACCTTTTTTTAGTAACTTTGCACGTTTATAGTGTGCGTATGTTTTTAAAAAGGTACATAGTGCTTTTACTATTGGCTGTCACCCTGTCGCTGAATGTTTTTGGCAAAGTCAAGACTAATAAAGTCAAGACTGCACAAGCCGACAGTATCGAGATTGAGATATCCGACAACATTCAAACAAAAAAAGCTGACAGCACCAAGATAGAAAAGGCTATTGCAAAAATGGATAAACTTACTGCAGGTGAGGCTTTACAGGCTTGGCACGTTACAGAAGCATCTGCCATTGAGTTACCAACAATCCCTGACACTCTGCACCTTAACTACCAAACCACTACAACTCCAGTATATCAAAAATATATAGCGGCAGAATGGCTTGGAAATTTGGGACTGCCTGCTCAATCCGCCATATTTGCAGAACGTCCCACCACTATGCTTACTGGCGATAACATTTTCTTAAGACCTTACAAACCATACTACTTAGGTGTGGAAGATGTGTATTTTTACAACACAAGAGTTCCATACACCAATGTATCGTACTACACAGGCGGACTTTTCACCCAACATGCAGAAGACAGGGTTAATGGGATTTTCTCTGTAAACGCCAACAAACGCTTAAATTTTGGATTGTGTTTCGATTTACTGTATGGCAGGGGTATGTACTATAACCAATCATCTACAGATGTAAACGGAGCTTTCAACCTTAGTTATCGGGGAGAGAAATACTCTCTCTACTTTATTGCGGGGCTTAATAATTTTAAGAATTACGAGAACGGAGGCATAAAGAATGACATCGATTTAAAGAACATGACCGATAGTTATACCCTGCAAACAAACCTAAATAATGCCTACTCCACTTTTCGTTCTTATTACTTTTGGATGGATAATCAATACCATTTAGGTTATGAGGAAACAGACCCCGACGATAGCGAGAAAAAGACCTTTGTTCCTGTCACCACACTATCATACGCCATTAAGTATGAGGGCAAACACAAACGCTATTATGAGCGTAGCATAACGCAAGACTTCTACGAAAATAATTTCTACTCAGATAAAAGTACAAGAGATACAGTTGCCACTAATTTTATACGCAATATACTTTCTATAACATTTAACGAGGGCTTTAAACCTTGGGCTGTATTTTCTTTGAGGGCTTTTGCAGAGGCTGATTGGGAAGAGAATATGCGTTTGATTGCAGATTCCACATATGCTTGGAAATCCGAAGGAAAAGTAAGTGTGGGTGGAGAATTGTTCAAACGCACCGGAAACACCACGTTCGGGGTTTTGGGAGAGGCTCTAATAATTGGCTCTAAAAACAGATTTGCATTTAACGTGAACGGAGATTTCAACACCATTATACCGCTAAAGACCTGTAGCCTTACAATAAATGCAGAGGGGCATATTAAAAGCACTAATCCAAGTTATTTCCATGAACATTACTACTCCAACCACTTTATTTGGGAGAATAATTTTAACAACGAGTGGAGTGCAAGAGGCTACGGTAAAATAGGCATTCCTAACAAATGGGTTGATTTTGAAGTTGGTGCAGGCTGGCAAGGACTTAAAGAGCATATATATTTTGACACTTTTGCAATGCCTCAGCAATGCCATGATTTTATCCAAATAGTTAGCGGTGAAGCCAAGGTGAATCTACATTTGTGGTGGTTCCATTGGGAAAACAGGGCTGTTTTGCAATTTTCATCAAATAAAGACGTGATACCGCTGCCGCTTGTATCTTTATACTCAAATTTCTATGCTTCTTTTGCGATATGGAAAAAAATTCTAAACATTCAAATAGGTGTTGATTGCCGCTACAATACAGAATATTACGCTAACGCTTATATGCCTGCAACAGGTCAGTTCTATCTTCAAAATAAAACATTGGTAGGCAATTATCCAGAGCTTAACGTATATGCAAACCTGCATCTTAAACGATTCAGATTTTTTGTTATGTGGTACAATTTTTCAAGTATGTTTATGAATAATTATTTTGCGGCTCCCCATCATCCGTTAAATCCAAGTTCGCTAAAATTAGGACTATCGTGGAACTTTTATAATTAATAATTCGCTCCACGTCATTTTGAGTGAAGCGTAGCGTAACGAAAAATCTTATAATATTTATGAACAAGCGACGTATTACATTATTATCGTTTTCTGTTATAGTGTTGGCTTTTGCTGCTATATCAGCCATAATCAATACAAAGTATGAATACCATAACAGAGATTTTAAAGAGATATACAGTTCAGGAGAATTGAGGGTGATAGTAGAAGACAACAAGATGAGCTATTTTACCGTACAGTGTGACTCTATGGTGGAGTGCGACAGCCTTGAAGGTCTGCAAGTAAAAATGGTGGAGGAGTTTGCAAAAAAGTATGATCTAAATGTAACCTTTATAGAGCAACGTAACCTACAGGATGCCATAACAATGCTAAACAACGATGAGGTGGATCTGCTTGTATGGCACATACCTGTATATAATGATATGAAGGATAGAATAGCCTACACTATACCCGTATTCACCAGCAGGCAGATGCTGATTCAGCGTAAAAGGAACAAGAAAGACACAACTCTGTTCATCACCAACCAACTTGATTTGGCAGAGAAAGAGGTTTATATAGTGCCAGGCTCCATTTTTAAGCAAAGATTGGAACATTTGCAAAGAGAAATAGGAGATACAATATACCTGCATGAGATTCCGGACTCTAACGATGACCTGCTGTTCCGCTTGGTATCAGACCATTCTATAGACTACAGCGTTTGTGATGAGTTTGTGGCAAGAGTGCTTCAAAAAGACTACCCCAATGTGGACCGTTCCACCGCAGTAAGCTTTACACAAAATTACTCTTGGGGCGTATGCCCATCAGACCCCGCACTGCTTGACACCCTGAACACATGGCTCACCGTATACTTAGAGAGCAAGGAGTACAACAAAATCTACCGTAAATACACAGGCGTTAAATAGCCAAACAACCAAACAAAATTCAGCCAAATAACCAAACAAAATTCAGCCAAACAACCAAACAAAATTCAGTTAGCATCAGTCTTTCTAACAATAAATATACTGCATTCATACAAAAGGAAAATAGGCAACGCTACAAGCAACAATGTAAAAATATCTGCAGTAGGAGTGATTATTGCGGCAAGAATACAAATTATCACTATGGCGTGTTTTCTGTATTTGCGCAGCATATCCGCATTAATTACATTGAGTTTTGCCAAAAAATATGCTACTATTGGTATTTCAAATAACAACCCTAGTAATACAGACAATAACAGGAATGTAGATGTATAAGATGATAAGGCTATTTGATTTACTATATCAGCATTCACCTGATATGTACTTAAAAATCTGAATGAAAACGGGAAAATGACAAAATAGTTTAAAAGGACTCCTGTAAAGAACAGTAGGAAAGAGAAAAATATAAGGCTAAACGAATAATGACGCTCATTATCATATAATGCCGGACTTACAAAACCATATAATTCAAAAACAAGATACGGAAGAGCAAATACCAAGCCAACGCAAGCAGACATCTGTAAATGAACCATAAATTGCGATGCCAGTTCTGTATTTATGAACATTATCTTAAAATCTTCAGGACACAGACTCTCGATACCAATGTATGCAGATATCCGGCACAAAACAGTGTAAAGTACAAAATCACTTCTTGATGGAGCAAAAATCACAGAGAAGATTTGGTCTTTAAGACAGAATGCGGCAATTGCAAAAACAAGCCAGACACCAATACAACGGAATATGACCTTTCTGAGCACATCAACATGTTCCCAAAAAGTCATTTCCGCACCAAGATTACTCTGCTTTTGGTTGCTCATTATTTATATTCTCCATTTCTTTTGAAGAATCTTCTTTTTTAGTATTCTCCTTCTCATCAGGTACGCCATTCATTCCATCTTTAAAACTACGGACACCCTTACCCAAGCCTTTCATAAGTTCAGGTATTTTTTTGCCTCCAAATAGCAATATCACTAATATTACTATAAAAATAATTTCAGAACCACCTAACATAATATTTATTGTTTACAGTTGCACTTATTGTCAACAAGGTATATCTCGCAAGAATCAAAATTGATTTCCCAATTACCACCTTCCATGCTCTCCCATTGATATTTTTGAGACATTCTATCCCACCAATTCTGGAATTTTGTACCTGTCTCCCCCATATCCTTAATCAATTTTTCATATAACTCCGCATTTTCAGCAGTCAATATTTTTGCAAGTTCATTAAGTCCGTTACGGCGTTCGAACAACGCTTGTATCTCATTTTTCTCTTCTACAGTAACCTGTCCTACTTTTTTCTTATTCATAATTAGAATTCCTCCTTCACATCAAATGGGTCTAAATAATTTATTTCCTTAATTGGCTCTACCGACAGATTGCCAGCCTTGATTAAATCAAGTTGCAGACTGCTGCAAGCATTACGTTCAAGATGAGCCATTACACACTGTTGATGGCTTGGCGTATTATTATCCCACGTAAGTTTCTGGTTTAACCAAATACACCGGTTGCAATGATAAGCATCACAGATACGGCAAAGCGGAGCATGGTCAAGTTGCAACAACTGCTTGTTTGGTATATTCAAGCCACCTTCCAAATCACCAACAGAGCGTGATGAATCCTTAACCTTATGGTTCATTCTGTTGGAAAGCCCCATCTTTTCATCATAGTAGAACGCAGGACATAGGTAAAACTTGCCGTTAGGTGCAACTGTAATATTGCCTATACCAGCCTCACAATTGTGCATCTCTGTTAGTTGCAACCTATCTGTCAGAACATTCACCTGTGGCTGTTTGCCTGACTTGTATAAATTAGCCAAGACAGAACAAAGCATATTAAGTGCCTTCTTATACTCCTCCTGTATTTCATCTTTGAAATTCTCCACATCTCTGATACATATATTCATACGCTTGACTTGTGGCAATAATGCTGCTATGTCATAACATTTGGATATGAAATCAGAAATTGTCAAACGCAACACAACATTGTCATTATCAATGGTTTTAGGGACTTCAGTAAACACTTGCACTTCTCTGCCTATTTTTACATTATCTATACTCTCTATTACTTCATCATATTCTGCCGGCAATTCATAATCGGGATAAACATACTGAATCATAAGATTCTCCTTCATTCCAAAAAGAATTGCCTTACGGAGCGTATCAATAGGCATGAGGGTTCTCTCTTTAAGGGGATTGTCTGCATGACAATATGCCACGCTGGTATCATCAAGCAGTACAACTAAATATTGCAAATAAGATTTCATAGACTAACAAATATTTAGTTTGACATCGGGGTGGTTTTTCTCAAACTCCTCTCGTTTGCCTTCAAGCTCTAGTTTACGATAGAGTTTGTTCCAATAGTAGTTGTTGGCACGCACACGAGCCTTGTGCATCTTGCATATAGCAGTGGCACGCTGGAACACAGTATGGGTTTTTGCGGCATCATAATTCTCTCCTTGACACCATGCACAACCCTCAGCCACCTCACAGTCAATACATTCAGGTGTCGATTGAGTGCATCGGTCGAGAGTCAGGAACGGACGCAGTTTGTTATCGTCTATGCCATCGTGGATATTTCCTATAATCCAAGCCTCCTTGTCACGCAATGAGTATTGGGCAAATCGGGTGCAAGGATAAAAATTTCCTGCGGCATCAATTGATAACATTCTGCCTGCACCACACCAATTTGTGTTTTCTTTACGATTTTTAGGTTTTCCAATATGTTCTGCAAAAAATGTACATACATTGTTTTCAAATAGATCGTTGTCAATTATTGTGTCAGCCAAAATAGTTAATTGATTTTCAAATTTGACATCATCTCCTTCTTTCCAAACACTCTCATATACACAATTTATATCAACCTCATGGATTCCAAGCGTGAACAAATGTATTACACTCTCACATATATATGGAATGTCAGCACTACTAATAGTAACTTTTGTATTACCATTTGGAAATTGTTGTAACCAGAGTGGAATATTCCGTACTACATCGGCATAAGAACCAATTTCTTCGTTCTTTATTTTTTGTGCATCTGTTTGTTTGTATATACGATTAAGATTGTGTTTTCGTTCGGTTCCGTCTATCGTAATTCCAATACTTAGATGCTCTTTGTTTTTGCTTATGAATTTTTGAACCTTTTCTGAATCGTAATTAATTCCATTGGTGGAGAAATTGAATCTAAAAGCGTTGAACCAACGATGATCTAATTTAAAGAGTTGAATTTTTATGTAATCGCAGATCTGATCCAATAATTCAATCTCTAAAAATGGTTCTCCTCCAATAAAATCCCAAATTACAGCTTCTTCAGGGAATGCGGTATTATTTGATAAAATGTAATCAATAGCTTGTTTTGCTGTGTCAAAAGACATTCTTTCTCTTTCATTTTTCCCAACTAGATAACAATATTTACAAGCCAGTTGACAATCCTTTGTAACAATGAATGTTATATTCTTTGCTCTATTATGCCAAGATTCGTTTGTATCCTTAATATCCATACTACGCATATTTAAGAAGGCAACTACACAAAATAGTTGCCTTCTTTTTTCATTAGAAGTATTATCTTAAATATCTGGAAGAACCGCCTGAACAGGTCAACGCACATCCACCTTTGCAAGTTCTATAACATGTTGCAGTACATTCGCCTTTACAAGATGATGAACACCCTGTACAACCTCCCGAACAATTCATTGAACAACTACCAGTACATCCGTAAACATTAGGTTCTTTAATTTCACATGAAGTGAATATTGCAGGCATCGCCGCAGCCGCCATAATTGGCAATGCGGTCTTTGCAGCCTTTTTGAAAAACTCTCTTCTTGATAAAATATCTTTATTATCTTCCATAATTACAGTTTTTTAAAAGTTATAGTTTTTAGATTTAGATGTGAAACAATACGCTATCTTTAAGAAGAATGTAGCAGTACCCTTTCCAGTTCCGTGGCTTTGCAGTCCGAGATTTACACCAAATTTATCCTTATACTTGAATCCTGGTCCAAATTGGCAGAAAAAAGCAGCTTTTATTGGTTTTCCCATGTGTAATATTCCGTGAGTGACACCTAAACCTAAGTCCAAATTAATCTGCCAGTTTTGATTAACAGGGTACATACCTCTGATGTCTACAAATTCTTGCATGCTCATTCTAAAACCTGATAAATCCATAGATTTGTATGGTTCCACCTTTTTGTAGTAATGTGTGTACAAGTTTAAATCAATTCCAATACCGAACTGTAAATACTGATTTAATTCAAATCCTTGAATTGTACCAATGCTAACACGCTGATTATAATTACCTTTTGATGGAGAGCCATATCCTAAATTAATATCTCCAACATATCTTGTATTGATAGGAAAGCCTTGAGAATAAATGGATAGGCTGCCAATCAATAACAAAATGGTTACACAAATCTTTTTCATTTTATCTTTTCATTTTTTTTGTTAAACATTCTTATTTCTTTTTTGCAGGTGCAGGAGCAGGTTTGCTCTCATTTGTATTATGGTATATATTTACAATGCTGCCGTCTTCTGATGTTTTAAGATACTTTAGAACAGATGGATTATAAAGCATCAAATATTTCTCTATATCCTCTTTTGATAAGTTTTTCATTTCTCCTAACTCATCGTAAATGGAACGTGCATTCTCATAATAACCGGCAAAACCTGTAAGTTCTGCAGTGTATTTTTCACCAGTAAATGTAAGTTTGTAAATAGGGTCAACAACGATGTCTATCTTATTGTTTACAATTGCCTGATATTGAGCGCTTGCCTTTGCTTCATCGGCTGTAGTGCAAGGCTGTGATTTTTCCGTAATACGCTTGTTGAAATCAACTCTGATGTCAACAACCTTTGACAGAGGATTAATCTCCGCCTTATCTGAAATTGTGGCTACACGTGATGTGTATGATGAAATGTTTACAGAACCGCAGGATGTTAAAATAATTGCTGTTGTACAGCCTAAAACTACTGATAAGATTTTTGTTTTCATAATTGTATATTTTTATTTGTTTATTTACTATATTTTATGTCTCTTTGTTGATTTTTAATAGATTAAAATGTAACACCCAAACCTAATCCATTAGAGTTGGCACCTAAATTAAATGCAACATTACTCATTTTACGTACCTGTTTCATTTTTGCAGAACCAGCACACCACATATATGTTCCTGCAAACATAGTTAAGCCGCCTACTCCGCATAAGGTGGAACAAGCAATTAATTTTGAAGTATAGTCTGGATCATCAATTGCCGCTATACACCCACCACAAGCGGCACCTACCAACATTCCTATCCAAGTAAGACTGATACCTGCATTTCTCTCTCTCTTAGCCTTTTTGTAAAAATAATTATAGTCATGAGACATAGCATTATTCATTTGCTGCTGAGATACACTTGGTCTTATTACAGCACTTGATTTCACCTCTTGGGCAGGTTCCGGTACACTATAATATGATGACGGTGCACTACCACCTTTGCCGTTTATGTAATAATTGGTAACATCACCCTGTCTTTTAGAGTCCTTGTTGTAATAATATTGATAGAACCCAGGATCAGTCAACAGTTTGTATTTCTCAATATCCTCAACCTTATAGTTCTTCATTTCCTCTACAGGATTGCTTGTAGCCGCCTTTTTATAATACCCTGCATAACCTGTAAGTTCCACTACATATTTGGCACCGTTCTCTACAATTGTAACCTTATAGATAGGATCCACAATAATGTCTATTTTATTTTCCATAATACATTTGTACTGCGCATTAAGGACCGCATCAGCCTTAGTTTGCTGTGGTTCAGATTTGGCAGTTACAATTTTAGAGAAATCTGCTTCCATATCAGCAGACATAGCAGAGGACGCAATGTCTCTGTTCTCAATAGTTGCCACTCTTGATGTGTACGAGGATGAAAAAGTGGAAGAACATCCGCTCAGCAGCAAGGCACTGCCTACCGTAAGCCATAAAAGTAATTTTTTCTTCATATATTTAATTTAATTGTCATTCCCTACTCTCTTTATGTAGGCATTTCGGGATTCTCCTATAATTACCTTTTATTTATATTTACTACTAATTAGATTACTATTCACATCAAAATCTTTCAACATTAGGCTATTTTTGTACACATTACCGTACTTCCTTTATAAATCAACCTAAATATGAATATACAGGCACACAAAAAAAGCGGGACTTGCATTATTGCTGTTCCGCTCACTGAGGCTTTCGCATTGCCAATCTTGGAGAAACAAGCAACACGAAGCCCCCGCCGTATGCAATCGGGTGTAACAGATACACCTTAATATATACATACCGTAGGACATCCACCGTTGCATTGCCACGACCAAGATTTTTGAAAGTTGCGAAATTTCAGCGAGTCGTAACAAAGCGTAGCAAACGCCTTTTATTATGTCATTAAATTGTCTTAAAAGTGCAAAATTGCTCTTTAAAGACAATTAACACCACAAATGTAGTAAAAGTTTTATTAACCACAAATACTTTAAATAGTATTTTTTAATCAGAAAAAAGAAATTTTTAAAATTGCACTGATATAATTATTTTTTGCACTATTAGTATAATTTTGATAATCAGTGATTTAATACTAAAAATATTTGGTAATATAAAAAATTACCATTACCTTTGCATCGTAAAATATATGTTATGCCGGAAATTTGTAGATTGAATGGCTGATAATGTCTAATCTTTGGATTACAGAAGCAAATTATATTGAAAGGTACCTAATAAGACTATCATTCAACAATGGGGAAATCAAGTTGTTCAATGGAACTGACTTGATTTCAGGCAATGCAGTTTTTGCATCACTGAAAGATGTCTCTAAATTCAAGAATTTTACACTTGACGGATGGACTCTTACTTGGGATAATGGCAAACTGGATGTATCACCGGAATACCTGTACGAAAACAGTACGCAAACATTCTTAGCAGCAGAGCCTACGCCTGACTACAACACAACTTAAGTAAACAGAGAACCTATTTTGAAAATTGCAAAGCACACAATCCACGCTATTGCTGTGGAATACAGTGCTGAGAACAGTGCCCATTTCCAGCTGCCACTCTCTTGCCTTATAGCGATAAGGGTGGCTATACAAGGGAAGTATAGCAATACAAACACCATAAATGAGAACGCAATAAGCGGCGTGTATTGCTGTGTGCCGTCAAACACAGAGAGTGTACTTACCACCACCTCTTTTGCAGGCAGTCCTGCGGCAAGGCTCACACTCATTCTCCAATCAAATCCAAGCGGTGCCATAACAGGCTCTATGGCTTTGCCTATCTTGCCTATATAACTGTTCTCCATCTGCTGCTGAACGGTAACATCGGGGTTCTTAGGTCTTGGAAAATAGCCCAACACCCAAATTATAATGGAAGCAAACAGAATTATGGTACCCATTTTCTTTAGGTATTGCTTTGATTTCTCCCACATGTGGTGCAATGCAGACTTAACGGTAGGCACTCTGTATGGGGGCAATTCCATTACAAATGGAATATCCTCCTCTTTAAACAGAACCCTTTTCAGCACTCTTGCCATAATAACCGCTATAACAATACCTATAAGATATAGGCTTAACATAACAAGCCCTGCGTGTTTAGGGAAGAATATGGCTGTAAACATAAGATATACAGGCAGTCTGGCACTGCAACTCATAAACGGAATTACAAGCATAGTGATTAGACGGCTGCTTTTGCTTTCAAGAGTACGGGTAGCCATTACAGCAGGCACGCTACAGCCAAACCCCATAAGCATTGGCACAAACGATTTTCCATGTAACCCCATACGGTGCATAATCTTATCCATAATGAATGCTGCACGCGACAGATACCCTGAATCCTCCATCAACGATATAAAGAAATAAAGAATCAGAATGTTTGGCAAAAACACCAACACTCCACCTACACCACTAATAATACCGTTAATAAGCAAATCCTTTAACGATCCGTCTGTCATTGATGAGCCTACAAGTTCTGAAAGCCATGTTATACCTGATTCTATCCAGTCCATCGGGTACTGACCAAGAACAAACGTACACTCAAACATTACAAGCATAAAGAGTATGAATATAGGGAATCCCCAGAACTTATGGGTGACAACCGCATCTATGACCTTTGTGGCTTTGAACGCATCTACCTCACCCTCTTTGTATGTCTCTGCCAACGCACCCTGAATAAATCCGTATTTTGCATTTATAATGGCACTCTCACAATCCTCCTCCAACTCATCCTCTATGTGTGGCTTGACTTTATCTCTATATGCTATGATTTCTGAACCGTTATTAAGAGTCTTAATGTACTCCTCTATCTCAGTATCGCCCTCCATAAGTTTTACAGCATAGAAACGGCTTGATATTATACCATTAAAGTTATCGGACTTATTTATAAGTTTGTTTATATTATCAATGGCTTCCTGCAACTCACCGCAGTGGTTTATATGTATATGTCTGGACGTAGGCTCAGTATGTGTATATACCTTTATTATAGTCTCAAACAACTCCTTAAGCCCGCTGTTGCCGTTAAAGCCCTCACTTGCCACCGTAGGTATTACAGGCATACCAAACATTAAGCCTAACGCCTTAGTGTCAAGAGTGGCTCCGCTTTTCTCCAACTCATCGTACATATTAAGTGCAATGACCGTAGGTATATCCATATCAATAAGTTGGGTGGTAAGGTATAGGTTACGTTCAAGACTTGACGCACCCACTATGTTAATTATAACATCGGGTGTGGAATTGAAAATATGCTTACGTACATAAATCTCCTCAGGCGTATAAGTGGAAAGTGAGTATGTGCCGGGCAGGTCAAATATGTTGAAAAAATATCCGCCAAACTCAAAATGCCCCTCCTTTGCATCTACCGTAACCCCTGTATAATTGCCTACATGCTCATGTGAACCCGATGCTATGTTAAACAGCGATGTTTTGCCTGAATTAGGGTTGCCTATAAGGGCTACATTTATGGTCTTGCTCTTCTCTCCTGCTATGTGCCCCATAACCTCGTAAGCATCTTCTACGGAACTTGGAAGGTCTGTATGCTCTGCACGCTGTAGTTTTGCCTCCTCTTCTGTAATTATCTCCACAAGGTCTGCCTCTTTACGGCGAAGTGAGACCTCATAGTCCATAACCTTATATTTTATAGGGTCTCTTAACGGCGCGTTAAGCAACACATCAACACGCTGACCGCCCACAAATCCCATCTCAATAATACGCTTACGGAATTTGCCTGAACCGGACACCTTAACTATTATGCCGCTTTTCCCCGTTTGTAGTTCACTAAGTTTCATAAGATATAAGTTATAAGTTAAGGAGTTCAGGAGTTTAGGAGTTTAGGAGTATTATAACTCCTTTACTTCTTCTCTCCTTAACTCCTTTACTTTTATTTTTTTCGGACACTCTTTGCAGTCATACGGACATTTATTCCCTCTCTTTATGGCATCATAAATGCTTTTGCCAATGTAAATCACAGCGGCAAGCACTACTATTGATGTAGCTACTATTTGGAACATGGTTCTAAGCACTCACAACGTTCTGATTCAGTCTCTATTGTGGCGTGGTTTATATTATAAGATTCAAGTTTATTCTTAACACTCCTTTTTACAGCATCAGTATTAGCCCCCTGCCTTACTACAATGTGTGCCGTAAGTGCATTCTGAGTTGTACTCAATGCCCATATATGCAGGTGATGGCAATCTTCAACACCATCAACCTCTTGAATCACATTCTTTATCTGTTCCACATCAATTCCTTCAGGAACTCCGTCAATCACTAAACGAAGGCTGTCTGTAAGCAGTTCCCAAGTTGATATAACTATAATTACAGCAACCATAAGCCCCACTATCGGGTCTATAATATACCAACCTGTATATTTAATTACTATACCCGATACCACCACTCCCACAGATACAAGAGCATCCATAGCCATGTGGAGGTAGGCACCCTTAATATTCATGTCCTTATCCTTGTCCTTAACAAAAAGCCAAGCGGTAATACCGTTTACCACAACACCGATAGCAGCCACTATAATTATAAAGTCGCCCTCCACAGGTTGCGGAGTTATGAATTTCTCTATACACTCAATAACTATCAGCACTACTGCAACCATAAGAATCACAGCATTTACAAGCGATACAAGTATAGTTCCCTTACTTAATCCGTATGTGTAGTTTGATGTGGGGGCTTTAGATGCAAGAGTAAGTGCAATCATAGCAAGAACAAGGCTTGCTGTATCGCCTAAGTTATGCCCTGCATCAGACATAAGTCCAAGAGAGCCTGCAATATAGCCTAATATAAACTCTATAACCACAAATGTGGCATTCAGTGCAATTCCCCAAATGAAAGCCTTGTTTATATTATCTATATTTACACTATGATGGTGCATAACTTAAAAAATTGTCCCTTGTCCCTTATTTAAAGTAGTTAATACGCATAGCGTCCTTTACTTCATCAAGGGTTTTGGCGGCAATCTCACGAGCCGCTATGCTACCCTTACGCAATATCTCATATACTGCGGCTGGGTCTTTTGCAAACTCCTTACGGCGCTCACGAATTGGGGCAAGCTCCTCTTCAAGAATCTGACCTAAGAATTTCTTAACCTTCATATCTCCAAGACCTCCGCGTGTGTAATGGTCTTTAAGTTCCTGAAGATTAGCATATTCTGGAAGATATGCGGCAAAGTGGGAATCCTTGCAGAATGCGTCAAGATATGTAAACACCACATTACCCTCTAACTTACCAGGGTCTGTAACCTTAATATGAGTAGGGTCTGTGTACATGGAACGCACTTTTTGTGTTAGAGAATCCGCCTCCTCACTAAGGTATATGCAGTTACCCAATGACTTGCTCATCTTAGCCTTGCCGTCAATTCCAGGCAAACGCATGCAAGCCTGATTATCGGGCAATAGGATTTTTGGCTCTACAAGGGTCTCTCCGTATGCATTGTTAAAACGGCGTACAATCTCTACACACTGCTCTATCATAGGTGCCTGGTCAATACCTACAGGTACTGTTGTAGCCTTAAAAGCGGTAATGTCAGCCGCCTGCGATATAGGGTACGTAAAGAAACCTACAGGAATACTCTCATCTGCAAAGCCACGCATCTTAATCTCTGTCTTTACGGTAGGATTACGCTGAAGCCTTGCCACCGATACAAGGTTCATATAGTAGAAAGTAAGTTCACACAACTCCGGTATCATTGATTGTATAAAGAGTGTGCTTTTATTAGGGTCAAGTCCACATGCAAGATAGTCAAGAGCCACCTCAATAATGTTATCCCTGACCTTGCCAGGATTATCTGCATTATCTGTAAGTGCCTGTGCATCAGCAATCATGATAAGCACCTTATCATACTCTCCAGAGTTCTGCAACACCACTCTACGGCGTAGCGAACCCACATAATGCCCTATATGTAACTTACCTGTAGGGCGGTCACCTGTCAAAATTATTTTATTCATAATTTACTTCGTAAATTAGGGTCAAGGGTCAGGGGTCAAGGGTAAAGGATTTGTCCCTTGTTCCTTGTCCCTTGTTCCTTGTCCCTTTTCATCAAAGTTCCAGAGGAACTTTGATGAAAATATACATTCCCTTCCCTTCCACCATCAGGCTTCCGGTCTCGGCAAAATCCTTTAATGTCTTATTCTTTGATTTAACTCCCTCAAGATTTATCTCATCTATGGTTCCTACAAGTTTCCAATTCCCTTGAGGCAGTTTAACGTTAAATGTATAACCAAAATCGCCTCCGTTTATAAGAACCAAAACCTTATTGTCCACCATATAGCCTAATACACTCTCATTATCGGCAGGTG
>JAZLHT010000222.1:0-1378 GCA_045616965.1 Candidatus Enterocola sp.
TTTCAAGGAATGTATAGTTATGCAGAGTGTCCGCATCGGGGAATATACGCTTAATAACATCAATGGCTTTAGGTCCCTGCACTGCAATCTGACCTATTTTAGGAGATATATTCTCAAACGTAACCTCTTTACGCAGGTGGGATTTCATCCAATTAAAGTCCTTATCTATGTTGGCTGCATTAACCACTATAAGGTAACTGTTCTCTGCACGCTTGTATATAAGAAGGTCATCAACTATGCCTCCACTCTCATTGCACATAAGGGAGTATAAAACCTTACCATTTGGCAATTCTGCTATCTGGTTACTAACCAAATAATTAAGTTCCTCTTCTGCATTTGGTCCGGACATAAGGAACTCTCCCATGTGTGATACATCAAACATACCAACGCTCTCTCTTACTGCTGTATGTTCTGCCTTAATACCTGTAGATTCATATTGGACAGGCAATTCAAAGCCTCCAAACTCAACTATACGTCCGTTTGACGCAACGTGAATGTCATAAAGTGGGGTTCTCATAGTTTATATATTTATTTGCTGTATAGATTCTAAAATGGATTCTGATACGGTGGGATGTGCGTGAATTACACTGCCTATCTCACTGACTGTAAGTCCTTTTGATATGGCAACAGCCATCTCGCCTATCATATCGGTGGCATGAGGGGCTACTATGTGCGCTCCTATCAGTTTACCTGTATTGGCGGAGAAAATGGTTTTTACAAAGCCGCTGTTCTCTCCCATAATCAGTGCCTTGCCGTTGCCGTTTATACGGTACATACCCACCTTAATATCATCTGCCATACAGTCCTGCTCTCGTTTTCCCACCGATGCCACCTCTGGCGATGTATATATACATTGTGGCACTAAGTTAAGGTTAAATGTTTCTTTCTCCGATGCCCACTCCTCCACTATATTAGTGGCCTGTGCCGATGCGTAGTGTGCAAGTTGTATGCCGCCTGCCGCATCGCCGGCAAATTTTATATCATCATTTGGCTCAACTCCGTCTGATAGAACGCCGTCTCTAAACGGCTTTCTGCCAACGCATGCAATAACCTTATCGTACTGTGCGGTATGTGGCTTATCCTTAACACTTGCCTCTATCTCAAAACCTCCGTCTTTTGGTGTGATTTTAGTTACTGCGGCTTGTAATTGTAACTTTACACCCAAGCGTTTAAGCTGCATTGCAAGTTGTTTTGAAATATCTGTATCCATCATTGCGACTAAAGCACTCTGAAACTCATATATACATACTTCGCAACCAAATCTTGCAAGCATTTGTGCAAATTCAACACCTATGACTCCTCCTCCTATAATCGCTATCTTTTCTGCCTCTACAGGACTTGCCAATACATCATCACTGCTTAGTGCATACTCTATTCC
>JAZLHT010000223.1:0-2709 GCA_045616965.1 Candidatus Enterocola sp.
CGCTGTTTCTGACCGCCCGACATCTCATTAGGCAGGTGGTTTGCCCAATCCTTTAACCCCATTTTATCTAAATATTCAAGAGCGATGGCGTTGCGTTGTCTACGCCTGATACCCCTGTAATATAGTGGTAACGCCACATTCTCCATTGCGTTCTTAAAATTCAGCAGATTATAAAATTGGAATACAAATCCTATCTTCTGATTCCTGAGTTTGGCTGACTTGGTTTCTGATAAATCTTTAATTAGTTCACCGTCAAGCAGATATTCACCTTCATCGTAGTTATCAAGCATGCCTAAAATATTCAGCAGGGTTGATTTTCCGGAACCCGATGCTCCCATAATTGATACAAACTCACCCTCTTCAATAGTTAGGTTTACGCCCTTAAGTACGTGAAGTGGTGCTCCGGCGTGATAGGTCTTGTGTATGTTTTTTAGTTCTATTAATGACATAATTATAAGTTAAAGGTTCAAGGGTCAGGGGTCAAGGGTCAAGTACTTGTTCCTTGTCCCTTGTTCCTTGTCCCATTAATTATTATTTCCAACTTTTATCTCTTTATCTTGCAATATATTAAGCATTTGTATGGATACTATGGCCCGATAGCGGCATATTGTAACCTCCTGCTCTGCCTGAAACAGATTTTTCTCTTCGGTAAGCATATCTATGGTGTTTTTCATTCCCACATTGAATTGGGCTGACACCAAATCATAACTCTCTTGTGCATATCCAAGTTTCTCTTTTGCTATTATATAGTTGGTTTGGGCATTAAGAGCATCTACATATAGGGTTTCCACTCTTTTAGATATATCTTTGTCTATCAGTTGGTAGTTTAGTTTGTTGTTCTCAATGGCAAGATTGGCTTTGTTTACGGCGGTCCTTGCTGAGCGTTGGTCATAAATAGGAATGTTTAGAGTGAGACCTGCGGTAGGACCAAGAGTTTGCTTGAACTGTTCTCCTATATTAATCCCTTGTCCTGTGGCGTATGAACCACTAAGCCCTGCGTTAAGTGATATAGAGGGAATCCAACCCGATTGAGCCACACGCTTTGACAACTCCGCACTTTTTATATTAAGTTCCGCCGCTTTTACAGATGGCATTGTCTCCATAGCGGCATTGTATATTTCCAACATATCGGGTAGCGGAGCAAGTATCTCTGCATCATCAATTTCAGGGACATTAACGCTGAAATCAACTGTAATGTCAAGCTCAAGCACCTGTTTTAGGTTAAGAATGGCTATTCTAAGGTCATTTCTGCTTATTGTAAGGTTGTATTTATTGCTTGCCCACTGCGATGCAACCTGTGCAAGGGCACTCTTGGTTATTTTGCCCACCTCATACATAGCCTTTGAACGCTCGTACTCAGCATTGCTGAGCTCGTAAATCTTCTCGTTTGTCTCTACAGTCTCGTTGTTATACAAAATCATTAGGTAAGCCTCCAATACGCTGGATATAATCTCCTTTTTACTCTCCTGTACATTCTCTTTGCTGCTCTCTAAAATGGTCTCGTCCTGTTTTTTAGAGTATAGCAGCTTACCTCCTGAAAATACAGGCATATTAAGGTTTATGCCGTACGTTGCACTGTAAACAGACTTGTTGTCAGGTCCAAGCATATTGTTGTAGGCGTAGCCTTGATTGGTGCTTGCATTTATATTAGGAGCAAAAGCCTGTTTTGACTGCTCTAAACTCTCGTATGCCGTTTTTTCAGCCACTTGTGTCTGTAGTACATTTAAATTGTGCGTAAGAGCATAGTCAAGACATTGTGAAAGTGTCCAATTCTTATAACTTGTAGGTTCTTGCTGTGCCACCGCTTGCAGTGCCACCGTCGCCATAACTAAAATAAGTGCAAGTCTGTTTGTAATTCTCATATATGTTTAATTTTTTAATTTCATTAAAACTTCGTTTTAATCATGTTACTTCGTCGCTCGGCATAGTCCAAGTAAACTTGGCTCTGCTCTCACTCCTAGTAACAGTCAACTTTCAATTTTCAATTCATTTATTGCATCCGCTCCATCTGTATAGTTGAGGATTGGTAAAGTCAAATTTTTGGTCAGGGTTTGGACTAAGATGAATGTTGCTGAGTTTTTGCCATGAGCGTGTCTCAGCATCGTAGTACTCAATTTCATTACTCCAATCACCTTTTGTATCTTGAAATTTAACCTCATTGTATGGGTCGGAAGGTATTTTTACAATCCAAACACTGTCCGACACTTTTTGCATTGCGGAGACTCCCCATCTGTTTGCTGTTCCTGATACGGCTGGAATGTAATCGCCGCAATATACGGTTTGTAGTGTAACGGTAAATGAATCTATGTCAGCGTAAAGAGAGTCATCAAAATACTTGTCATCGGGTAGGGTGTTGTCAAATACATTTCCAACAGTATCTCCCCAATTTTCAATGTTACTTCTAATGGAGTTTATGTTAAGGCACATATATATTATACCTGCTAAAAACAATGCCAATAATATATAGTAAACACTTTTTTCTCTCTTATTATTGTGCTCATAATTATTTAATCCTTTAAGGTAATAGATTAGTGCGATTATAGGACATAGTATTATGACAAGTGATGAAAGTGCCAAAAATATGGTTTCGGATATTCCCGATACACCTAAGAGGAATATAGGTATTAGCAAAAATGCAAGCAATAACGGACATAACAGGCATAACACGGAAATCACAATAAATGTTTTTCCAAGCATACTCAGACAGCC
>JAZLHT010000224.1:0-3477 GCA_045616965.1 Candidatus Enterocola sp.
AGTTCCTCTTTACTTTCATCTAATTTTTTATGAAATTCAACCGTATAGCCTTGAGTTATCGAGCCATTGGTTATATGTAGTATGTTTACATACGCTATATTATTTTCTTCATCGTAGCCAAAAACATCCATTTTACCGCTATTTGTGGTGGTTACCACAGTCTTGTCTCTGTATGAGTTTATAGCATCAAGTTTTATTTTAAGTCCATTGGCATCTTCAAATCTTAACTCTTGTGCCGCTTGATTTATCTCTTTTAGCAGGTATTCTGTTACAGTGCTACTGTTCCCCTTTGCTATTTCCGCTATTTCGTCGGTCATCTTTCTATAATCTTTCATACTCTGAAATCCCTCACAGCATCCTGCACAATTATGGATATGATACTTTAGACAAACTTTATGCTTGCCAGCCTTAATGCTTTCCTCGGTCAGGTAATCTCTGCATGTTCTTATGGGGTAGATGCGCTTAATTAAATCAAGTAGGGTGTCTAACACCCAAGCATTGCTGTATGGACCAAAATAGTATGCACCCTTTACAACATTACGTGTTTTAAATACTCTTGGAAACGGCTCTTTTGTTATACATAGCCAAGGGTATGTTTTGCCGTCTTTTAGAAGTATGTTATAGTGTGGTTGATACTGCTTTATAAGATTGTTTTCAAGCAATAGTGCATCTGTTTCAGTATCTACAACTATATATTTAAGGTCATAAATCCGTTTTACCAGTGCCTGAACTTTAATAGAGTGGTCTTTCCCTATAAAATAAGACGATACCCTTCTTTTAAGGTTTTTTGCCTTGCCCACATATATTATTTTGCCGTCATTGTCAAAATATTGATACACTCCAGGCTTCTCCGGTAGTGCAGAGACTATAGTCTTTATATGTTCGGTATAAGGCATGGAATGTTTGTATTAGAAGTGGAACAAATTGTAGTATTCCACGTCACTTAAAATTTTGTCTCTTCCTTTCAGGAAATCTATTTCTCCTATTGTGTTAAAATAAATTTTCTTTACACCTGCTTTTTTTACAAGGTCAATAGCGGCTGCTGCTGTACCTCCTGTTGCAAGAATATCGTCGTGTATTAACACTATGTCTTCCGATGAAATGCCATCTTTATGTATTTCTATAGTGTCCTGGCCGTATTCCTTGTCAAATGTGGCTTTATAAGTATCTCCAGGTAGCTTCCCCGGTTTGCGTGCAGGAATAAATCCCGCTTGTAATCTCTCACTTATGATTGAGCCAAAAAAGAATCCTCTTGATTCCATTGCAATCACTTTTGTGATACCCTTGTCTCTGTAGTGATTGCAAATAGTGTTACTAATCACAGTCATTGCTTCGGGCTCTTTCATAACCGTAGTTATGTCAATAAATCCGATTCCTTTTTTGGGGAAATCCTGAATTATGCGGAATAAATCCCCTGCTTGTTGTAGTGTCATGTGTTTTATTTTTAGATGTTCCACGTGGAACATTTGTTAAGCGAGAGCAACTTTAGTGAGGCAAAGTTAAAAATATAAGCGAAATATTTATTAAAGCTTGCTTTGAATAAATATTGAGTGAAATATTTACAATTATGCTTTGCATAATTGCTTTGCCGAACATATCTAAATGTGCACGAGCGTAGCGAGTGAACTCCACGTGATATTATCTTCCCATCATAACTAACAGAATATTTATGTCTGATGGTGAAATTCCTGGAATGCGTGCCGCCTGTGCAATGGTTTCAGGGTCTGCCTTGGCAAGTTTTTGCCTTGCTTCAGTGCTTATTGCATTTATTGTACTATAATCAAAACGCCCCTTTATCTTTATGTTCTCAAGACGATGCAGTTTCTCTGCAATAAGGTTTTCCCTGTCAATATAACCTGCATATTTTATCTCTATCTCCACGCTTTCTGTTATCTCCTCACGTCTGTTTTCTATTTTATCAAGTTCCGTTTTTAGCTCTGCATCCACATTCCCTAATCCTTCTATGGTTACGCCTGGCCTGTGTAACAAATCACACAATTTTGTACGCCCTTCTATTTCAGAAGAACCTATTGTTTGTAAATATCCGTTTGCTTCCGCCGGTGTTACGGAGTGCTGTTGAAGGAAATGTTTTAGATTGTTTTTCCATTTCAACTTTGAGTTAAACAGGTTTCGTCTCTCCTCTGTTATAGCACCTACGGCATCTGCCTTGGCAGTAAGACGTTCATCGGCGTTATCCTGACGTAAAAGAATACGGTATTCAGCCCTCGATGTAAACATTCTGTAAGGCTCATCAACACCTTTTGTAACCAAATCATCTATTAAAACACCTATGTATGCCTCATCTCTTTTCAGTACAAAATCGCTGCCTCCATGGCATTTTATATGGGCATTGATTCCGGCAATCAAACCTTGCCCGCCCGCTTCCTCATAACCTGTGGTTCCGTTTATTTGACCTGCAAAAAACAGATTATTGATTATCTTGGTTTCAAGCGTGTGCTTTAACACAGTCGGGTCAAAAAAGTCATATTCTATTGCATAACCGGGACGGAAAATGTGAATGTTCTTAAATGCGTCAATCTCTTGCAGTGCCTTTAGCTGTATATCCATCGGCAGTGAGGATGAGAAACCGTTAAGATAGTATTCTGTAGTGGATTCTCCCTCTGGCTCCAAGAAAAGCGGGTGAGAATCCTTATCAGCAAAAGTAACTATTTTAGTCTCCACACTTGGACAATATCTTGGTCCAATGCTTTTAATCTGACCATTATAGAGAGGGGAGTCTTTAAGTCCGCTTCTCAGCACATCATGCACTTTTTTATTGGTTGCAAGAATGTAACATGGTTTCTGTTTAAGGTGTTTTGGCTCGTAATCCAAAAAAGAGAACTTATGGAAATCATAGTCTCCATCTTGAATGCGGCAGGTGCTTAAATCAACACTGCGTATATCAATTCTTACAGGCGTACCTGTTTTCATTCGGTCTGCCTTAAAGCCTAATTCCTTTATCTGTTCCGTAAGTCCGTAACTTGCAGGCTCTGAAATTCTACCTCCTTTAATCTGAGTCCTGCCTATATGAAGTAGTCCGTTCAGGAAGGTTCCGTTTGTAAGAACCACGCTTTTTGAGTGGAATTCAGCACCCAATAATGTCTTAACGCCACAAACCTCACCATTTTTTATAATTAGTTGGTTTACAGTATCTTGCCACATATATAGATGTGATGTGTTTTCCAGTACGCCCCTCCATGTTGTTATAAATTTTGCCCTGTCACATTGGCTTCTTGGACTCCACATGGCAGGCCCTTTAGACACATTTAACATTCTGAACTGCAACGATGTATGGTCTGTTACGTATGCCATGCCACCACCCATTGCATCAATTTCACGCACAATCTGACCTTTGGCAATCCCACCAATAGCAGGATTACAGCTCATCTGTGCTATCTTGTTCATATCCATAGTTATGAGCAAGGTTTCAGACCCAGCCATTGCGGCAATATGGGCTGCCTCACATCCGGCATGCCC
>JAZLHT010000225.1:0-11163 GCA_045616965.1 Candidatus Enterocola sp.
CTGCGTTATCATTTCATCTTTTGTTATGCCGCACAGACCGTCATAATCAGGCAGCATACTTATGTTGGTGAGGTTGTTTATCTCAGAGAATATGCTCAGTTGTGAGAACTTGGTTATACCTGTTATGAAGCCGAAACGCAGCATTGCGTCACATATCTTTATAGGTCCGTAGAAGTTGCGGAGCATATCCCTTAATTCCTCAAACACAGGCTTGTTGTGCACAACTTTAAGCAGTGCGCAGTCATACTCATCTATAAGCAATACCACCTTTTGGCCTGTCTTTGCATACGCCCTGCTTATTATGCCTTCAAGCCTATTGCCTAAAGTCTTTTCTGCATCTACCTTGCCATATAAATTCTCATACCTTAAAAGCATTACGCTTATGGCGTCTTTCACTTCCTGTGGATTGATTGATTTTATAGAGCTCATATCAAACCTAAGCACAGGGTATTTGGTCCAATCCTTCTCAAGAGCATCCGCCTTCAAGCCCGCAAACAACTCCTTTCTGCCCTCAAAATAGCACTGCAAAGTATCTACAAGCAGAGATTTTCCAAACCTGCGTGGACGGCTAAGGAACACATACTTGTACCTATTGGCTATGTCATATACATAACCAGTCTTATCTATATAGAAAAGATTCCTTTCAATTATCTCACTGAAAGTGTAAATCCCTAACGGATAATTTTTTAGTTTTGTCTCCATAATTCAACTGCCTACTAAACACATCACCAATTACCTTCACTTTGCAAAAATACGATTTTTTTTACAAAACACAAAATCACGATACAAACAAAACATCCCAGGAATTCTTACCTAATTGTCAGGGAATGACCAACAATCACAAAAAAGTGGACGCAAACACAAGGGTCAAAGGAGCATTTATGCTCCCTTGACCCTCACACATCATACATTATACATCATACATAACTCCGTAGGAGTATCAGTCCCTTAAGCAACGCACAGATTGTCCGCATACCTTAAAAATGGGGTACACGTCCAAGTAGTCACTGTAGTAAAAGAGGAAGCGTTTGTAAGCGTAGTCGCCATCGCTCTCATCTGGAGTAGCCGTCCAGAAATTGGCTTCGTAGCCAACATAGATCATACTACTTCCATAAGTGAAGCCTGTCGGCAGAGCCGCAAACCCATACGTATCTAGTCCTTGTGGGTAGGTTTGTGGTTTGCCCTCATCATACCAGCCAGAGGTGGTTTTGAGATATTTGCCAACTTCATTTGATGTTAGACTCTTATCTTTGTATATGTAGTCATACAACGTCTGCCACTCCGCTCTTGACGGCACATGCCACCCGTTGGGGCAGATGCCCTGACGGGTGCCGCTGAATTCAGTTGTCTGTTTCTCTCCGTCCGCAACACCTACTGCGGCAGCCCAGTTGTAGAGGTACCCCAACTTCTTTACCTGTGCGTCAGTAAGATTGCCGGCATAATCATCGTAGGACCACTTGCTCTTGTCCGAGGCATCGGTGTAGTATGGGGTGGATTGGGAATCGGAAATAACTGTCGAAATTGTGTTGTTTTTGAGCCAAGAGGCGTTGTATGCCTCAGACTGAGTGGCATATTTGTCACACTTTAGATTCTCCGCCATCCAGTACTGCTCTCCTATCTTTACTACAGGATAGGTGTTGTTACACGCATCAGTAACTTTTTCTGTTGGACTTGGCTCATTACCACTGTTTTCTTACACGCACTAAGCACCAGCAACGCTCCCGCCAGTGCAATTGAAATTAATTCAACTGTTTTCATAATAATTTATTGTTTTATAACTACTTGTTTTTTAATATTTTACCCCCCCGTTAAACTTCTACGGAGAGGGTAATATCTTAAAGGAAGGTACTTATCCCTTAACCCTAAAGCCACATCTGCGGCGTTTTATCCACCAAAGTTATCAAATGATATCATATCATCTTCAACTCCAAGAGAATGCAGCAAGTCAAGCACAGTTTTTGCCATCATCGGAGGTCCGCACAGATAGTATTCAATATCTTCAGGTTCCTCATGCTGTTTAAGATAGGTGTCACCCATAACAGGAGCAATGAATCCAGGAGTGTATTTTACACCCATAGAATCTGCTTTTGGGTCAGGACGGTCAAGAGCAAGATGGAAATGGAAATTAGGATACTCTTTCTCCAATGCTTGGAAATCCTCAAGGAAGAACACCTCATCAATGGCACGAGCACCATAGAAATAGTGCATCTCGCGGTCACGAGTATGCAATGTCTTAAGCATGTGCATAATCTGAGCACGCAGAGGAGCCATACCGGCACCACCACCTACCCAAATCATCTCACGTTTGCTGTCAAAATGAGGATGGAACTCACCGTAAGGGCCACTCATAATAACCCTATCACCAGGTTTTAGTGAGAAGATATATGTAGATGCTATACCGCAAGGTACATCTTGGAAACCGGGACCCTGCTCTTTAGGCTTGAACGGAGGAGTGGCTATACGCACTGTAAGAGTGATAATATCACCCTCATCAGGGTAGTTTGCCATAGAGTATGCACGTATTGTAGCCTCTGTGTTCTTCTGTTTTAAGCCAAAGAGACCGAATTTCTCCCAAGCAGGTACATATAGGTCACCTATAAGTGAACGGTCAAAGTCAGCGTAATTAAGGTCATACTCAGGAATCTTGATTTGTGCGTATGAGCCAGGAATAAAGTCCATGTGCTCACCCTTAGGCAAAGCAACCTTAAACTCCTTGATGAATGTAGCCACATTCTTGTTAGAGATAACCTCGCACTCCCATTCCTTAACACCAAGCACTGATTCAGGAACCTTAACCTGGATATCATTCTTAACCTTAACTTGGCAACCAAGACGCCAATTATCCTTAACCTGTTTACGTGAGAAATGAACAGACTCTGTAGGCAGAATCTCACCGCCACCAGACAGAACCTGACATTTGCACTGACCGCAAGCACCCTTCCCGCCACAAGCGGATGGAAGGAAAATGCCTTGGCTTTGCAGTGCGGAAATAAGTGTACCGCCGGATGAAACATCTACAGGCTCATTGCTATTAAGAGTCAACTTTACAGGACCCGAAGGCGACAGATACCTCTTGGCTACAAGAAGCAGAATAACAAGGAGCAGTATGACGCCCAAGAAAACGCCTATGCTGACTCCAATCATCGCCATATCTATTGCTAAAATAACTAAATTCATATCTCAATCAAAATTTAATACCTGAAAAACACATAAACGCCATAGCCATAAGACCTACCATAATAAATGTTATGCCAAGCCCACGCAGTGGAGCAGGAACATTACAGTATGCCATTTTCTCTCTTACAGCGGCAAGGCACACAATGGCAAACGCCCAACCAATACCTGAGCCAAGTGCATATACAAGGGCACTGCCAAAACTGTGGATTGCCTTAAAGTTAGAGGCATCCATAGTCATTCTCTGCTGCATAAACAAGCAGGCACCCATAATTGCACAGTTAACGGCAATAAGCGGCAGGAATATACCAAGTGAGTTGTAGAGTGACGGAGAGAAACGCTCAACCACCATCTCCACCAATTGCACTATAGCCGCAATTACAGCAATAAATATAATAAAGCTCAAGAAGCTCAAATCCACACCTGCAACCAATGCATTGGGTCCAAGAACGTATGCCTGTAGCAAGTAGTTGATTGGAACAGTAACGCAAAGCACAAATGTAACGGCGATACCAAGACCTACAGCGGTTTTAACATTTTTGGATACTGCAAGGAATGAGCACATTCCAAGGAAGTAGGCAAAAATCATATTGTCAGAGAATATTGAACTGACAAAAAGACTTAAAAGATTTTCCATTTTCTTATCTCCTTAAAGTTAAACACTATAGTTCAGGGTTTTTAGAACGCTGAAACCAGATAATACAACCAATAATTATAAGTGCCATAGGAGGCATCAGCATAAGACCGCAGTTCAGATAACCTGCATCATACACACACTGTGGAATTATTTGGAAACCAAGCAATGCACCAGAGCCAAGCAATTCACGTATGAACGCCACAATAACAAGAATTATGGCATAACCGAAACCGTTGCCAAGTCCGTCAAGCAGAGAATCCCAAGGTCCGTTACCCATGGCAAAAGCCTCAAGCCTACCCATTAGTATACAGTTTGTAATAATCAGACCTACATAAACAGAGAGCTGAACGCTGACATCGTAGGCAAAAGCCTTAAGTATCTGACTTACTATTGTAACAAGAGCCGCAACCACAACAAGTTGTACAATAATTCTTATACGGCTTGGAATTGTGTTACGCAGTAATGATATTACAACATTTGACAGTGCCACAATAATGGTAACGCTTATACCCATTACAAGTGCCGGCTCCAATTTGGCTGTTACGGCAAGTGCTGAGCAGATACCAAGAATCTGCACAGTTACAGGGTTGTTACCCCACATAGGAGTAATGAAAGTCTCTTTACTTTTCTTTGATAATAGTCCCATTTTCAATCCTCCTTATTAAAAAATTGTTCATACTGTTTCAATCCCTCTTTTAGCATAATGTCTACACCCGTAGATGTCATTGTACCACCTGAAATACCGTTTACATAATCGGCAACCTCACAAGTGTTTCCCGGTTTTACAACGGCGATGGATGTAAATTTACCGTCACGTGAAATATGCCTTGGATTTTCAGGGTCACGGAACTGATTTTGGAACTTAGGCTGTGTTATTTCAGCACCAAGTCCAGGAGTTTCGCTTTCATGAGAGAAATATACTCCAAATACGGTTGATTTGTCTGCATCAAGTGAAATGTAGCCCCAAATTGGTCCCCAAAGACCAGCACCTCTCATAGGGAACACATATTTCTTAGTACCCTCTATCTCGCAAATATAAACAGGAAGTTTACGCTCCTCAAGCGGCTTTGTGTTCTCCTCACTTACATTGATGTCAAAACCTCCGACACTGTCAACCAACTCACCGTTAGAGTTAAGAATCCACTCTCCTTTTACACACTCTGCATATTTGGCGGCAGGATCTGCACACTCCTTAATGTTTACATTAAGAGAGCTTAGAATCTGTTTTTTCTTATCAAGAACAACATTATCATCTTGTTTTGATTTTAAAGCACCCGATACAAACGCAAGCAGGAATGCAACAACCACTACCACTAATGAAGCATAGATTATTGTATATACATTGCTGTTAGTATCCAACCCCTTCTTCTTTATCTCTTCAAATTCAGAAGCGGGAGCCTGACATACCGGACATTTATCCGAAGCCTTGTCACCTTTGTGGACATAGCCACAAACCTTACATTTAAATTCTTTTGTAGCCATATACCTTATTTTTTAATTGCACGCTTAGCACGTTTCTTAATATTACCTTGAACTACACAATAGTCAATAAGCGGAGCGCATACGTTCATAAGTAGGATGGCAAGCATCATACCTTCCGCATATCCAGGATTCAACACTCTGATAAGAATTGCCATAGCACCTATCAGGAATCCGTAAATCCACTTACCACACTCTGTACGGGCAGATGTTACAGGGTCTGTAGCCATAAACACAGCACCAAAACAGAAACCACCGTAAATAAAATGCTCATACCAAGGAAGTTGTGCGGCTGCCGTCTCAAGACCACCAACATTGAACAGGAATGCTGTAAGACCGCCACCTATAAATATAGACAACATTGTCTTCCAACTTGCTATACCTGTACACAAAAGCAGCAATGCACCTAAAGCGATTGCAATAACACTTGTCTCGCCTATTGAGCCAGGGATGAAACCTGCTATGGCATCCCAGCCGCTTATTGCATTACCTGCTGCATCTGTAAGTTGCACTGTAGGCTCTAACGAAGTGGCTATCTGACCAAGAGGTGTGGCACCTGAGAAACCGTCTATAACCTGACCCTCACCAAGTCCGCAAATACTGTCTGTCCTAATCCAAACCCTATCGCCCGACATCGTGGTAGGATAGGCGAAGAACATAAACGCACGTGCTATAAGAGCCACATTTACAATGTTCATACCCGTACCGCCAAATATCTCCTTAGCAAATATAACTGCAAATGCAGTGGCTATTGCAAGAATCCATAGCGGACAATCTACAGGAACAATCATAGGAAGAATGATACCTGTTACAAGGAATCCCTCATGAATCTCCTCCCCTTTCCATTGTGCCACTGTAAACTCAATACCCAAACCTACTAAATAGGTTACAATTATTTTAGGAAGCACTGCAAGGAAACCGTACCAGAACTTAGCCCAGAACCCGGCTTCAAGTGCTTGTCCTATTGCAAGATAGTGTTGATAACCAACATTATACATACCAAAAAGAAGTGCCGGCATAAGCGCTATTACAACCATAATCATAATACGCTTGCTATCAATGGCATCATGTATGTGGGCACCTTTTGGCTTAGCGGTCTCATTAGGTACTAAAAGGAATGTTTCAAAACCATCAAATACCGAGCGGAACGCATGAAGTTTGCCACCTTCTGAGAAGGCTGGCTTAACTTTATCTACAATTTTTCTTAATTTATCCATAGTTCCTCCCCTTTTTTAGCACATTTCCTTTTGTAGTTTATCAAGACCCTCACGCACTATACGTTGAAGTTCCATTTTAGATGAGCATACGCACTCTGCGGCTGCAAAATCCTCAGGAGCAACCTCATAAATGCCAAGAGCCTCCATTCTGTCTATATCAAATGCAATGATAGCCTTAATAAGATAGCCCATATAGATATCCATCGGGGTTACCTTATCATACTCACCAGACATTATCATATTACGCTTACCGCCCAATATCCTGGTATCGGGGTTAAACTTGAACGAAGGACACATCTTTGCCACAAAAGATGACAGTATAGACGGACTTGTGGAGAACGTTGTAGGACGTGGCATTATCCAACCCATAAACTCATTGACGTCTGAGCCGTTCTTCATAACAGTAATCTGATTTACAAACGGAGCCAGAAAATCATTTGCCGTAGTCTCTGAACCCGATAGCGGATTACCTGAGATAACAGTGGCATTAGTGCCGTTGCTTATATTGCAATCAAGAATTTGGCTCAGTTTCTGACCTAATGTCATCTTGTAGTAGCAGTTTGAATAAGCCTCAGAGCCAACCAACGCAACATTCTTAGAGAAATCAATAACACCCTTGGCGGCAAATCTGCCTATATATACAACCTCTTGTGCCCCGATAGTCCAAACAATCTCACCTTTATTTATAGGTTGCACATTATTTATCTGCACGCCTACGTTACTTGCAGGGTACTTGCCCTCAAATGCCGTTACTGTAGCGTTCTTAACATTAGCGAATGTCTTGGTGCCGTTCTTAACCCCCACAAATACAGGAGCGATTTTAGACAGCACATCAATACCGTTTTGAAAATCTGATTGAGAATCCTTAAATATAAACTCATAATCAGCGGCAAGTGGTGCCAAATCAAACGCCGATACAAATATAGACCTTGGGGTGTCTGCCGGATTGGCAATAACATCGTACGGACGTTGCTTTACAAAAGCAAACATACCGGCATCACTAAGAGCCTTCTTGATGTCCTCAACGCTGCCGTTCAGGTTTATCTTCTCCAAACTCTCTTTTGTACCTTTGTAATCGTTCTTAACAACGATACTAAGAATTTTACGTCTGTCGCCTCGGTTGATAGCCTCAAGTGTTCCGCTGACAGGGCTGACTATCTTAACGTCAGGTTTCTTCTTGTCATAGAACAATACGGTTCCAACCTTTACGGCATCGCCGGGCTTTAATGCAGGCTTAGGTACAATCCCGTAGAAATCATCAGGGTTAAACCCGATGTATTCTCCCACAGATGACTGACCAAAAGACTTCTCTGCCTCCCCTTTCATAGGAATCTCAAGCCCCTTTTTCAGTTTTATCAATTCTGCCATAATTGTTAATAAAAAATATCTATTTTTAGAGGTTGCAAATATAGTTATTTTTGTTTATTTGTGCAACAATATTTTTCAATACAATATTTTACCCCATTAAAACAATTTTTGCAAAAAAAATTTTGATATATAAAAAATAAGGTGTAATTTTGCACCGTTTTTAAGACATCGGGATGTAGCACAGTCCGGTTAGTGTACCTGCTTTGGGAGCAGGGGGTCCCAGGTTCGAATCCTGGTATCCCGACAAGTAACAAAAAGAAAAAGGAGTTCGCAAATGCGAACTCTTTTTTTGTTTGTAGCCGAGCGTTGTGAGCTTGCTCACATAAGCAAGGATATAAACAAGAAAGAGAATACACGCCTAAGGGCGTGTATTCCTTTTTCTTTTTGTTCTTAGAGCACCTCAGGATCATTGAGCGAAGCGAAATAATCCTGGTCGTTTTCCGCCCCGCGGGAGCATCTCAGGATCATTGAGCGAAGCGAGGTAATCCTGGTTGCATATAGCCACTTATTCAAAAAAGCCACCACTATCAACTCTAATAAGAGATGGTAGTGGTGATTACTTTTTTTCTCGTCATTACCTAACGGTCTATAAACAGTCTTGTACAAATGATATTTGATTTTGTACTACATAATTATGCACGCCTTTTTTCAATTCTCCCGATGTTATCATAGTCAGCATCACAGCCTTATTTGTCTTAACAGACTTTCTGAATACCTCAGCCACTTCCAACAGATGGGTGGCATACTGCTTATCTATTTCGTATGGAGATTGTGAATATTTGATTTCACACAAATTTATGACTTTATCCGCCCTATCAACAACCAAATCTATCTGGCATCCTTTCTCATCCGCCGTTCCCTTTTTAGACCATGAGCCCACATCAGAAGCCACACCTGAAATTCCCAATGCCATCTTAATTTGATTTATATGCCTTAAACAAACCTGCTCAAAAGCATAACCACACCATGTTCTATACGCACCACTATTAAATATATTACTCCAATGAGCCTCATCTTGCCCTGAATAATTTTTTACAAACTTTAGATAGAACAACAGGTACAAATCTGTAAGTTGGTACATTTTGCCACGTAATTTCTGACCTATGGCATTATACCTTCTTAAAAAATCACAATTACACAAGTTGCTGAGCATCTCACTTAAATTACCATTGTCTTGTATTTTAAGTGCATTCACTATATCTTCCCTTGTCATGCCTTTTGACTTTTCTGCCAAAAGTTCTACAATACGCACATATTGCCGTTCATTATTAAACAATGAACGGAACAGCAATTCATACTCTAATTTAAGAGGTGCATCCTGTGAAAAGAAAAGTTTGTCTATGTTTTGGTTCACACTCAACCCTTTTTCAAACATTTCCAAGTAATAAGGAACACCGCCTACCGCCATATAAGCGTCTATTATTTGTATAGGTTGATATGTAAATCCTCTGGCTTCAAAAAACTTTTTTGTATCAGAAAGTGTGAATTGCCTTAAATTCAGTCTGTGAGTTACCCTATTGTGTAATCCACCTTTGTTTCCCAATAATTTACCTGTCATCCAAGTGGTAGCGGAACCACATACTATAAACATAAGGTTGTCTTGCTCTGATGCCCACTCATTCCAAAACACCTCCAACGCCGATGTAAATTTTGAGGCGTGTGTGTCAAGCCAGGGCAACTCATCTATGAAGACAACAATCCTTTTATCCTTACTTAAACCAGACAAATACATTCTCAACTGATGGAACGCATCAAACCAATTCCCGACTGGCGGATAATATGTCTTGGAATAAAAGTTTATTTGCCTATTGAAATTAGCAAGTTGTTCTGAAATTTTACCATTATATATCCCCGTCATATAAAAACGGAACTTTTCAGAAAAAAGTTTCTTTATCAAAAAAGTTTTTCCAACCCTACGTCTTCCATATACAGCAATGAATTCAGGACGTTTTGATTGATAATAAGAGTTTAAAATCTCAATTTCAGCATCTCTGCCCAATAATATATCCATAATACAAATGTTTATTATTCGCCACAAATATACGGAAAATAATAGTTATCGCCAACTATTTTTCAAAAATAATCGGCGGTAAGTTGATTTTTTTACCGCTTACCGCCGATTATTAGAACAAAAACAGGTCAAAGTTTTTAACCTTGACCCTTGTTCCTTTTTCCTTGTTCCTGCTCCGCAGGAGCATTTTTACTTCAAAACCGCACGCACAGAATATCCTTCGTTGGTATGGCCGAAGTTGTACATGCCCTGGTCGGATAAGAGGAATTGCAAAAAGAGTGCTCTTCCATCCCTAAAAAATGTAGAACTCCAATAGTAGCCGAAAATGTCAGCGTCTTTGACTTCGCCATTGTTGCAGTTGCCCGCAGCGGGGAAAAAGACGGAGTTGCCAGAGTAGTCTCCCTTGCCTGTATATACACTGCCTGCAACACCATATCCGCTCTCTTTTGCATATTTCCACGCTACAGTGCAGTTATTAAGAAGATTCAGCAATTCATTACTTGTAGGCATACGCCAGTTTGAGCCCCACAACTTGGTGGCTGTGTCAGAGTCGCCTGTAAGAGAGCCTGAACCTGTTTTATGGTCATCTTTCCAAGTTATTCCATTTCCATTTTTATAACTGCCACCCCAACAGTAGTAGCCTCCGTAGTCTCCTACAGATGCGGCACCTACATTGAACTCAGCAAATTTAGGACCATTCTCCCACAGTTGTGTCCACTTAACTTTACCGCCAATCTCAACTGCGTAAGCCTCTCCTGTGGTTGGTGCTGTCTCAAACTCCACATTAACCGCAACAGCCTGACCACCTGAGCGTTCTACGGTGAAGTTCCCTATCTTGGTTGAGAACACCTTGCCGTCACTTGCTGTCATTGAAAGAGTGAGGTCTTCCGCTGCAAAATCTGCCGGTGCTAACGCTATAATAACATTCTTTGGTGTTGTACTGTTAAGTGCTGTGCCACTGATATTTGTTACTGTTATCTTCTTTGCACCTGTAATTGCAGTTGATGCCGCTGTAGGGTCTGTCTTGCTTACGCTGAATGTTCCGCAGATATTGTTTGAGGCTGATTCTAATGTCATTGACGCTATTGTGCCTTCACCTGTCAGTTGCAGTTTTATGAACCCTGTCTGGTTCTTGAACGCAAGTGACTTGTCAGCCTCACTGTATGCAACCATTGGAACGGTGCCTGTGGCAAATGAGTTCTCCACATACGCCTGCTCAGCAGGTATGCTGTACTTGATGACACTGCCGTCTATGCCCTGTGCCGCCGTTGACGGAT
>JAZLHT010000226.1:0-2051 GCA_045616965.1 Candidatus Enterocola sp.
GTACCCACAGGCACCGTACTCTTAGTAACAAGCACCAGATAGTGGTTCATATTCTGCCCCACAGTTTTGGCAACCTCAAGCACATAACGCAGGTCAGCACTTCCATCCTCATCAGGAGGCGTGCCAACGGCAGAAAATATAACCTCCACATCATTTATAACATCAGCAAGCGATGTAGTAAAATGCAGACGCCCGGCATTCACATTCTTCTTAACCAAATCATCTAAGCCAGGCTCAAAAATTGGGATTATACCATCCTTTAACTGCTGAATTTTCTGTGCGTTGACATCAACGCAAGTAACATCAGTTCCTATCTCAGCAAAACATACGCCTGATACAAGACCTACATAACCTGTTCCTACTATTGCAATTTTCATAATAATCTTAACTTAATTTGTCATTTAACCAATTTACTATTCTGCCACAAGCCTTGCCATCACCGTATGGATTAACGGCGTGAGCCATCTTATCATACAGACCATTCTTGTTATCAAGCAAATCAGCAACACCGGTAATAATCTTGTCATAATCAGTTCCTACTAATAACACAGTTTCCGCATCAACCGCCTCAGGGCGCTCCGTAGTATCCCTCATAACCAACACAGGCTTACCAAGACCAGGAGCCTCCTCCTGCACGCCACCACTATCAGTCAATAGCAGATAAGATTTCTCCATCATATAAACAAAAAGCAAATAAGATAGTGGCTCTATCAAAAACACATTATCAATGCCTTTAAGTATATCAAACACAGGTTTCCTAACATTAGGATTCAAATGTACAGGATAAACAAAATCCACCTCAGTATACTTCTCTGCAAGATTTTTAATGGCATTACAAATATGAAGGAAACCATCGCCAAAATTCTCTCGTCTGTGACCTGTAATCAAAACCAATCTTCTGTTACCATCAAGCCTATGCACATCATAGCCAAAATTCATTATCTCTTTTTGCAATGACGCCTCAAGTTCAGCACCTGTTTTAATTTTATTTACAACCCAATGCAAGGCATCAATTACCGTATTACCTGTTACAGTAATCTGAGACTCTGAGACATTCTCTTTTATCAGATTATCCCTCGATAGCGGTGTCGGAGCAAAATTATAAGTTGCAATCCTACCTGTGATAAGCCTGTTCATCTCCTCTGGCCAAGGACTATAAATATTGCCTGTACGCAATCCAGCCTCTATATGAGCCACAGGAATTTGTTTATAAAAAGCGGCAAGAGCAGCAGTTGTAGAGGTGGTAGTATCACCGTGAACAAACACCACATCCGGTTGCTCCTGAGTCAGAACATCACGCATACCAAGCAGTATCCTTGATGTAACATCATACAAATCCTGATTAGGTTTCATAATGTTTAAGTCATAATCAGGCTTTATATCAAACAAATCAAGCACTTGGTCAAGCATCTCCCTATGCTGACCCGTAACGCACACCTTTGTCTCAAACAATTCAGGATGTTTCTTAAACTCCAGTACCAGCGGGCACATCTTTATCGCCTCCGGACGCGTTCCAAAAACTAACAGTAGTTTATACATAATTCCACACACATTTTTGTTTTATACATTTTTTGCAAAGTTAATAAAAAGTTTGTATTAGTGCAATAGATTACTAATTATCAATTCTCGCCCCACACCATAAAAACTATAATAGTGATAACTTCGAGTATTATTTTGATTCTTTCCTTATTTCTATAAAATTTCTTATCTTTGCACCACAATTAACATATAAACAGAGCCAGCCTATGCTCTTTAACTCCATAGAATTTGCGATATTTTTACCTGTGGTATTTCTTCTGTATTGGTTTTTATTCAGCAGGAGTGCCAAGTGGCAGAACGTGTGTCTGCTGGTGGCATCGTATGTGTTTTACGGAATGTGGGATTGGAGGTTCTTGGGGTTGTTGTTCTTTACATCGCTGACTACATGGTGCAGTGGATTGCTGATTGACAAGTATAGAATGCAATATGCTGAAAATCAGCAAAATGCCAGGGGGGGGGGTAAAAACAGAGTAAAATTCATTTGTGGTCTCAACATTGTCCTGAACCTATTG
>JAZLHT010000227.1:0-6062 GCA_045616965.1 Candidatus Enterocola sp.
TATAAACCTCCTCATACTCCACAAACTCACCCGATGCTATCTTAGCCTTAAACTCATCGGCACTCATAAAATAGTACTCCACTCCATTCCTCTCATTTCCACGCGGACTGCGGCTTGTGGCACTTATTGAAAATTCCATACCAAGGTTCTGCTCCAGCAGTTTACCTATTATGGTGCTCTTGCCGGAACCTGACGGGGCGGAGAATATTATTAGTTTAGACATTATAAAACATTTAATACTTGTTCCTTAATCTGTTCTAATTCATCTTTCATTTTAACCACAATGATTTGCATCTCTGAGTGGTTTGATTTGGAGCCAAGTGTGTTTATCTCACGCCCCATCTCCTGAGCTATGAACCCTAATTTCTTACCTTGTCCATGCTCATTTGCCATAACCTCACGGAAATATTTTATATGGTTTGTAAGACGCTGCTTCTCCTCACTGATATCAAGTTTCTCTATATAGAAAATCAGTTCCTGCTCCAAACGGTTAGGGTCAAACTTAATTTTGTCATCTATCTCTTTAAGGTTATCCTCAAGGCGTGCCTTAATTTTATCAATCCTTGCACGCTCATATTGAGGCACCTCTGCAAGCAGAGCCGCTATATTGTCAAGTTTGCCTGTAAAGAATTTCTCAAGTCCGGCTCCCTCCTGCTTGCGGAACTCTTGTAATTGCTCTATGGCACCGTCTATTGCCTTGCGTGCCTCGTTCCACTCATCGTCTGTAAGTTCCGCACTCTCTGTTTTCATAACATCGGGTAGGCGTAACAGTACACTGAACCAATCCTGTGGCTCCGCTATGCCGTTCTCCTTTGCCAAAACAGAGAGAGCCTCTTTATATGTGCGGAAAGCGTCTGCATTTATTTGGGTGCAATCACTCTGACCTGCATTGTCAAAATAGAGTGAGAAATCCACCTTACCATGCTCCAAACGTTCCGATATAAGGGTACGAATCTCTATCTCCTTCTCTCTAAACAGGCTCTGCACTTTTGTAGATATATCTATCTGCTTGCTGTTAAGCGACTTCATCTCTGCAATAATTTTTTTGTTTGCAAATGGGACTACGCATTTGCCGTATCCCGTCATAGACTGTAACATATTACTTCCTGGTATTTAAAAAATTCAAATAAACATCAACATCAGTCTCATAGAACATAGGTCCTGCCACTACAGACTCACCATCGGGGTTAATTATGTAATGACAAGGCTGTGCATTCTGGTTAAAGAGCACCTTTTGTATATACTTGTTCTTATCTCCAAGCAGTGTAATGGTATCATTACCCGATGCAACGTATGGCTCATCAAGCAGCGTAACCTTATCATCAACATAGAGCGTACAAACTATGAACTTCTCTTTAATGACTTTTGTAACACTCTCAGCAGCAAGTACTTTCTGCTCCATCTTACGGCAATTTACACAGCCGTAGCCTGTAAACATAACAAGCACATCCTTTCCCTCCGCCTTGCCTTTAGCCATAGCCTCATCGTAGTCAAGAACGGCATCACGCTCCCATTCAGGTGCCTCAATAAAGTGTTGGGTGTTCATAGGCGGCAGCCAACCGCTTATGGCATTTAACGGTGCACCCCACAAGCCACGCACCATATACGCCACAAACAGCAGACACACTATGCCTAAAGAGATTCCCACTTTAGTACGTTTTGGTTTACCGTCTCCGTCAACAGGGAATTTTATAAGCCCGAACATATATAGGGCAAGCACTATGAACAGGATTATCCAAATTATAAGGAATATATCTCTTGAAAGTATGTTCCAATGGTAAGCCTGGTCTGCAACGCTCAGGAACTTAAACGCAAATGCAAGCTCCACTATGGCAAGCGTAACTTTAAGGGCTGCCATCCATCCGCCTGATTTTGGCAGTTTGTTAAGCCACTCAGGGAATATGGCAAACAGTGTGAACGGCAATGCAAACGCAAGCGAGAACCCAAGCATACCTATGATTGGCTTTAGCCACGTTCCGTTTGCGGCACCCAATGCCACAGCACCTGCTATTGGCAGTGTACATGAGAATGACACAAGCACCAATGTAAGTGCCATAAAGAAAGTGCCTATATACCCTGCCCTATCCTCGTTTTTGGCAGAACCGTTCACCCAACTTTGCGGTAGTTGTATCTCAAAATAGCCTAACAGCGATATGGCGAATACTATAAATATTATGGTAAACAGCACATTTGGCAGCCAATGTGTGCTTATATCATTTGCAAAACCCTGCCCAAGCAGTGCGGACAGCACTATGCCTACCACCACATATATAAATACTATTGAGAATCCGTAGAAGAACGCCTGCCGTCTGCCTCCATGTTTCATAAAATAGGAGACAGTCATAGGTATCATAGGAAATACGCAAGGGGTAAGAATACCAAGCAGTCCGCCTGCAAACGCAATAATAAAGAACCACCACAAAGATTCTCCTTGACCCTTGTCCCCTGACCCTTGTCCCTCTATGACGGGCAGTGGACAATATGCAGTGAGTTGAGTTTCTACAGGAACGCACGCCCCATCAATACAAGCCTGACCATCAACAGACACTGCTATATTGAATGCTGTGTCTGAGAGTACCTGTAACGGCATTTTGTAGGTCACCACACCACTGTGGTACAACTCTGTCTCATTAAGAAAATCATCGTAGTGCTCTGTGGGTTCAGGGGTTTCTGTAAATTTCTGCTGTAACGGTTTATAGCATTCTGACGGCTGTAGTGATATAACCAAAGGCAATGCCGTACCTTTATGGTTTTGGGAATAAAGGTGCCACCCGTCTTCAATGGTGGCTGTGAGCGTTAACATCGGGGTACCGTCTGTAACGGAAACAGAAGCCTCCCAACTTACAGGATTCTGCATAGTGCCTCCTATAGCCCCCATCTGCGGAGCGTTAGACAAAAACGATGCCGATATCTGCGAATATGAAATCACAGACAGCAGGAATAACGTCAGTATCAACGACAACTTTTTCACAACTCCGTAGTTTGGTTACAAAGGTACGCAATTTTTTTGTATCTTTGCAAAAATTTAAGTTAGGTTCACTATGAATTTACGGTTTTTATATCATTACATTCAGTTCATACACAACCATATCTATTACAGTAAGGTTGAAACACAGGGCAAGGAGAACATTCCCGATAAGAGCGAGGCTGTAATTATTGTAGCAAACCATCAGAATGCCATAAATGACCCGTTGGCTCTTGAGTTTGCATTCCCCGATAGGGCTGTAAATCTGTTTGCTCATGGGGCATTGTTCAAGAACAAGTTTTTGAACCGCTTTTTTCGTTCCATACACGTTATACCTGCGTACCGTATGCGTACAGACGGAGAGGAGAGTTTGGGCAAGAACTACGATGAGTTTGCATCGGTTGAGGATAAACTTTTCAATGGTGAGAGCGTAGGCATATTCCCCGAAGCCACTAACCAAACCTCCAGATTTTTAGGAGAGTTCTCATTGGGATACCTGAGAATGGCTTTTGCAGCCGCAGAAAAACAGAATTTTGAGAAAGATGTTAAGGTTCTACCTGTAGGTCTGCATTATGACAACTATCACCGTTTCCGCCACTCGCTTCTTGTAAATATAGCCCCTGCCATAAGTCTTAAACCATATTATGAGTTATACAAGACCAAACCACGTACTGCTCAGAGGCAGGTTAATGAGGCTGTCCGCAATGCACTTCTAAAAGTTATGCTTGACATACCCGATGCAGAGAATTACGAGGCAATAGACTACATACGTAACACATACGGCATCAGATATGCCACACTAAAAGGATTGGATTATAGGGTTCTGAGTCAAAAACTTAAGTCAGACCAGGAACTGACAGGCAGATTGATGGAGAGCAAGGATAAGGCGGACACCATATACAAAGAGGCTTTATCTCTAAAAGAAAGCACTTTTAAAGCGGGGCTGCGTGATTGGATATTCACAAACAAGGACTCTGCAGGTTGGCTCTTATGCGATGCTCTGTTGCTTATAGCCATATCTCCTGTATTTCTGTTTTTCCTTATTCCTAACCTCATTGTACTTTTAGCCCCATACACGCTGTATGGAAAATTTGACCGCATAGGAGAGAAATTCACTATGTACAGAGGTGGCGTAAACATACTTTTAAGCTCACTTATCACTATGCCATTGGCGTATATTATAGCATTTATAGTTGACTTCTTCATTATTGGCATACTTAATGCTATAATGAAATTGATTTTAAGTCCATGGACGCTTATTTTCTGCTGGGGCTACTATAATCAGGCAAGAAAACTTATATCCCTCATCGGGTCTAGATTGCCGTCAAAGAGGCCTGTAGTTACAGAAATAGCGGAAAAAAGAGCACAATTATGGTCTGAATTGGACAATTTAATTGTCAAAACTTTGTGATTTCAATAAAAATTATTATCTTTGTATTTGTTATAAATTCAACTTTGTTAAAAACAAGTTTCAACTTTCAACTTTCAACTTTCAACTTTCAACTAATCATTATGAAAGCATCAAACATTGTGGCATTTCTTGCTGGCGTGGCCGCGGGTGCAGTAGCAGGTATATTGTTGGCTCCGGAAAAAGGAGACAAGACAAGAGCAAAAATAATTTCTCTATTAGAGGAGAAGGGTATCTCTAAAGACAAATTTGAAGAAATAATTGCAAGAGTAAGGGCAAAGATAAATGAATTTACAGATTTATCAGATATAGAAGTAGCTATAGATGAGTCCCTTAAAGAGCAAGACGAGGAGGATAAAGATTAACAATCCGTAACGTAATGGACCAGGAATATCAGAAACTTTTAGATGAAGCAAAGGAATACGCATCACTGCGTATTAAAATGTTTAAATTAGAGTTACTTGAGAAACTGTCACTGATACTCACTCTGTTTGTAGTAGTGATGGTTACGGTGGTACTGCTGCTTGTAGCACTTACATACTTCACCCTTGCTTCTGTTTATGCCCTAAAGGATATACTTGGAGGCATGGCAATAGGATTGAGTATTGTGGGTGGGGTTTTTGTACTAATCACTGTTATCGTTTTGATTTTCCGCAAACAGTGGATTTTAAATCCGCTAATAAAATCATTAAGCAATATCCTTTTTAAAGAAGATGAAAAAAATCAATAATTTAGAGGATTTGCAAGCGGAGAAGCTGAAACTTGCAAATCTTATAGAGACAAAAGAGATTAAGATAAATAATTCATTTATTGTGGCTAAACGCCATACCGCCCTTAAATTCTCACCATTATCAATTCTGAAGAACACAGGAAAAGGTATTTTTTCTCTCACGTCCCTTATTTCCAAACCCGCCTTGTTTAAATTAGGTATGAGTATAGGCAAAGGGATTGTTAACAAATGCAGACAAAGAAAAATGAGATAGAGTTAATTGAGCAGGAGTTTCAAGACCTGCTCAATGATTATATGGCATCAAGCCACAGCAAAAAGCGTGATGTAATAGTCAAGGCATATAATTTTGCTAAAAAAGCACACGGAGGAATACGCAGACTCTCTGGTGAGCCTTATATTTTACACCCACTTGCAGTTGCCAAAATATGCTGCACAGAGGTAGGGCTTGGATCTACCTCTATATGTGCCGCTCTACTACACGATGTTGTAGAAGACACAGATTACACCATTGATGACATTAGAGCCCTATTTGGTAACAGTATCGCCAATCTGGTTGAGGGCATCACTAAAATATCCGGCGGCATATTTGGAGAGAAAGCCCAAGAGCAGGCTGAAAATTTCAGCAAGCTTGTTATTTCAATGTCCGAGGATATCAGGGTTATTCTGCTAAAGATAGCGGACCGTCTGCATAATATGCGTCAGCTTGACTTACAACCCACTGCCAAGCAAATGAAGATAGCGTGTGAAACGGAGTATATCTATGCTCCTCTATGTCATAGGCTTGGTCTGTTTGCCATAAAGACTGAATTGGAAAATCTCTGCTTCAAATACAATTTTCCGGCAGAGTATGACTACATACAGAGACGTTTGGATGCCGAGACAAACAAGCGTATAGGACTTTATAATAAATTTGCATTCCCTATAACAACCAAATTGGACGAATTGGGTTATAAATATGA
>JAZLHT010000228.1:0-2919 GCA_045616965.1 Candidatus Enterocola sp.
TTCAATGGATTTTATGTTATTCTCTATCAATTGTACTCTATGTTCAAATGAACCTTTGTGTATGAGTTGTTGTTTTAGCACCTTGGTAGCCCACTGTCTAAAGGCGATACCGTTTCTTGTGTTTACTCTGTATCCCACAGAGATAATCATATCTAAATTGTAGATTTTAATATACCTGTTTTTCCGTTTTCCACCTTCCGTTTGAACATATAAGAAATCCTTATAAGTTGCCCCGATTTCCAGCTCTCCGTCATCAAAAATATTGCGTATGTGCATTGCAATATTTGGTTGTGTTGTGCCAAAAAGCAGCGCCATTTGTTCTTGCGTAAGCCACACAGTTTCATTCTCCACACGCACATCTATTTTTATATCTTTATTGGGCTGATACAGCACTACAGTGCCCTCATTCCACGACTCTTCGTAAACTTCAGGTTCAAGCACCTCATCTTCAAACTCAATGGGAATGTCACGTTTTAGCAGTTTCTCAAGCATTGAGATTCCATCTGCGGTAAAGACAAAAGGCAGGTATTTTATATTACCGCCCCTTTTGGTGTTCAAGATTGCAATTTGTAATCTTGAACACTCATCTTCGCTTAATTTAAACCTCATATCATCACCAAACATGTCTATATTTCGCTTGACATATAGGTTTAAATAACTTGTGCTCATACCAATGTATGCCGCAACCTCTTTGTCTAAAACAACTTTTTTACCACGCACAGTATATACCTGTGGCTTTACAGCACCTTGTACTGTAGTTTTACAAATAGTATTACCCATAAATTTAGTTCCTATTATAGGCAGTAGTGATGAATTTAATAGGCGTAAAACGGAGAATTGGTGCAAAGATAATACTTTTATATTACACCTGCAACATTAGCTTCAGGTTTTGACAGGGTTGTATGAGTTTTCAATTTATTTTGGTTCTAAGCCATGTCTGGCTTCTGCCTAAAACGCCAAATTTATCTAATGAACCTCGTAGCACAATTTGGTCTTTTTCTGGTTTGTAGGTTATTTTGCCATAGTAGGTTTTCTGGCTCTCGGGGTCATAGCAACGCCCTTTCATAACATCACCATCGGGTTCCAACTCTTTAAGAATAATCATACCCACCACATGCTTCCACTCATCCGGTACAGGGTTAAGGATAGCGTACGTGCCATTGGCATTCTTTTTATACAATGCCACTATTTTTCCGTAATACTTTCCGTCACTGCCCTTATAGACCTCTACTCTGCCTCTGCGATCGCCAGTACGGTCATCTACGGTATCCCAATAGCCAAGCATCTTGCTAACCTGAGCATTGGCAATGGCAGCTATAAGCAAGAATGATAATAATAATATTTTTCTCATAATGTATTTAATTTTCTATATGTGTTCTATCACAATGCTTGACAAATTTAAACAATTATTTTTTATATTTGATTGTATGTATTAAAATATTTTGTACCTTTGCACCGTCATTTCCGTAAGGGAGTGCATTTATGGTGAATGTAGCTCAGTTGGTTAGAGCATCGGATTGTGGTTCCGAGGGTCGTGGGTTCGAGCCCCATCTTTCACCCAAAAGATTGATTACACACCATTTGATTTTATTCCACAGAATCAATGTAAACATATTTGATGCGCGGATCCAACGCAGCCAAGCTATCAGCTTCATGGCGGTTTTTCATAACAAAAACAGCAAATTCATCTCCGTATGCTGATGGATAATCATATTTGACATTCGATGTCCATTTTGAACCAAAATACCAAAAAGTGAAGTTGTTAAATAACTTTTTTAGAGATATGCCGTTTTTAGCAGGAGGAACAGAGCTATAAAACACTTTATAAAATCCCATTTTTTCTAACCTACTATAGTTTATTGCTTCAAAACATTCAACCATAATTCGTGAACGATATTTGCCTAAAAACTTTTCCAATATATCCGGATCTGATATCTTATCGGTTACTAAATAGAGATCTGGATAAACTGTCATCAGAGAGTCAATAATATCCATAGTAATAGGCGTGAGCGTGTCGTGTATCTTTTTTTTACGGTATTCTGCAAAACTAAGCGGCTCTGTTGATGGTTTACTATTGGTAATCTGACGAAAAAATTCCCAATCATGTCCAGTCACCAATTTATCATCTGATGTCATCAATAAATCCAACTCAATAAATCTAACACCATTGCTAACGGCATTTTCTACAGCTTCCAGACTATTGGTATATTCATAACCATTAATACAACCTCCAGCGTGAGCAATATATTGAACATTTGGGGTATAATATTGTTTTTGTTGCACGTTTGACTCTGATCTCTCAGTACAAGAATAAAAAAACACCATAAAGCATGCTCCAAAAATAACAATGAAACTCAAAAACCTGATATGATTTGATATTTTATTCATAAATAAAAATTTTTAAAAAATTAATAAATAGAATCTACTCTATATAAAAATCTCTTACAAGAGACTTAAACTGCTCAGTGTAAACCTTACGCTGGGCGGTTTCTATATAAAGGTGATTTTCAGTAACATCTGACGGTTCTATATTTGAAAACCATAACACTGCTCTTTTATGCTCTCCATCTGCCACAGGGTGAACATACAGCACACTGTGTAAAAACATTCCACTATCTAAAGCGGTTTTAATAAAGCCATCTTTACTACCCGATGGCAAAATAACAAAGAATCTGCCACCTTTAGCCAAAACTTTTGCCACTCCGACACACAAATCACTAAACGGGAGTGAGTCATTATGACGTGCTGTAGTACGCTGTGCCGACGGTGCTTTAAGAGATGCGGTAAAATAAGGCGGATTGCATACCACTCCATCAAAACTAATGCCATTTAAGGCAGCCTGTGTTGCAAAAATCTGCCAACTGTCACACACAGTCTTTATACTCCAAGGTGAAGCCTCAAAATTCTCTGACGCCTGAG
>JAZLHT010000229.1:0-1686 GCA_045616965.1 Candidatus Enterocola sp.
TATAGATTTATGAAAAAGTTAGTTCTAATTTTGGTTGCGGTTTCATTATCGCTTGCTTGTATGGCAAAGACATCTGATAAGAAGACAAAAGAGTGGCTGTATGATATTGAGTGTGCCGGTGTAGGTGCTCAAGGTACCTATTTGGTTAAGGTGTATTCTTATTCAAACGTTCAGTCCAAGGCACAGAAACAGGCTGTTAAGAATGCTGTTCATGGTGTTATTTTTAAAGGTGTTATGGGTAAGGGTAGAGAGTGTAACTCACAGCGTCCGTTGGTAAAGTCTGATGTAGCCAGCCAGCATGAGGATTTTTTCAAGAATTTTTTTGCTGAGGGTGGTGAATATGCAAAATATGCTTCTGCAACAGGTGCTCCTGAAACCTCTAAGGTAGGTTCCCAATATAAGGTTGGTGTAGTGGTATCTGTACAAAAAGACCAACTACGCAGGGATTTGGAAGAGGCTGGAATTATTAAAGGTCTAAGTTCAGGTTTTTAAAAATTTATCAGTATGAAAAAAATTTTATCAGTAATAGTTATTTGTGCTGTAGCGGTATGCTCCGCTATGGCACAAGATGTAGTATATCTTAAAAACGGAACCGTTATTAACGGTGCGGTAACAAAGAATGATGCCGTTACAGTAGAGATAAACTCTAACGGCAGACTATTGACCTATAAGGCAATGGATGTACAAAGAGTGCAGATGGGCAGTTCTGCTGTAACAGTACCGGAAACACCTAAACGTCCTAAATATAAGGATTATGAAACGGCAGAGAAAGGTTATTGGACAGCCGTTGAGTTTTGGGGTGGCGGTGCTGTTGATTTTGGAGGCAAGCCTAATATGTGCAATATAGATATTCATTGGATTAACGGATACAGATTTAACGAATGGATACGTATAGGTGTAGGTCTTGGTTTCCGTTACTATCTTGGCGATTTGGATTACAAGATTGGCGATAATACATATCCGGAGCCTATCAGTGGAAAATACGGTTGGGAAAAGCCAGGTAAACAAAATGAGACTCAAGGCGGTTCACAGTGGGCGCTTCCGCTATATTTGGATTTACGCGGAAACATTATGTCTATGGCTACCCGCCTATGCGTTCCTTACTGGTCATTTGATGCAGGTTACACATTTAGCGGTAAATTTGTAAACCAATCTGACTATGTTGAAAACGCCACACCCGGTGCCAATCCTGAAAAGGAAATAGACGGAAAAATTCAGCAAGGTCAAGGTTTCTTCTTCTCACCTACACTTGGTGTAAAGATTATGGGACCTCGTCACAGTCTGCTGATAGGTATAAGCTATATGGGGCAGATTCTGCCGCGCTATACTTCATATTCGGGTAATAGCACTACAGTATCAACACCTTACGTAAAGCCGCAATATACAAATTTCCTAATGGGAAGAATTGCATACGAGTTCTAATTTAAAACAGTAATGATATGAAAAAGAGTTATTTAATAGGTTTGGCATTGCTGCTTATAGCTCCGATGTCAATGTATGGTATAAAGAAAAGCAATTCAGCCGCATATAAGAATATACCTACAGAATGTCTTAATGTGGAACTTGACGGTTCACAGACTCTTAGAGTATATGGCAAGGGCAGAAACCGTACTGATGCCATAGAGCAGGCTAAGAAAAATGCTGTCTATGATGTAATCTTTAACGGCATAAAGAGCGGTAACGGCG
>JAZLHT010000230.1:0-24798 GCA_045616965.1 Candidatus Enterocola sp.
AAGGTCTATCTTAATTACGTTAGTATTGTTAAGATTGCTCTCATAACTTGGGTCTTGGGCTATTTTAAGGTCTTTAAAAAGTTCCCTTGAATCACAACCCTTGCTATAGTATGCCGCTATCATATTGCCAGCCATACTCTTACCAAAACGGCGTGGACGGGAGAGACACACGAATCTGTCTGCCGTATCAAACAACTTATTCATTTTTGAGATAATCATTGACTTATCAATGTATATCTGCGACCTTAAGTCCTGCCTTAACTGGTCATTTCCCGGATTTAGATATAAGCCCATACGCTTTTCATTAAATTTGCACTTGCAAATTTAATGAAAAGAATTGAAAATTCAAAATTGAAATTTTGTCATTTACAGAGCTACACACCACTGCAACCATCTTGCATCCAGATACCTGACCTCATATCTTTTTATCAGCCTATATGTGCTGTAATGTTTCATAATACCAAGATATGAGTTGAATGATGACTGAGCCTTAAAAAGCAGTTCATTTGACACCTCTCCGTCACAACGCTCCAGCAACTCATTATACTTTCTTATGCTCTCATAGTAGTTTCCCTTTGTGTTGTTTACTATTGTACGGCGATATGGTTTCACATATACTCCAAGGTACTTCACCCCACACCATATTGGCTCTAAATATATTTTCTTAGGGTGAAGTGTCAGTGACAGATTAGCCTTCAAATACTCTCTAACATCAAACACAAGTGCAGTCAAGGCTTTGGCATCTCCCGCCACCACATAAAAGTCATCAACATACCTGCCGTAGCATTTACAGCCCTTGACTTCCTTAATCCAATGGTCAAAACCATTCAGGTAAACATTGGCAAATATCTGGCTGGTAAGATTTCCTATGGGCAATCCACAATCAGGTCTAGCGTGGAACAGACTTTTGGTATCAGGCAACCCCCGCCAGTCTGATTTACGTCCCTTAATAATGCAACCCTTTGTAGGTTCGTTAAAAATTATACATCTTATAAGGTAAAGCATAATATCCTTATCATCACCATTGTACCTTTCCATAACCAGTTTCTCAACCATAGAGAACAAGAGAGGGCGTTTAATACTCATAAAGAAACCTCGCAGGTCAAGTTTCAGAATATAGGCTGGTTTTGCGTAGTTTGCTGCAAAAATCTCACGCTTTACGGGCTTGTCAACTATAAAGCAGATGGAAGGTTTTGGAGAGTAACACCTGTCCCATATCTCTGATGCCAACTCATAGAGGTTATGCTCAAGATTAAGTTCAAACTCAAGTTGGTTGTATGTGGAGCGTTTATGACGGCGTGCGTCAAAGTAAGCCACTGTCAAATCCTCCACCAGTGCAATTATATTCATTTGTCATAGATAAAAAAAGATGACCAAAAATCAAATTTTGTCATCTTTTCATTAAGCACTATTCAATCCCTTAAGCAACGCACGCTATATGCGTTGTTCTTATTGTTGTTGTTCTCGTTCAATTTGTCATTGTTGTAATTGAGGTTGCGGTTGTAGGCATTATTACTATTGTTGGCGTCTGATGACCAATAGTTGGCGTTTCTACCAACATTGTTCACACTACTTCCATTTGCGTTGCCTGCCGGCAGAGCCGCAAAACCACAAACACCTGAAACGCAGTCTCTGACTTGTTGACAAACCCCGTATGGTTGATGTTCTCATTAGCCTTACACTGTCTGCCAATCTTTTATAACTTGCTTTTTAAGAAGCAAGCGGACTGCCGGATTAAATATTGGTACGCTTCCGCCGCCGTAGCAGGGCGGAACTCTGACCTTAGTGCTTATATAACTTGTTTATACAAATATTCCATTTGTATGTTCACTCTTGAGAATGCCTTTATTGATATTTCACCCAAAGTAAGGAGTAGCCGCAAACGTAGACGTATCTTCTCTATGGTCTCCTTTACATTCACTACAAGTTCCTTTTTACCGTCAAGTGCCATACGGTAGCATAACAAGCCTAATTCAAATGCATCAGCCTTTAACTGCTCGCCTATGGTAAACTTATACTCACGATTAAAGTATCCACATCCTCACGCATCAGCAGTTTTTGAACCTGCTTCTCCGCTTCAGTATTGGCAATTGAACTCTTCCAACCTTCAAAATCAGTCTCCGACTCAAAACCGCCCAGAACAATAACCTTGTCATCTGCGTTGTACTCCCTCTCTATTCCCGCCTTCTCCAACGGTATTTTCAAATTCTGTGCAGGGAAACCAAGATACACCAACTCACCGTCCAAGCTCTTGAAGTATTTCTTCTGCAACTGGAATTTTGCAACATTCTCAACAAAGAGCATAGCCGAACGCTCGTACGCACGCAGGAACATTCCCTCTCTGCGTAATATTATACTCCTTCTATTCTGATTTTCAGACTCAGCAATATCTTTTACGGTCATTCGCTTTTATTATAAAAAATCACGGCGGACTGCCCTTGTGGGAGGTGCCACCTCCCTTTGGGCAGCCCGCCTGGTATCATCAGACTTTGGCATTCTGCCCGAAGTCTGATGATTCAATTTTTAATCCCTTAAGCAACGCACGCTATACGCGATGTCCTTATAGCTGCCGTCCTCGTACAAACCGTCAGTGCTGTAACCGAGGTCGCGGTAGTAGGCAAAACTCCTATCGTAGGCGTCTGATGACCAATAGTAGGCGTATCTACCAACACCGTACACACTACTTCCAAATGCGTAGCCTGCCGGCAGAGCCGCAAAACCATTATCTCCCTCACCTATGCCGGATTGCCAGCCGGTGGAGGTCTTCATCTTTTTACCTGCAACATCCTTACCGCCCAAATAATCTCTGAGAGTATTCCACTCTGCCACTGACGGAACGTGTGAACCGTTGGGGCAGATACCCTGGCGATTGCCTGTGAATGCACTTGTCTGAGTCTGACCGTTCTCAAGTCCTACAGCAGCAGCCCAGTTGTACAGCAATCCCAATTTGCCGAACTGTTCATCTGTCATATAAGAAGGTTTGCTTACAGTTGTAGGGTCTGTGTAGTATGGGGTAGATACCCTATCTGATGATGTGGAAATAGTTGTAATACCAACCGCGTACGCCTCTGACTTTGTGTCATACTCTATGCACTTGGTGTTTTCCTTGAGCCAATATTGTCCACCTATCTGAACCCAGTTGGCATCAGCATCCAATGCCTCTTGACAAGCAGGACGTGCCGGTACATCCTCCACATCCACTGTTGTGGCACTGCTTGCTGTAACGGTTGTGGCACCCAATGTAACTTCAAATGTGGTGTCATCTGATTTTGTAACTGTTACAGTAAGGTCTTGGTCCCCGTAACTCGCCGCGGGAACCACAGTGTAGAACTTTACTCCGTCCGCCGCCAACGCAACGGCCGTGGCGCAACTGAGTGTTATTGTATTTGATGAACCGCCTGTTACTGATGCAGGTGTTGTGCTTGGGCTAACTGTAAACACACCTGCAAGGTTGTTTGCAGCAGATTCTATGGTTATGCTCTTTACCTTATCTGTGGTCTCACCTTTAACATTAAGGCAAAGCACACCAAACGGATTGCCAAGTGTTATTTTATCATTTATTGTACCTTTACCTATTGACGGATACGCGTTCTCCGCAAGTCCGTTCTCTTTGTACGTCTGTGTAGCTGGCATGTTTATAGTGAACGCACCGCTGTTGTATGCCCAATTACCGCCTGCCCAGCCGTACAGTTGGGTGTCATCCTCTATAGCGGAATCTATAAAGCCTTGGAATGTGGCATATGCAGTTCCTGGCTCACTGCTCATATACAATGCTACGGCTTCAAACTCTCCTGCTGTAGGCACTATGCTCAGTTTATCTCCTTCTGACCAAGTGAGATTTCCTTTAAATACGCTGGTTTTCTCTGTAGCCTGACCAGCACTTATTGTTACCGGACGCATCTCGCCCGTAGGTTGAGGTGCAGGTTCTTTTACTTCTGCTTTCTTCTCACATGATACGGCTTCTGCCATTACCAACAGCATGGTAGCCAAATAAGTAAATTTCTTCATTTCTTTTCTTACTTTTTAATTGTTAATAACTTGGCTTACCAGTTGGCTACTGCACTTAATGTGGCACCTGTGCTTCTTGCTACAGGAGCACCTGACCCAGCCATTACAGGCATCTCTGCCTCCATTCTCACTTGCTCCAAATGCGGAGCGGAATAATTGTTTTTCTTCATTGTTTAAAAATTTGGGGTTAAATGGTTAATAAATATGTTAGTTAATCTCGTTTTCTTTTTTTTCGTCATCCTGAGTGAAACGAAGGATCTCATAATCATTGCGAGATTCTTCGCTAACGCTCAGACTGTTTACAGACTGTCAGGTAATGACAGGAGAGACAAAAAAAAGACCGGATAGTCTTTCCGTTGGGAATAAGACTATCCAGCCTGAATTTTATATTTATATAATAAGGTGGCGGATGCCATATTTGGCATCGCAACTACACCTATAGAATTGTATTGTATTGTGTGTGTGTGTGTGTGTGTTTATCATAATTTTTGTAACTGCCAAATTTTTAGGGCTTAAAATCGTGCAGAGTTACAGTTTTTTTTGGTTCTGCAAAATTTTTTAGGAGATTTTTCGCTTCATACATCATAATTCTTATGAGATGCTTCGCTACGCTCAGCATGACGGGAGGGAGAGATTTTTCGCTACGCTACGCTTCACTCAGACTGTTTACAGACCGTTAGGTAATGACGGGAAGGAGATTTTTCGCTCCATTCAAAATGACGTGGGAAAGTTCGCCCTCATACATCATACATCATACATCAACTTCGTAGGAGTTTTATTCCATTGTATAGTATGGCAATCATTCTACGTTTGTACAGGTCTCCAACTGCTTTTTTGTAGGTCTTTTTGCTGATGCCAAAAAGATTGTAAATAACCTCAGGCTCACTCTTGTCTGTTACAGGGATAAAGCCTCCTTCCGCTTTCAGTTTCTCCAATATCTTTTCCGCCTCTCCGCTTACGGCTCCGTATCCGTTCTGTTTTAAGCGTACATCCACCTTGCCGTCTTCCCTAACCTTTTCTATATATCCATCCACCTTATCGCCAATATGTAGCGGCATAAACACATCGCTGTTAAAAATCAGACCCTTAAACTCTCCGTTTATCACTACCTTGTATCCTAATTCTGTTTTTGATGCCACAGTAAGTGATACCTTGTCCTTAGCGTTAAGTGAGGTTACATCGGGGTTAGTGAATTTCTCCCACCTTGCCGATGCACACACCCTATGGGTAACACCATCTTCATACACATACACAAACACCTTATCGCCCTCCTTTACATCGCCACGCTGCTCACTAAAGGGCAAAAGTAAGTCTTTCATTACACCCCAATCCAGAAACGCACCAAAATCCGTTATCTGCTTAACCCTCATAACAGCAAAATCACCAGCCTCAGCATACGGCTTAACGGTAGCGGCTACAGGGCGGTCTTCTCCATCGGTATAGACAAACACCTCCAACTCATCACCCACATGGCAAACCTGAGGCACATAGCGGTTTGGCAGCAACACCTCTTTGCCTTCCGCATCCGCCAAATACACTCCTGCCTCTGCATGGCGGTTTACCTTTAATATTTGTGTTTTTCCTATTTGCATATCTTGTCCCTTGACCCTAAATATTAAAATTCACTTGAAAAGTGGAATTTAATATTTTTAAAATCCTCCTGCGCCATTTGCAGCATATAGGCTGAGTCTGCAAGGAACACATCGCGGTTCTCCTTGTCCTTAGCCATATACTGATACTTGCGTTTCTTAAAATTCTCAAGTTCCGCCACATCGTCGCTCTCTATCCAGCACGCCTTATAAAGACGGATTGACTCCCAACGGCATTGGGCGTTATACTCGTGAAGCAGACGGTACTGAATAACCTCAAACTGCAACTGCCCCACCGTGCCTATAATCTTACGCCCGTTAAACTGATTTACAAAGAGTTGTGCCACACCCTCGTCCATAAGTTGGTCTATGCCCTTTTGCAGTTGTTTCTGCTTCATAGGGTCAGCATTTTCAATGTATTGGAACATCTCAGGAGAGAAACTTGGCAACCCCTTAAAGTGAATATCCTCACCCGATGAGAGGCTGTCGCCAATCTTAAAGTTACCGTTATCGGGCAAGCCCACAATATCGCCAGCATACGCTTCATCTACAGTCTCCTTACGCTGAGCCATAAAGGCTGTAGGGGCGGCAAATTTCATAAGGCGGTTAAACCTTACATGCTTGTAGTTTACATTACGCTCAAACTTACCGCTGCAAACCTTGACAAACGCTATACAGGAACGGTGATTAGGGTCCATATTGGCATGTATCTTGGACACAAACCCGGAGAAAGCCTGTTCCATAGGTTCTACCTTACGCTCTATTGCCTCCACCGCTCTTGGGCTTGGGGCAATCTCAACAAAACAGTCAAGCAGTTCCTTTACTCCAAAAGTGTTCAATGCACTGCCAAAGAAAACAGGAGCCAGGTCTCCACTCAAATAATCATCTATGCTAAACGGATTATATACCCCCTGAATAAGCTCAAGGTCATCACGTAGCTTGGCGGCATCCTTCTCCCCTATGTAGTTCTCTAACTCTGTGCTATTAAGGTCTTTAAACTCAATGGTCTCTGAAACGGTCTGCTTGTTGGGGGTGTAAAGGTTCAAATCCTCCTTGTATATGTTATACACACCCTTAAAGTTCTGCCCCATATTTATAGGCCAGCTTAGCGGACGCACCTTTATGCCAAGTTCAGCCTCAACCTCGTCCATAAGGTCAAACGGGTCACGCCCCTCACGGTCCATCTTATTCATAAAGACCATAACAGGGGTCTTGCGCATACGGCAAACCTGCATAAGCTTACGGGTCTGAGTTTCTACACCTTTTGCTGAATCTATAACTATAATTACGCTGTCAACCGCCGTAAGGGTGCGGAAAGTGTCTTCTGCAAAGTCTTGGTGACCAGGGGTATCCAGAATATTTATTTTGAAATCCAGATACTCAAATCCCATAACAGATGTGGCAACAGAGATACCCCTCTGTTTCTCTATCTCCATCCAGTCTGATGTGGCTGTCTTCTTGATTTTATTGCTCTTTACGGCACCTGCCACGTGTATGGCACCGCCAAAAAGCAACAGCTTCTCTGTAAGTGTGGTTTTTCCCGCATCGGGGTGGGAAATAATGGCAAATGTACGCCTGCGTTTTATCTCTTCCGCTAAAGTCATAATCTTAAGGTTATTTTTCTACTGCGGAATCTGTCATATATTTGTAATATTCAAGTATAGGGCTGGATGCTATGCTTGTAATTGTAAAATCACTCATAGAGTCCTTAAATGCCTCTTTAAAGCGTTTAAGAGCGTCCTCCACACTCTCCGCACGCACTAAAAGTGTCTGTGGCACAAGGCGTTCCGTTCCACGCTCCTCATCCACCACAACAATCTTAATTTTTACCGTAAACCAATTCTCACACAGGTCATCATCCTTAAAAATAAGCTCTGCAATCCTTGCCTGCTTAATGTTTGTAATGGTATATTCCCCTTTAATATACTGTGCAACCTCTTTTACAATTCTTGCCTCAGCCTCTGTAAAACTAAGAGCATCAACAAGATACACTTCATTAACTTTTTTCAGTTTACCACAATCTTTATCATTGGGGTCTGTAATCTGCTTCTCATAGCGGATTTTACATTCAAAAAACTTAGCCATAATCTATAGGTAGGTTCTATTTATTAGTATTCTTATATTTTAATTTTCACCCTACAAAGTTAAATAATTCCTCTTTTTCTGCAAAGAGTTAGGTAAAAATAATTAAATATTCTTACCTTTGCCCCTTAGAATGCGGAAAAAGATTATATCTATAGTGTTGTTTTGCGTCAGTTTGTGTGCCACCGCACAAATCAATACAGACCGATTGCTTGATATGGGGCGTAATGCCCTCTATTTTGAGGATTATGTAGTGTCAATAGGCTACTTTAATCAGGTTATAGAGGCAAAGCCACACCTTACAGACCCATACTTTTTCCGTGCCATTGCAAAACTATACCTTGAGGACTACAGTGGTTGCATCGCCGATTGCAACTCAGCCCTTGAGATAAATCCGTTCCTATCTAAGGTCTATTACCTTAGAGGTTACGCCAAAAGATATATTAAGGATATAGACTCATCGTCAGATGATTTGCGTAAAGCATTGGAATTTGACCCTGAGAACAAAGAAGTTCACATAGTACTTATAGAGAACCTGTTACAACAAAATAAAATAGATGATGCATACAATGAAGGAATGGCTACCATTGAGAAATTTCCCCATTACGCTGACACCTATATACTTCTTACCCAAGTGCTTCTTATGAAAAAAGATACCGTTAGAGCAGAGAGTGTGCTTGATACAGGTATAAAATATAACTCCGATAGAGAGATGGGGTACGCCATACGCGGTATGTTGCGTTATGAGAAAAAAGATTTTAAAGGTGCATTAGAAGACCTTAACAGAGCAGTAAAATGCAACGGATTTCGTGGTGATTTTCTTGTAAATCGTGCTATTATCAAGATGGAACTTAATGACCTGAAAGGTGCTCTGACAGACTTTGACGAATCTATAAAACTTGATAATAAAAACGCAAACGCCTACTATAACCGTGCCATCTTAAAGGCGGAAATAGGCGATATAAACAACTCCATAGATGATTTTTCTGTAAGCCTTGCTCTGGAACCAAACAATTTTGCAGCATATTTCCAGCGTGCAATACTCCACTATAAAGTTGGTGAATATAAAGAGGCTCTTGCAGATTTCAATACTGTTATAAAGAAATACCCCGATTTTGTTCCAGCCTATATGGGTAGAGGTGATGTGAAGAAAAAACTCAAAGACACAAAAGGTGCAGAAAAAGACTATTTTGATGCAGCCCAAATAGAACAGGACATTAAGAGCGGCAAGCGTAAGCAACGCCAAGGAGACGACACAGAGTTAGAGCCTACAAAAGAGGCTCGTGCCATTGTGCAGAACCTTAACGGCAGTACTGCAGAAAAGTATAAGAATGAGATGCGTGGACATGTACAGGATAAGGATATAGACATTATTCCGCTTCCTTGTTTTGTAGTGGCTGTAGCAGACTCCACTGCCAAAACATACCGCAAACAGCAACACCACATAGATATAGACAAGGCTAACCTACAACTTACAGACAAGTTGAGTTTCTGCCTGCTTGATAACGTTAAGACCAAGATTGATTTTGGCGGTCCCACGGTGGTTTGCACCGAGCCAATGTGTTTCTTTAACAGAGGCAGTGAGAAGAGCATAGAACTTAAAGACAAGGTTGCAAACGGCGGGCAAGTTATGGTGTCAGACTGTATATCTGCCATAAATGACCTTACTATGGCATATCAGTTAGATAACACCATAGTGTATGCACTGTACAATATAGGATTTGTATATATGGTGGCAAAAGACTTTAATTCCGCCATAACATACTATACCAAGGCTATCGAGCAATATAGCGGTATGGCAGAGGCTTACTATAACAGAGCATTAATCTACATCTCACAAGGCAAAAAAGAAGATGCCCGTAAAGACCTCAGCAAAGCGGGTGAACTTGGACTCTACGGAGCATACAACGTAATGAAACGCTACGCTAAATAGGGTCAAGGGTCAAGGAACAAGGGACAAGTCAAAAACTTCTGTAACGTCTTTCACATAGTGGAATTTAAGTCCTTTAAGATAGATTGGCTTAATCTCATCTATGTTCTTCTTATTATCCTTGCAAAGTATAAGAGTGGTTACACCTGCACGTTTGGCGGCAAGAATCTTCTCCTTAATACCACCCACAGGCAACACATCACCAAGCAGCGTTATCTCACCCGTCATGGCTATATGAGACTTCACCCTACGCCCTGTAACGGCAGAGAGAATGCTGGTTGCCATGGTTATACCTGCCGATGGTCCGTCTTTAGGGATAGCCCCCTCCGGCACATGAATATGTATGGCGGCATCGTCAAAAAACTTATCCTTAACGCCCAACTCCTTAGCGTGAGCCTTTATATAAGATAAGCCAAGCGATGCAGACTCTTTCATAACATCTCCCAAATTACCCGTAAGAGTTAGACTTGGAGTCTTGCTACGGCTTATACTTGTCTCTATCTCAAGTGTTACACCACCTACGGCAGTCCACGCAAGCCCTGTCACCTTACCCACTTTAAGTTTATCCTCCTGTTTGTCCACATCGTAGGTTTCAGTGCCAAGCAACTTAACCACCTCAGCCTCATCTATGGTATTAGAAAATTCCTCATCCATTGCCACCTTTTTGGCTATTTTACGTGCTATGCTTGCTATCTGCTTATCCAATGCACGCACGCCTGACTCCTTAGTGTAATGGTTAATAATATAAGAGACCGATTTTTTAGGCAGTTCAGCCTGAGCATTGGTAATGCCATGATTCTTCCACTCCTGCGGAATAAGGTGACGGTTTGCAATCTCCACCTTTTCCTGCTCTATGTAACCGCTTATGTTTATAAGTTCCATACGGTCAAGCAATGCCGGCGATATGGTGTTCAGCGTATTGGCTGTGGCTATAAACAGAACCTTAGAGAGGTCATAGTTAATATCAAGATAATTATCGTGGAATGAGTTATTCTGCTCCGGGTCAAGCACTTCAAGTAACGCCGATGCCGGGTCTCCCTTGTAGTCAGCCCCCACCTTATCTATCTCATCAAGTATAAACACAGGATTAGAAGAGCCTGCCTTAAGTATATTTTGGATAATACGTCCCGGCATAGCCCCAATGTAAGTACGCCTGTGCCCACGTATTTCAGCCTCATCATGCAGACCTCCAAGCGATATACGCGCATATTTACGCCCCAATGCCTGTGCCACAGACTTGCCAAGCGATGTCTTGCCCACCCCCGGAGGTCCGTACAGGCATATTATCGGGGACTTTAGGTCTCCTTTAAGCTTAAGCACAGCAAGATGCTCTATTATACGGTCTTTTACATCATCAAGCCCGTAGTGGTTCCTATCCAATATGCGTTGTGCTTTTTTTAGGTCAAAATCGTCCTCAGTATATTCGTTCCAAGGCAAATCCACAAGAGTCTGCACATAATTAAGCTGAATGGAATAATCAGGAGCACCCGATGACAAAGCCTGTAGTTTCTTTATCTCTTTCTCTACATACTCTTTAGTCTGCTTATCCCACTTTTTACCCTTAGCCTTCTCCTCAATGCTCTTGATATCCTGCTCCTGTGTTGTACCGCCAAGTTCCTTCTGTATGGTTTTCATCTGCTGCTGCAGGAAATACTCACGCTGCTGCTTGCCTATGTTCTCCATAGCCTTGTTCTGTATGGAATTCTTAATCTCAAGCAGGTGCAACTCCTTAGTAAGAGTCTTTATAAGCAGTTCAGCCCTCTGTTGGAGTGTGGGAGCCTCAAGCAGTTCCTGTTTCTCCGCAAGCGGAATATTGGTGTTGCCGCATATAAAGTTCACAAGAAATTGGGCGTTGTCTATATTCTTTATGGCAAACATCATATCCTGATGGAAGCCACCGCTAAGTTTAAGTATTTTCTGTGCCGCATCCTTAATGGCGGAGAGGCATGCCTTAAACTCTTTAGTCTTAGGCACCGCATTTGATTGAGGCAACGGATTCACCCTTGCCACAAAATATGGCTCTGTAGCCACTATGCCGTCTATAGTGAATGCACATCTGCCTTGCAGAATTATGGTGGTGGAGCCGTCCGGCATCTCCAATATACGCAATATCTGTGCTATGGCACCCACCTTAAACAAGTCTTTCTCTGTAGGTTCCTCCACCACTCCGTCTCTCTGAGCTACAGCACCTATAATGCCGTTACGCTCAAAAACCTCACGTACAAGTTTCAGTGATTTTTTTCTGCCCACGTTAATAGGCAACACTATGCCAGGGAACAGCACTACATTTCTTAACGTCAAAAGGGGAACCTCCGGCTCCTCTTTTAACTTTTCAAGGTAGCGGGTGTCATCGTCCGCTATCAATGGTATAAGCTCATTTGTATCCATTACATTGCAGAATCAAACTGTTTTAAGAACCGCAAATCATTCTCTGAGAACATTCGCAGGTCTTTACAACGGAATTTAAGGTTTGCAATACGCTCCACTCCCATACCAAACGCATAACCGGAATAAACCTTTGAATCTATACCGCAAGCCTCCAATACGGCAGGATCAACCATACCGCAGCCAAGAATCTCAACCCAACCTGTATGTTTGCAGAAATTACAACCTTTACCGCCGCATAAATCGCAGGATATATCCATCTCTGCACTTGGCTCCGTAAATGGGAAATATGAAGGACGTAACCTTATCTGTGTATTCTCACCAAACATCTCTTTTGCAAAATAGAGCAAAGCCTGCTTCAAGTCTGCAAATGATACGTTCTTATCTATGTAAAGTCCCTCCACCTGATGAAAAAAACAGTGGGCACGGTAAGATATAGCCTCATTCCTATACACTCTGCCTGGGCAAAGCACGCGGATAGGCGGCTTCTGTGTAGTCATTACGTGTGACTGTACACTTGATGTATGTGTGCGGAGCAGTACATCGGGGTTCTTCTCTATGAAAAACGTATCCTGCATATCACGTGCAGGGTGCTCCGGTGGAAAATTCAATGCCCCAAACACATGCCAATCGTCCTCTATCTCAGGCCCCTCTGCCACTGTAAAGCCAAGACGTGAGAATATGTCTATTATTTCATTCTTTACAATAGATAGCGGATGACGTGTGCCAAACTCTATTGGGCTCTGCGAGCGTGACAAATCAAGTGCATCTACACCCACCTGACTGTCAAGCACATCTTTCATCTCGTTCAGCTTGTCTTGGGCTGTATTCTTTAGCTCATTAAGCATCTGCCCTACTATGCGTTTCTCATCGCCTGCAACATTTCTGAAATCTGAAAACAACTGCGAAATTTCTCCCTTCTTGCTCAGGTATTTTAAACGCAACTGCTCAACTTCTTCTTTATTTGAGGCAGTCAGATTCTGTACCTCCTGCAATAATGTCTGTATTCTATCCTTCATAATTTTTTTTATAATTTTCAACTTTCAATTTTCAACTTTCAATTTTTTGTGTTGCAAAGATACAAACTTTTTAACAACTATTCAACATCTGTTTATTTATTCGTTAAAAGTTATTATATTTGCAGACTAATTATAGGTAGGTTCTATTTATTAGTACGAGGTATGGGTAAAATTATTGCAATAGCAAATCAGAAAGGCGGTGTAGGTAAAACCACCACAGCCATTAACTTGGCGGCATCGCTCTCTGTATTGGAAAAAAAGGTGCTGCTTGTTGACGCAGACCCACAGGCAAATGCATCATCGGGGCTTAATATAGATGTAGCAGGCTTAAAAACAACCATTTACGAGTGTCTTATAAACGGAGACAAGGCGGCTGACGCCATTCAGAAAACAGAGATTGAGAAGTTAGAGGTGCTGCCGTCTCATATAGATTTGGTGGGGGCGGAGGTGGAAATGCTTAAACTTGAAAATCGTGAGCACCTGCTAAAGAACCTTTTGGAGCCAATAAAAAATAATTATGACTACATTCTTATAGACTGCTCTCCGTCGCTCGGATTGATTACAATCAACTGCCTTACCGCCGCAAACAGTGTAATTATTCCTGTTCAAGCGGAGTATTACGCTCTTGAGGGTATAAGCAAACTGCTTAACACCATTAAAATCATAAAGGGAAGGCTTAACCCGTCTCTTGAGATTGAGGGATTCCTACTGACTATGTTTGACTCAAGGCTTAAACTTGCCAATCAGGTATATTCAGAGGTTAAGCAATATTTTGGCTCTATGGTGTTTGAAACTATTATTCAACGTAATATAAAACTGAGCGAATCGCCAAGCCACGGAATACCGGTAATTCTTTATGATGCCGACTCACGTGGGTCTCAGAACCACTTACAACTAGCACAAGAGATAATTAAGAAAAACAATATATAATTTATGGCTGCACCTAAAAAAAACGCACTTGGACGCGGACTTGGAGCGTTAATACAACTTGATGAAGTACAGACTGCGGGATCTTCGCAGATAAGCGAGGTGGCACTTGCTGATATAGAGGCAAACCCAAATCAGCCAAGAAAGACTTTTGACGAGGAGGCTCTTGCGGAACTTGCCGCCTCAATCAAAGAACTTGGTGTGGTACAACCTGTTACATTAAGGGAGATTTCTAAAGGCAAGTATCAGATTATATCGGGAGAAAGGCGTTGCAGAGCATCTAAACTTGCCGGACTCACAACAATACCAGCATATATCAAAACAGTTGACGACGAAGCTCTTATGGAGATGGCTTTAGTTGAAAATATTCAACGGGAAGACCTTAACGCCATAGAGATCGCCTTGTCGTACCAACGTCTTATAGATGATTATAAGTTTACACAAGAACGATTGGGCGAGAGAGTTGGAAAAAAACGTGCCACCATAACTAATTACCTAAGACTTCTTAAACTGCCTGCTGAGATACAGCTTGGGCTTAAAGCCGGCAAAATAGATATGGGGCATGCCCGGGCATTGGTATCTATAGAAGACCCTGCCACTATGCTAAAGTTATACGAAGATACCGTAAAAAACGGATATTCAGTTCATAAACTTGAAGAGTTATCTGCCGGCAATGGTAAACAAGCAAGCGTGAAAAGTACTAAAAACAATGCTGTTTCAGATTTTGAACCGCTTTGCAAAAAATTATCATCACTATTTAACACTGATGTTAAAATAAGACTCAACGATAAAGGGAACGGCAAAGTCATCCTTAATTTCAAAAACGATGACCAATTAGAGTCTATAATGACAATTCTTGACAGACTATGATGAACAAATATCTGATCCAAATATTGTTGTTTCTTCTAATCCCGATGTATGCAATTGCCCAAAGCAATGATGTATCAATGACATTGAGAATGTCAAACACTAACGTCAATACTATAAAAGTTGATATCCAAGAGCCTCTATGGAAAAATGTGGTATCTAAAAAATTCAAATTAAAACCACAAACTTTTAATATGGACTCTGCATCATTGGCTACATATATAGCTGATAACGAGCGTGAAAAAAGGCATTACGAAAAACTGAACAGAATTCCAAAGCCAGCCATGGCCGCTTGGATTGCAGCCCTATTCCCCGGTGCAGGACAGATTTATAACCGTCAATATTGGAAAATACCCATTATATTCGGTGGCTTTGCCGGCTTGGGTTATGCAGTATCTTGGAATAATCAAATGTATGTTGATTATAGAAAAGCATACACCGACTTATGTAGTTCAGACCCCAATGCCCGATATTACGAAAAAATGCTGCCTGCCGGGATTCAAATAGACAATGCGAATATGGACTACTACAAACGCACTTTTAAGAATAAAATGTCAAATTATCAAAGGAACAGGGATTTAAGCATTATATGTATTGGCGTATTATACATGCTTTCAATTATAGACTCATACGTGGACGCTCAATTAAGAGACTATGATGTAAGCCCTAACCTGTCAATGCACGTGGGACCTACAGTTATTCCGCCAAGCATACACAATGAGTTATCAACATCCGTAGGTATGGGTTGCAAATTAAAATTTTAAATTGTATCTTTGCAGTTTGTAAGTTATTATTCAATCTAATATAAATTTTATTATGGTTTATTCACACGAAGTAGAAAACATGTGTGTTGTAAAAAAAGGTCCTAACCACGGACCTGCCCCAATACCTGAAGAGGGTAAATGGGTAAAGGCTAAAGAGATTAAAGACATCTCAGGCCTTACACACGGTATTGGTTGGTGCGCTCCTCAGCAGGGTGCTTGTAAATTAACTCTTAATGTAAAGGAAGGTATTATACAAGAGGCACTTGTAGAGACTATAGGTTGCTCTGGTATGACACACTCCGCCGCTATGGCATCTGAGATTCTTCCTGGAAAGACTCTTCTTGAGGCTCTTAACACAGACCTTGTTTGCGATGCCATCAACACCGCAATGCGTGAGCTTTTCCTTCAGATTGTTTACGGTCGTACACAGTCTGCATTCTCAGAGGGCGGTCTTACAGTAGGTGCAGGTCTTGAAGACCTTGGTAAAGGTTTCATAAGCCAGACAGGTACACTTTACAGCACTAAACTTAAAGGTCCGCGTTATCTACAGCTTACAGAAGGTTACATCACCAAGATGTTCCTTGATGCTGACGATGAGGTTTGCGGTTATGAATTTGTACACCTTGGCAAATTTATGGATGCCATTAAGAAAGGTGTTCCCGCCGATGAGGCACTTAAGAGCGTAACCGGAACTTACGGACGCACTAAGAAAGAGCAAGGTGCAGTTAAATCTATTGACCCACGTAAAGAATAAGGAGGACACAGCTATGATTAGAGAAGTAAAATTTGAAAGTCAGGACCGCCGCGAGAAACAGATTCTTGCAGCGCTCAAAGAGAACGGAATCAATAGCATTCAAGAAGCCAATGAGATTTGTGAGAAAGCAGGTCTTGACCCTTACAAGACTTGTGAGGAGACACAGATGATTTGCTTTGAGAACGCTAAGTGGGCATACGTTGTAGGTTCAGCCATAGCACTAAAGAAAGGTTGCAAGAATGCCGCCGATGCAGCAGAGGCAATAGGTATAGGATTACAGGCATTCTGTATCCCTGGTTCAGTTGCTGATGACCGTAAGGTAGGTCTTGGTCATGGTAACCTTGCCGCACGTCTGCTACGTGAGGAGACACAGTGCTTTGCATTCCTTGCAGGTCACGAGTCATTTGCAGCCGCAGAGGGTGCCATAAAAATTGCAGAGATGGCAAACAAGGTTCGTAAGAACCCACTCCGTTGCATTCTTAACGGACTTGGAAAAGATGCCGCCATGATTATAAGCCGTATAAACGGTTTCACATACGTACAAACAGAGTTTGATTACTTTACAGCCAAGCTTAACGTAATTAAGGAGAAAGCCTACAGCGACGGTCCACGTGCCAAGGTTAAATGCTACGGTGCAGACGATGTTCGTGAAGGTGTTGCAATCCTTTGGAAAGAGAACGTTGACGTATCAATAACAGGTAACTCAACCAACCCTACCCGTTTCCAGCACCCTGTTGCAGGCACATACAAGAAAGAGCGTATACTTGCAGGTAAGCCATACTTCTCAGTAGCCTCAGGTGGTGGTACAGGACGTACTCTTCACCCGGATAATATGGCTGCAGGTCCTGCATCTTACGGTATGACCGATACTCTTGGCCGTATGCACTCCGATGCTCAGTTTGCCGGTTCTTCATCAGTTCCTGCACACGTAGAGATGATGGGATTCCTTGGCATAGGCAACAACCCAATGGTAGGTTGCACAGTTGCATGTGCCGTAAACGTAGCGCTTGCACTTAGCAAGTAAGCACTAAAATTATTGACAAGATTATGGCAAAATTCACTAACATACCACATTCCGCAAATGTTAATAAGTCGGCGGATATGGACTATCGTTATGTGCATTTTGCCGTAATGGCAATAGAGTCTGGCGCTCAGAAGATGAATATCTCAGGCAAACAGATGCATGACCGTTTACAAAAGCAGGATTTAATACATCGTCGCCTCTTTGGCCGCTACGAAGAGTTGCATAGTCAGTCGCTGCAATATGTAACGGATGACATAGTGGAAACACTTCAAAATTGGGAAGCTGCACAATGAGAATATTTCATGGTTCAGATAGTATAGTAGATGCTCCCAAAACTAATTTCGGTCGCAAAAACCTAGACTTCGGTTGTGGCTTCTATGTCACTAAATTGGAGAAGCAGGCTTCCAAGTGGGCTTTTGCTGTCGCCGAACGAAAAGGACCGTACTCTCCCGCCATTCTCAATGAGTATGAATTTAATTACGAAGCCGCAGTAAGTCAATTTCATATATTGCAATTTGAGGTCTATAATTTAGACTGGTTGGAATATGTGGTGGCATGCCGTAGGGGAAAACCTATATGGAAAGACTACGATATAATTGAAGGTGGTGTTGCTAATGATAATGTAATTGATACCGTGGAGGATTATGAGAATGGTCGTATAACGGCAGAACAAGCACTTGACCAATTACGGTTTAAGAAACCGAATCATCAGATTTGTATTATCAATCAGGATGTTGTTGATTTGTATATACAATTTGTACAACATAGAGTTTTGGAGGAAAAGGTATGAGAGATGCGGTTAAATGGCGCAAGCAAAGCCGTTTGATTATGATGTTGGCAGAATGGAAAGGTATTAATCCAGAAGCGGCATTGGATTTGTTTTATACAACCAATACCTACCATCTACTCTGTAATCCTGCAACTGGTCTTGAACTGATGTCTGATGCATATATCTTTGCCGACTTGCAGGAGGAGTTAAATGGAATATCTCTTGAAAGTCGAGTATAATCTAATAGTCTTGCTCCTGGAATTGAATAGGGGTACTATGTAATTGCACGAAAAGCATCTATAAGTGCACAAAATAAAAACATTACCTAAAAGAATGAGGGTGACTAAAATTTGTGATGTCAAACACTCTTCTTTGGTTAATTGAAACACTCTGTCATCTACAAACAATGCAGCATTTCTTTTAATGTTCTGATTAATTACTCTTGTTTCCACACCCAGCACTACCGCCAAGTCACGGTCTATCACCACCTTTTTACCTCTTACCGTATAGATGTGTGGTTGTTTTGCCATATCCATTATATTTCTTATATTTATGAATATGCAAAGATACTTGATTTTGTCGTAATTACCAAATAAAATTTCACATAACTCACTGATTATCAAATTGTCTTAAAAGTGCAATTTTTGTTTTAATTTTGTAACTTTTAAGACATTTTTTTAATTTTTCCTTAACATGTCCCACATTATGGTACAAGTTGCTTTTATCTTTGCACCTGTTAATAAATTGCATTGCACAAAAATGTAATTTATTGAAATAAATTTTTTATCTTTGTAAGTACATTTTTAACACTTCTTATCCTAAGGGGAAATGAATAACACATCATTTAGTTTATCTGATTTAGGGTTACAAAAGCACATAGCCTCACAGTTATACGATGCAAACGCATTGGATAACGAAGGTAATATCATACCATTTGATGAACAACTGGCAATGGTGACTCATTATCTAATGCTTAAAGATTCAAACGTTATACTCCCCTACTACAGCAAAGTAGAAAAGTTCATTTCCAGATGGACAGATATATATAACAATAACCAATCTGTACGTCAATCAACAAACACTGTAGAAGAGACATACATTCAAACCATGCTATTCAAAGATGTTTTTGACATTCCCTTTCCTGGACCAAAACAACCCAAATTCACATTTATAGATTTATTTGCAGGTATCGGCGGTTTTAGAATGGCATTACAAAATTTAGGCGGACAATGTGTATTCTCTTCTGAATGGGACGAACAAGCAAAAAAAACCTATTATGCAAACTACGGTGAAATCCCATTTGGAGACATTACCAAAGAAAGTGTAAAACAATGTATCCCTGATAATTTTGACATATTATGTGCCGGATTCCCATGCCAGGCATTTTCAATTGCAGGTTACCAAAAAGGGTTTGAAGACACTAGAGGGACTCTTTTCTTTGATGTTGCAGAAATCATAAAAAGGAAACGTCCCAAAGCCGTTTACCTTGAAAACGTCAAAAATTTGGCATCCCATGACAATGGCAACACTTTCAAAGTAATAAAGACGACTCTTGAGGAACTTGGATATAAAGTATTTTCAAAAGTAATGAATTCTATGGAATATGCTAATATTCCTCAGAACAGAGAACGTATATTTATAGTATGCTTTGACCCAAAGCAAATTGCAAATTACGATACATTCTCGTTCCCTCAAAAAGAACATTTAACGAAAACCATTAAAGATTGCATTGACTATAGTGATAACAATATTAAATTATTTTACACAGACAAAATGTCTCATTATAAAGAACTAACAACTAATATCACATCTCAAGATACAGTTTATCAATGGAGAAGGCAATATGTTAGAGAAAACAAAAGCAAAGTATGTCCCACTCTTACCGCAAACATGGGTACAGGAGGTCATAACGTGCCTCTCATACTTACAGACAAAGGCATAAGAAAACTTTCCCCTAAAGAATGTTTGAATTTTCAAGGATTCCCTAAAGAATATAAATTTCCTAATATTGCAGATTCTGCCAAATACAAACAAGCAGGAAATTCTGTTGTTGTACCCTTAATATATAAAGTATGTCAGCAAATAACCAAAACAATGTCACAAAATTCCTAGACACATGGCAAAATAATGTTAAATATTTTGACATGCTCAGACTTATGGCAAGTCTTTCTAAATTATTTTCAGTTAGTGATGTCCCATATTTAGATTATAGATTAGCAGAAAATCTATTTTGCAAATATTATGTTGCCCTTAATGATGCACGATCATGCACAGCATATGATGCACGATTGGCCAATTTAGGTATTGGAATAAAAACATTTATATTAAATAACAATACATCTGTAGAAAAGATCGCTGAATTTAACAAATTAAAAGAAGAACTGGACAAATATAAGGGATATGATCTGGCTTACAAATTAGGGGAATTTAGAAATGAGAGAATGGTAATAGCAAATTCCATGTACAATGTTACAGAAACTCAATATCATATAGTAGGAAGAACAAAAGGCAATCTGCGCATATTCAATTTACCATATGAGCAAGTCAACCTAAATAACATAAAAGTTACCAAGAGTGATTCAAAAAGTCTTCATTTTACGGATGATAAAAACGAATATTACTTCAACAGAAGTAAAACTGTTTTATTAAAAAGGTTTAACGTACCCGCAACATTTAAAGATGTTAATGTGAACATTTTAGAAAACCCGTTTGAGTTGCTTGAAAAGCTATTTTCTGAAACAGATGGACAAGTATCTATTACCGAATCGAAACAAGACTACATAGTATTACCACTATATTCTACCAGGACACATCAAGTTCCAGCTAAATCCGGGCTCAACCAATGGAATGCAAAGGGTCGCCCACGTGACGAAAATGAAGTTTATATACCCGTACCTAAGTTTATTCACCACAAATATCCAAACTTTTTTCCTGACAGGGAAACACCATTTTCTTTGTTATTACCCGACGGCAAAACTATTCTATCAGCAAAATTATGTCAATCGGACAGCAAAGCCTTAATGACAAACCCAAACAAAGACCTTGGCGAGTGGATTTTACGAAAAGTTTTACACAAGAAACCAGGCGAATTGCTTACCATGTTTGACCTTGAAAAAGCAGGTATTGATAGTGTCTGCATAGTAAACACCCATAAAATCAACGAAAAAGATGGGACTCCCATATATTCTATTTCTTTTGCTGATAATTATGTTTCTTATTCCGATTTTATTGAAGATTAATTATGACCACCCTTCAAGTTATCCTTGAACGTTGTTGATATACCTCCAGCAACCACCTGCTAAGTTGCAAATCCACCTGCCGCATAGTGGATTCAAATTTTTTAGGTGAGAGTTGGCACTCCCAAAGGACTATGATGTGCCACCCTGCTTCCGTCAGCAGTCTGTATTGCTCCGCATCGCGGTCTTGGTTACGCTTAATTTTACGCTCCCAAAACTCCACATGGGTTTTAGGCATCTTGAATTTGGGGCATCCTTGGTGTCCATGCCAAAAACAGCCGTTAACAAAGATTGCCGTATGGTATCTGCGTAACACAATGTCTGCCTTACCCGGCACGCTTTTTACATTAAGCCTATATCTATATCCGGCATGCCACAGCCACCTCCTAACCTTAATCTCAGGTTTGGTGGCACTGCCATGTATGCTTGCCATACAATGGTGTCGCTGCTCTTTTGTTAGTTTGTCAGACATAAATCAAGAACGAAAGTACAAATTTTTTCTCATAAAAACAATAAAAAGCACAGCAAAGTTTGGCAATATCAGCAATTTATACTAATTTTGCAGTCCAATTTCAGGACCGCCCGCTTAGGCGATTATAAATAATGTCAAACAACTAATTAAATTTATTTTATTATGACAAAGAAAACAATTAACATGCAGGGAGTCGAGGATTTCGACTGGAATGCGTACGAGAATGGCGCCGTAGAGACATCTATGAGCCAAGAAGACCAAAAACAGGCTTACGACAAGACACTTAGCCAGATTAACACAAGTGATGTGGTTGAGGGTACAGTAATTGCCATGAACAAACGTGAGGTTGTAGTTAACATAGGCTACAAATCTGACGGTATTGTATCTATGAATGAGTTCCGTTACAATCCGGACCTTAAGATTGGAGATAAAGTAGAGGTCTTCATAGAATCACAAGAAGATAAAAAAGGACAACTAATCCTTTCACATAAAAGAGCCCGCAGCGCACGCTCTTGGGATAGAGTTAATGAGGCTCTTAACAACGATGAGGTTATTAAGGGATTCATCAAGAGCCGTACAAAGGGCGGTATGATTGTGGACGTATTTGGTATAGAGGCATTCTTGCCAGGTTCACAAATAGATGTTAAGCCTATACGTGACTACGATGTATTTGTAGGCAAGACTATGGACTTTAAGGTTGTTAAGATTAACCATGAGTTCAAAAACGTAGTTGTATCTCACAAAGCACTTATAGAGGCTGAGATAGAGCAACAGAAGAAAGAGATTATCAGCAAACTTGAGAAAGGTCAGGTACTTGAGGGTGTAGTTAAGGGAATTGAGCCTTACGGCTGCTTCATAGACCTTGGCGGTGTTGATGGTCTTATCCATATTACAGATCTATCTTGGGGTAGAATTTCTCACCCAAGTGAGATACTTACACTTGACCAGAAGATTAACGTGGTTATCCTTGATTTCAACGAGGAGAAGACACGTATAGCACTTGGTCTTAAACAACTTACTCCACAACCTTGGGAGGCACTTGACCCTAACCTGAAGGTAGGTGACAAGGTAACAGGTAAGGTTGTAGTTGTAGCAGATTACGGTGCATTTGTAGAGATTGCTCCAGGTGTTGAAGGTCTTGTACACGTATCAGAGATGAGCTGGTCACAGCACTTGCGTTCTGCACAGGATTTTGTTAAGGTTGGCGACACTATTGAGACCCAAATTCTTACTCTTGACCGCGATGAGCGTAAGATGTCTCTTGGTATCAAGCAACTTAAAGAGGACCCATGGATTAACATCGATGAGAAATATGCAATAGGCAGCAAGCACACTGCTAAAGTACGTAATTTCACTAACTTTGGTGTATTTGTAGAACTTGAAGAGGGCGTAGATGGTCTAATCCACATCTCTGACCTATCTTGGACAAAGAAAATCAAACACCCGTCAGAGTTCACCACACTTGATGCAATGATAGACATTGTGGTTCTTGAGATAGACAAGGAGAACCGACGTCTAAGCCTTGGTCACAAGCAGTTGGAGGAGAACCCATGGGATACTTACGAGACTATATTTACAGTGGATTCAATTCATCAAGGCACCATCATAGAGATGATGGACAAGGGTGCTGTAATCTCTCTTGAGTATGGTATTGAGGGCTTTGCAACTCCTAAACACCTCGTAAAGGAAGATGGCTCGCAAGCCAAGCTTGATGAGAAACTTGATTTCAAGGTAATAGAGTTCAACAAGGATGCAAAACGTATTATCCTTTCTCACAGCCGTATATTTGAGGATGCCCAAAAGGCAGCCAACGGCGAGGCAGCAGCCACAGAGAAGAAAGCCAAGAAAGCTAAGAAAGAGGACGCTCCACAAATGGAGAAAACCACTCTTGGCGATATAGAGGGTCTTGCTGAGCTTAAAGAGCAACTATCTAAGAGTGAGGCTAAAGCAGATAAACCTGCCAAAGCTGAGAAGACTGAAAAAGCAGAGAAGCCTGCCGCTAAAAAGACCACAAAGAAAGCCGCAAAGGCAGACGATGAGGCTAAAGCAGAATAATATCCTCTGACGACATAAAAAAGAAAGAAGAGCCGTTGGCTCTTCTTTCTTTTTTCATACATCATACATCATATAAAAATATACCTCCCCGTTTCAGACTCCTTGCACTTTACAATCTCCTCTGGCGTACCTTCAAACACAACGTTTCCACCATCATCGCCGCCACCGGGACCTAAGTCTATAATGTGGTCTGCCTGAACTATAACATCGGGGTTATGCTCTATAATAATAAGGGTATGCCCATTCTCTATAAGCTTGTTAAACGCCTTTATCAGAGTAACTATATCAGAACTATGCAATCCGGTGGTAGGCTCATCAAATATAAACACCTTGTTTTGCTGTGACGCACTGCCAAGTATGGATGCAAGCTTGACTCTCTGACTCTCTCCACCAGACAGCGTGCTTGATGACTGCCCTAATTTTATATACCCTATTCCCACATCTTGTAGTGGTTTCAGACGCTTCACTATACGCTGTGCCGTTATATTGGAGTCCTCAGAAAAGAACTCTATGGCTTGATTTACAGTCATGCACAACACATCATATATATTTACGCCCTTATACTTTACATCAAGTATCTCCTGCTTATAGCGTTTGCCATGGCACGCCTCGCACTCAAGCACCACATCAGCCATAAACTGCATAGGCACCACTATGGTACCCTCTCCCTGGCACTCCTCACATCTGCCTCCCGGTGTGTTAAAAGAGAAATAAGAGGCAGAAAATCCCATCTGTTTGGCAAGAGGTTGCTCTGCAAACAGGTTTCTTATCTCATCAAAAGCCTTTAGATATATACAAGGATTGGAGCGTGATGACTTGCCTATAGGGTTCTGATCTACAAGTTCTATGCCACCTATAAGGTTCAGACTACCCTCCAATGTACCAAAACTGCCCACAGACTCCACCATATCTCCCTT
>JAZLHT010000231.1:0-2901 GCA_045616965.1 Candidatus Enterocola sp.
TGTTGAAATCTCTGACATCTCTTTTATTTTTTTTGCAAATTTAGTCATTTTTTCAAATTGTTGAAATCTTATTTTGCATAACTTGAAAAATGAGTTGGATTTTTACTATTTTTGTGGCAAATTATATGGTGTGTGTAAACCATATTTAAAGTAAATGAGCATTTCACTGCACAATATATGCAAGCGTTACGGTGACCAGACTGTGTTACCCGATTTGTCGTTTGATGTGTGTAAGGGTGAGATTGTGGGTTTTTTAGGTCCCAATGGGGCAGGAAAATCCACCACAATGAAAATAATTACAGGCTATGTAAAACCCGATGCAGGGTCTGTAAGTGTTTGTGGCACAGATGTGCTGTCTGAACCGTTGAAGGCAAAGTCACACATCGGGTATTTGCCTGAGCATAATCCGCTGTATCTTGATATGTATGTAAAAGAGTATCTTGATTTTACGGCAGGCATATACGGTGTTAAGAATAAGAAGGACAGAGTGGCGGAGGTGGTGGAACTTACAGGGCTTACCCCTGAGTATAAAAAGCAGATAGGTTCACTGTCAAAAGGTTACAGACAGAGGGTAGGGCTTGCGGCAGCCATAATACATAATCCCGATGTGCTTATACTTGATGAGCCTACCACAGGTCTTGACCCTAACCAGATAGTGGAGATAAGAGAATTGATTAAGGATTTTGGAAAGGAACGCACAGTGCTGTTCAGCACACACATAATGCAGGAGGTGGAGGCTGTATGCAGCCGCTTTATAATACTTAACAAAGGCAAAATAATAGTTGATAAAAAAATTTCAGAAATAGAGAAAGGCAGTTTGGAGGAAATCTTTAGACAGCGGACCCTTGTCCCTTGAACCCTGACCCTTGACCCTAAAATTATGGAAGATTTTGACATAAGAGAAGCCAGTCAGGCAGAAAACACAGATTTTGAGAATGTGCTGCGTCCGTTGACCTTTAGTGATTTTAAGGGTCAGAACAAGATAGTGGAGAACCTCAAGGTCTTTGTCATGGCTGCCCGTATGCGTAAAGAGCCTCTTGACCACGTTCTTTTGCACGGTCCTCCGGGGCTTGGCAAGACCACATTGTCAAACATTATTGCCAACGAACTTGGAGTAGGGTTTAAGATTACATCGGGTCCGGTGCTTGATAAACCAGGCGATTTGGCAGGAATACTCACAAGCCTTGAGCCTAACGATGTACTTTTTATAGATGAGATTCACCGTCTTAGCCCTGTAGTAGAGGAGTATCTGTATTCTGCAATGGAAGACTACCGTATTGATATTATGATAGATAAGGGACCAAGTGCCCGCTCTGTACAGATAGGACTTAATCCGTTTACACTCGTAGGTGCCACCACACGTAGCGGTCTGCTTACAAGTCCGCTTAGGGCAAGGTTTGGTATAAACTGCCATCTTGAGTACTACGATGCGGAAGTCCTTACATCCATTATCAAGCGTTCTGCATCCATACTTGAGACACCATGCTATGATGATGCCGCAGTGGAGATAGCACGCCGTAGCAGAGGTACGCCACGTATAGCAAATGCACTGCTGCGTAGAGTGCGTGATTTTGCACAGGTTAAGGGAAGCGGAAAAATCACTAAGGAGATAGCATGCTACGCTTTGGAGGCTCTTAATATAGATAGGTATGGATTAGATGAGATAGATAACAAGATACTTAATACTATAATAGACAAGTTCTCAGGAGGTCCTGTAGGTCTTACAACCATAGCCACAGCACTTGGAGAAGATGCAGGCACCATAGAAGATGTGTATGAGCCGTTCCTTGTAATGGAAGGCTTTATAAAACGCACTCCACGTGGACGTGAAGTTACAGAACTTGCCTACAAGCACCTTGGCAAGACGCACAAGTTGGGAGGCGTGTTTCAGGGAGAACTTTTTTGATGTATGATGTATAATGTATGATGTATGAGGGCGAACTTTCCCACGTCATGCTGAGCGTAGCGAAGCATCTCCCCTCTCAGGTAATGACATCAAACAAAAGGGTCAGGGGAGTACAAACGCTCCTTTGACCCTTGTGTTATAAATTATCCACTGTTCATTGTCAACTTTACAAAACTCCGTTTTGTGAATTTTATATAAACATTAGCTTCGCTCGGTATAATTTGAACAAGTTCAACTTCTACTCTCGCTTGCAAATGTTTTGTCGTGACTCGGCATAGAAAATAAATTTTCTCTGCTCTCGCTACTCCAAAATTTCAACTTTCAACTTTTAATTTTCAATTTTCAATTTATTTTTATTATTTTTGCAAAGGCAAAAATAATAAAAATATGGGCTTATATCTAAATCCGGGAAACGACCAGTTAAGGCAAGACTTAAGGTCGCAGATATACATTGACAAGTCAATGATTATCTCAAAAATGAACAAGTTATTTGATACGGCAGACAGATTTGTGTGTCTGTCTCGTCCACGCCGTTTTGGAAAGAGTATGGCTGGCAATATGATAGCGGCGTACTACAGCAAGGGATGTGATTCAAGGGAACTTTTCAAAGACCTTAAAATAGCCCAAGACCCAAGTTTTGAGAGTAACCTTAATAATACTAACGTAATTAAGATAGACCTTAATGCTGAATATAATAATCTGAGGGATAAAAGTACGCTAATATACGCTTTCTCAGAAGAGGTAAAGAGTGAGTTGCGTGCTGAGTTCCCTAACGTAACCATAAAAGAGGAAGATACATTACCTACTGCACTGACAAGAGTTTATGGTGCTACAGGAGCCAAATTTGTTATTATAATAGATGAGTACGATGTGCTTGTAAGGGAGAAGGAGGACGCACTGCTTAAAGAGTATCTTACATTCCTAAACGGTATGTTTAAGAACTCAACCCTTGCCCCAGCCATCCAACTTGCATACCTCACAGGAATTTTGCCTAT
>JAZLHT010000232.1:0-15696 GCA_045616965.1 Candidatus Enterocola sp.
ATTGATGACACGAACCTCCCCTACATTTGGCGTTGGCTCCTCGGTGGGTGGTGCTGAAATTCAGCTGCTACCAGTAAACAACGTTAATGAAGTCATCAGTTTTCTTCCAGGCGTGGATTTAAGAACCAGAGGCGCCGGTGGAGCACAAGCAGACCTCTCCATAAGGGGTGGCACATTTGACCAGGTTCTTATCCTTCTTAATGGCGTGAACATCACAGACCCGCGTACAGGACACGCTAACATGGACGTTCCTCTAAATCTTAGTGTAGTTGACAGAATAGATATTATGGAGAATATCTCCTCATCTACATTTGGTCTTACATCTTTCAGTGGTGCTGTGAACATTCTTACCAATATAAATAAAGAGAACAGCCTGACAGCCGGAGTATCTACCGGTATGTTTGGTTTTGTGAATCCATATCTGCGTTACAGACTGAAAAAAGGGAAATGGAGTGCTGTTTTTGCAGGTGATTATAACCAGTCATCAGGTTATGTGAATAATACTGATTACAAGTATGGCAATCTTTATACAAATGTTATGTGTGAGGATGACAGGAGCGGTACATGGAATTTCCAGTTAGGCGGTCAGCTAAAAAATTTTGGTAGCAACTCATTCTACTCTCTTAAATATCCTGATCAATATGAGGTCACCAAGACTGCCTTGGCGTCATTGAGTTGGGATAGGGCGGTAGGCTCATGGCATATCTACAGTTCTCTCTTTGGTAGAGCAAATTTTGACAGGTTTGAACTTTTCAGAGAGGGTGCTGTGGAGTTTCCATCGTGGTATAAAAATCATAACTTTCACTCAACCACTGTGCTTGGTGAAAATGTGAAGAGCCGTTTTAACTTTAAGTATGGTCATACTGATTTTGGTGTTGAGGTGAGAAACGAAAATATTCTAAGTAACGTGTTAGGTGATAAACTTGACAATCCTGTTCATGTTTTCTTTGCCAACGATACTACCTTTTTTATATACGGCAAGAATCGTCTGAACCTTAATTATTTTGCTGAACAATCTCTTGTTTTTGGAGATTTTGCCATGGTGGTGGGTGCTTCCGGTAACTATAACACCATGTTCAGGAACAACTTCTCATTTATGGGAGATTTTGTATATAAATTCACCAAAAACGGTAAGGTGTATGCAAATATAAATAGGGCTGTGCGTCTGCCTACCTTTACGGATTTGTACTATAAGAGTGCCGTGCAGATTGCAAATCCGGAACTTAAGCCAGAGAAGAGTCTTACGGTTGAAGTTGGCTCCTTTTGGAGTGAGTATGGTGTTACTGCTTCATTGTCAGTTTATTACAGATATGGTCAGGATATTATAGATTGGGTGAAACTACCCGATGAGGAGCAGTGGCGCAGTGTGAACCACACCCGTATAGACGCCTGGGGTGGAGAGATGTTGGTGGGCTACAGAATGGGCTACTGGCTTAAGAATATACAGCTCTCATACTCATATTGCCAGATGAACAAAGATGCTGGCAAATTGATGTCAAAATATGCTCTTGACTATTTGAAACATAAGGTTACATTCACAGTGGAGCATGGCATATATAGCGGACTTGGAGCAAGTTGGAATCTCTGCTATAGAGATCGTGTCGGTACATACACTGACGTGTCAGACGTAGTGCATAAATATAATCCTGTATGGCTGCTCGACGGCAAAATATACTGGCAGGATGAACGTGACCGCTTCAATATTTATGTGGAGGCCACCAATATGCTAAATTCTCAATACTATGACTATGGCGGTGTGCAGCAGCCAGGAGTATGGGTAAAGGTGGGTGGCAGTTTCAAGATAGACTTTGATGATAATTAGTAACTAAGGCGGTCAATAGTGTGAAGTATATGTCTCTTTACTAGGTATGACCAGTAGCTGCAGAGTGGGAATGTGGATTTTTTGAACATTCCATTCAGCCAGTGGCGGTCAGGAAATATACTTTTGAAAATGAAACCCAAGACTCTTGGTGTGGTGCCAAGGGTCTTGATTTTTTTACGGAGTGACTGTCTGAAATTGAGCTTAACCTGAGCGGTGCCACAATGAGAAAGCATTGTTGGTGTGATGGCATCACCGCCTAAAATCTGCTGACTATACTGCACCGGAATCTTAGTGTTGAAGAGTGATGCTACGCAGTTAAGAGCAAGAATTACAGCCTCTTTTAGCACAGTCTCCTCTTTTTGCTTCTTTAAGATTTGCTCTACTGTGTCCCATTTGATGTGGCGGCTAAGCAGGAACTCATTTATATCACAGAGATTACGCATAAATATTACACCGTTCTGACTGTAATCAAGATAGTTGTTCATGCAGAGGTGGATAATCTGCATCTCATTTGAGTGAACGTAGATGTTGCCATCTATCTTGCGATCTGTAGCAAAGGCCTCATCAGCTATGAGTTCATCACCATCTCCACAGAAAAATTTCCAATGTATATCCACAAAAAAGCGTCCGTTTGCAGTTTCAGTGTAGATGTAGTGCATGGTCTTGTACTCTACATCTGATAGCATTTCATGGTATTTTGACTTGAAGCCAGGCCAGTTATCACTGCACCAGCCACCTTTTAGAAGAGAGTTCCATACGGCTTTACGATCCGATTTTCTGACCATTATGTCTATGTCGCCCATATAACGTGCACCAATGTTTTCATAAAAGTCATAGAGTAGGGATGACCCTTTTATAAGTGTTATCTGATTCCTATAACAGAGCGATGCGATGTTTTCAGTGCACTCTTTCAGATTCTTGTTCAGCAGTGCCACTCTATAATATTTGGCTCTGAGAAGTGTGGCTACCTTTTCAGGAAATATGGTAAGAATTTTGTTGGAGTCAGCGTTATGATATATGAAATTCTCAATTTTATGAAAGGATGCGAGTTTTAATACATAGGCCCAGTTTACCTCCTGTGCCAGCTGCTGTAGCAAAGCTCTATCATCTTCTTTAATTTTCTGCTGCGAGAGCAGTGTAAGAACATGTTCCTCTTTAGTCATAAGTGTTCTAATATATTAAAATGCCTACGATGCCGGACAGACACAGTAATACTATAGGATTTACCTTTAGCACAGAGGCTACCGCTGTTATGCCAAATATTATGTAACTGTATATGTCTATAAAATTCTCTTTGTTGCAAAGCATAACGGCAGCCGATGCCAAAAGCCCCACAACAAGCGGTTTAAGCCATGAGAAAGCGTAGCCCACGTATGTGTTTGCCTTAAATCTGTCATAAAACACGCACACAAGCCCCACTATAATTATAGACGGCAGGGTTACCGCTATGGTGGCTATGGCAGAGCCTAATGCACTCTGCGTAGCAGTGTAACCCACGTATGTGGCACAGTTTATGGCAATGGGTCCGGGTGTAGCCTGCGATATTGCCATAATATCAGTAAACTCTGCCACAGACATCCAGTTGTTTACATTTACAACCTCATCTTGTATCAGAGCGGCAATAGAGTAGCCTCCACCAAACCCAAAGAGTCCTATCTTAAAAAATGTTATGAAAAGTTGCAGGTAGAGGCTCATTTTTCATCGGGTTTTTGTGTGGAAGGTCTCCACATATTATAAACTATACCTAAAATGGCTGTAACTAAGATAACCCAGACAGGCGATACCCCTAAAAATCCTATCAGAACAACTGCCGTTACAGGAATCCAAATGTTTTTTAGCGTTACCCCTGCCGTCTTGTACATTCTTACAATAGGGGCGGCAATAAGAGCCACTACGGCAGGTCTAACCCCTTTAAACACCTTTATTACGGTAGGGTTGTCAGTAAAGTCTGTGAACACCGCCGCAATAAGCAGAATTATTACAAAAGACGGTATTACAATGCCTAAAAGAGATAAAAACGCACCCCATGCACCCTTTACTCTGTTGCCCACAAAAAGAGATATGTTTACTGAAATGGGACCGGGTAGGGTCTGCACCACAGCAAGCATATCCACAAATTCCTCTTTAGTAAGCCAGTGATTCCTGTTTACAACATCATCCTCCATAAGCGGAATCATAGCATATCCGCCACCAAAGGTAAATAACCCTATTTTAAAAAATGTCGTAAATAGATTCACTGTCCACTGTCCACTGTCAATTGTCAACTGATTTTATTTTCAATCCAGCGTCTTGCGTTGACAAACGCCTCCACCCAAGGTGTTATTTCATCGTTTCTGTCCTCCGGATAGCAACCCCATTGCCATGGGAAAATGGCACGCTCAAGGTGTGGCATCATAGCAAGGTGTCTGCCATCGGCAGAGCAAATGCCAGCCACATCAAAGTCAGAACCGTTAGGATTGGCAGGGTAGCCACTGTAGCAGTATTTAGCCACAATGTTGTACTTGTCCTCGCCCATAGGCAGAGAGAACTTGCCCTCTCCATGAGCAACCCAAATACCAAGGCGGCTGCCTTTCAGAGTAGAGAACATAACAGAGTTGTTCTCTGGAATCTGCACCCCTATAAATTCAGATTCAAACTTATGAGAGTTGTTATGAAGCATTTTAGCCGGCTTGCTATGCTCCGGATTTACAAGATTCAGCTCAATCATAAGCTGACAGCCATTGCATATACCAAGACTCAGAGTATCAGGACGTTTATAGAAGTTTTCCAAAGCCTTTTTAGCCTTCTCGTTATAGCGGAAACCGCCAGCCCAACCTTTGGCACTGCCTAATACATCGGAGTTAGAGAACCCACCGCAGAATACAATCATATTCACATCTTCAAGAGTCTCACGCCCTGATGCCAAGTCTGTCATGTGAACATCTTTTACATCAAAACCTGCAAGGTAGAGTGAGTACGCCATTTCACGCTCGCCGTTTGTACCCTTCTCACGAATTATGGCAGCCTTAGCCTTAGACTCTCCGTGTACACGGCTTAGTCCAAACTGAGCCAACTTGCCGGAGAAACTGTTACGTATGTAAAGGTTAAGCGGTTGGTTCTTATAGTTATTGAAACGCTCCAATGCACACTGCTCGCCACTCTGACGGCGGTCAAGCAGATAAGATGTGTGATACCAAACATCACGCATGGCATCTATGTCTATGCTTAAATGCTCGTTATCTTTAGCTATTTCAATGGTGCGGCTGTCTGTAGGATAGCCTATCTTGGCAAACCCGATACCTGCGTTTTTAAGAATCTTCTCCACCTTAACGCTGTCCTTAACCTGAATACATACACCAGGATTCTCAGCAAACAGCACCTTTACCAAATCCTTTTCTGCAAGTTCAGAGAAGTTGATTTTAAGACCACCGTCCTTGTTGGCAAAGGTCATTTCAAGCAGAGTGGTTATTATACCGCCAGCCGATATATCGTGTCCTGCAAGTATAAGTCCTTTATCTATAAGGTCTTGTATAGTGTTAAAGGCATCTGCAAAATAGTCTGCGTTTTTAATGGTAGGGGTTTTTGAACCTACAGCCTGTAGTGTCTGATAAAGTACGGAACCACCTAATTTAAGTGAGTCAAAAGAGAAATCCACATAGTAGATATCTGTCTTTTTATCCTTTACAATAACAGGGCTTACAACCTTCTTAATATCGCTAACCTCTGCACCGGCAGAAATAATAACAGTACCAGGTGCATAAACCTTATCGTTGCCATATTTCTGAGTCATAGAGAGGCTGTCCTTACCTGTAGGTATGTTTATACCCAATGCACAAGCAAAATCAGAGCAAGCCTCCACAGCCTTGTACAGTCTTGCATCCTCTCCAGGGTTCTTGCAGGGCCACATCCAGTTGGCGGATAGTGATACACTGCTGAGTCCGTTCTTTAGCGGAGCCCAAACTATATTTGTAAGTGCCTCTGCTATAGACAGTACAGAACCGTTCTCAGGCGATGCAAGTCCAGCAATAGGAGCATGACCTATAGATGTGGCAATACCGCTTGTGCCTGTGTAGTCAAGAGCAACCACACCGCAGTCACTAAGTGGCAGTTGAATCTCTCCTTGGCACTGCTGACGTGCAATTTTACCTGTAACGGAACGGTCCACCTTATTTGTAAGCCAATCCTTACAGGCAACGCTCTCTGTAGTAAGCACATTCTTCAGGTATTCCTCTATCTTGGCGGCAGATGTCTTAGGCTCTGCAAATTTCTCATCTACGGTATTATCCTTAATTACAGTACGTGGCGGATTGCCTATCATCATCTCAAGTTTAAGATTTATAGGCTTCACCCCATCGGGTTTCTCAAATACAAAATCCATATCGCCTGTAGTCTCACCCACAACATACATAGGGGCACGCTCACGGTCTGCAATACGCTTTACAAGCTCCAGATTCTTTTCATCTATAAGCATACCCATACGCTCTTGGCTCTCGTTACCTATAATCTCCTTATCAGATAGGGTGGTGTCACCGATGGGCAACTTACTCATATCTATCTTACCGCCGGTGCTTTCCACAAGTTCTGACAGGCAGTTAAGATGTCCGCCTGCACCATGGTCATGAATAGAGACTATAGGGTTGCTGTCGCTCTCTGCAAGAGTACGTATTACATTAGATACACGTTTCTGCATCTCAGGGTTGGCACGCTGTACGGCATTAAGCTCTATGGCACCTGCGTATTGCCCTGTATCTACAGACGATACGGCACCGCCGCCCATACCAATGCGGTAATTATCGCCGCCCATAACCACAACCTTTTCTCCGGGAACAGGCTCGCCTTTGAGAGCATCGCGTTTAGAGCTGAAACCTACGCCACCTGCAAGCATTATAACCTTATCGTAGCCGTAAGTCTTATCATTCTCCTGATGCTCGTATGTAAGCAGAGAACCGCAGATAAGCGGCTGTCCGAATTTGTTTCCAAAATCAGAAGCACCGTTAGATGCCTTAATTAGTATCTGCTCAGGGGTTTGATATAACCATTTACGCTCCTTAATGCTCCATTCCCAACTGCGTTGCTCATTACGAGGGTAAGAGGTCATATAGACTGCTGTACCTGCAATAGGCAGAGAAGCCTTGCCACCGCCTAAACGGTCACGAATCTCGCCACCTGTACCTGTGGCGGCACCGTTGAACGGCTCTACAGTAGTAGGGAAGTTATGCGTTTCCGCTTTAAGAGATATTACAGAGTCTATGTCCTTTACCTCAAAAAAGTCAGGCTTATCTCCGCTTTTAGGGGCAAACTGTTGTATTTTAGGACCATCATTAAACGCTACATTATCTTTATAGGCAGATACAAGTGTGTTTGGATTCTCTTGCGATGTCTTTTTAATAAGCTTAAACAGAGACAGTTCCTTCTCCTTGCCATCTATTATATATTGACCGTTAAAAATTTTATGGCGGCAATGCTCAGAGTTTACCTGTGAGAACCCGAACACCTCACTGTCTGTAAGCGGTCTGCCAAGTTTCTCAGACACTCCGTTTAGGTAAGCAATCTCCTGTTCACTTAGTGCAAGCCCCTCTTGCTTGTTATACTCCACAATATCTTTAATATAGACTATCGGGTCAGGGGTTTTATCCACATTAAACAGTGTGCCGTCAAGTTTGGTGTATTTGCGTTGCAGCATAGGGTCAAACTCCTTGATTTGACTGCTTGGAACATACTCCTCTATACGCTTAATGCCTTTTAACCCCATATTTTGGGTAATCTCTACAGCATTGGTACTCCAAGGGGTAATCATCTCACGGCGAGGACCAGTAAAGTCTCCGTCTATGGCGGCACTGCCAAGCGGGGTGGCTCCGTCAAAAAGCCATACAAGTTTGTCTGAATCCTGTGCATTTAACGCACTCTCTGTCTCCACAGCGTAGTAAGAGCCTGTGGAGGTCTTAAAAAATGATATCATACGCTAAATTAATTTGCTGATGCAAAAGTAATGCAAACTAAACGCATAACAAAAAAATAGGCAGGTAACTTATTAACAATTATTGTTCAATCTGCTCAGAGATTTGCAAAAAAAGATTATTTAAGCGTAAATTCTTCATAAATATTTGCATAATTCATTTGTTTATCGTAACTTAGCACCCGATTAATAATTATCATTAAAAAACATGAACTCAAAAATAATTTTTAAGCGTAAATTATATGCAAAATTAGTAGAGTGGAAACAGAATAAGAATGGTGCAACTGCTTTACTGATAGAAGGTGCTCGTAGAGTCGGCAAATCAACTTTGGTTCGTAAATTTGCTGAAAATGAGTACAAGACTTATATTTTTATTGATTTTACTGCCGTCAAAATGGAAGTGTTTAAACTCTTTGAGGATATGAGTGACTTGAATCTGTTTTTTGCTAAATTAAAAATGATATATGGTGTTGAATTATTTGAGCGTAAGTCCCTTATTGTTTTTGATGAGGTTCAATTGCAACCATTGGCAAGGCAAGCCATAAAACATCTGGTAGCAGATGGTAGGTATGATTATATAGAAACGGGTTCGCTAATAAGTATAAAAAAGAATGTGCAGAATATACTTATTCCAAGTGAAGAAAGCAAATTGCTTTTGCAACCAATGGACTTTGAGGAGTTCCGCTGGGCAATGGATGATAGTTCCTCTATCCAAACTTTGAGAGAAATATATTCTCCAACGTTTAAGATGGGAGATATGCATAGAGAAATGATGAGACGTTTAAGATTATATATGGTTATTGGGGGTATGCCTCAAGCGGTTGATACATATCTGGAAACGCAGAATTTTAGAGCAGTGGATGATGTAAAACGTGGAATTATAAATCTTTATATGGATGATTTTGCCAAGATTGATTCAACAGGTCGTCTGTCTAAAATTTTTAATTCCATTCCAGCCCAGCTATCACAGAAAAGCCCGGATTTCAAACCATATTCTGTAATTAGTAGGGGAGTGGACAAAAATTCCATAGAAAAAGCATTGGCGGAATTGGAAAATTCTAAAACTATTATTGTGTCACACCATACGGATGACCCTAACATCGGGTTGGCATTAACCGCAAGTTTTGACAAGTATAAATTATATTTAGCTGATACCGGGTTGTTTGTTACATTAGCCTTCAAGGACAAAGATTTTACTGAAAATGTAATATATCAAAAACTGTTAACTGATAAGTTGAGTGCCAATTTAGGAAATGTATATGAGAATTTAATTGCTCAAATGCTAAGAGCAAATGGAAAGGAACTCTATTATCACGTGTTTAGTGTGCCTGAAAAATCTAAATTATATGAAATAGATTTCTTATTTTCTCAAAAAGACAAAATTTGCCCCATAGAAGTTAAGTCATCAAAGTATAGAACGCACACTTCTATTGATTTGTTTTGCAAAAAATATTCTTCACGTATAGGTGGGAGTTACCTTATTCATACTAAAGATTTTGACAACGATGGTGCTTTAAGGTTGTTGCCAACGTATGCAACTTGTTTGTTATAAAAACAACAACACGCCCACTTGGAAGTTGGGGCGTGTTGCCTAACTTGTCGCGACTCGGCAGAAACCAAGTTTACTTGGTTTCTCCTCTCACTGCTCCAAAAATTCACGAGTACCCGAAGGGTACGAGTAAAGTTAGAAATAAAATCACCACCATCGCCTCTAAATCAGAGGTGATTATAAGTAGCGGCATCTTCTGCGGCTGATGGTGTGCTTATACCCTCAACACTATGTTGGTAAACATATTCGGGTGCAATGTCTATAGCCCCGTCTAACCATTCTAAGGTATCAGTTATAGTAAATTGGCGGAAAATACCAATGTCATTTAATCGGGCAAAAGCAGGATATTTATTTATTATGGCTGTAAAGTCCATCTTGCGAACCACACCGTCATTAAATGTAACCTCAATGCTGTAACCACCCAAATATTTGGCATCAATAATAATAATCTCTTTCCAATTCATAATTCAATTATTTTAGTGGTTCAATTGGTTGTGGTTCAATGCCATTAGATGCGTCATCCCAAGCCTTGCGTAATTCGTCGCGATGAAGATCCATCCACTCAAATATCATACGTAATGCCCGCCCTGGTGCGCATAATAAAGAGGCGTGGCAGATTCATACTATTGCTACAAAGGTATGAATTAAATTTAATATGCAAAATAAATTTGAAATATACTTATTTAACCGGTAAGGTATATACCTCTATGGTGTTGCCGGTGCAGATTATAACCGCCTTGCCGTCAAGTGGTTTTAGTGTGGAGACGGTGAACAGGTCTGATACGGCTGAGCCCTCTGAGTCAATAATACTCTTGCTTACAGAGCCGTCTTTGCCATGTACATATACTGCTATGTTTTTACTGAGAGAGTTATAAACGCCCCATACATTTCCCGATGCCACGATAGCAGAGGCTTTTATGTGGGAGTCAGAGAATATCTGGGTAAGGTCTCTGTCATAGACATCAAACCCTGCCGCACTTGAGAACAGATAGTAGTCGCCCTCACGCATAAAGTGGTGATTATTACCATATTTCTTAAGTTCTGTAGATGTAGCCTTATCGTTAGTGCTTATAAAGCATATCTTGCCGTTGCTTAGAGAAGTTACAAACTTATAACCCGGTATATCTGTGTAAATCTCATTGCCGGCAGACTTAATCAGAGCGTCGCCACAGTTCATACGGTTATTGCCTTTTCTATCCAGAAAGTATATTTTAGAGGCATCGCCAAAAGTTATAAAGTCCTTGTTGTTCAGGCGGATATGCTTTATCTCACCATCTATGTTACTAAGAGATTTTGCATTTTCCCATTCCGGCAATACGATTCCGTCTTTCTTGGTAAGGTGAATTACATTATCCTTAGTGCCGTATGCAAACCTGTAGTCCTTATTGTTATCATAATCAAAAACTGCAAGTGGAGTGCAAACCTCACCCTTAATCTCTTTAGGAAACCCGTAAAGCAGCTTTCCGTTACGGTCCAATATATAAAGTTTGCTTTTGGTAAGGAATGCAATCTGCAATTTACGGTTCTTTAGCATATCCACAGCCTTAATATCACCAATGATAGGCTCTATTACAGATGTTTTCCAAAGAATTTTACCCTCTGCGGATATAAGATATACCTGGTTCTTCTTGTCTTGTATAAATATCTCATTCTCACCTGTATAGTGGTTTGTGAAAATCTGAGGTCTGATAGCGGCAGGAGCGTCAAGCATTACAGAGAATACTTTACCCAATCCGTCTGCCTCCGATACAGATTGCTGAGGCTCCGGTTCTTGAACTGTTTCAGCCTGTTCTTCAGTTGGTGTGGTCTCAATATTTTGGGCTATTGCCGTAACGCTGTCTGTAAAAGTCTCCATAGGGGTGTATTCTGCCACCACATCGCCGGGCTTGCCTGAATACTGAATAAAGAAATGCTGGTAATCCATATTGGCATTCTCATTCTCACTTTGCAGTCCTATACAGTCAAACGATGTCCACAAATCCTTGTTTTCCGTTATTCTGTCAGCAAAATCACTCTTGAAGAACTTGTGAGTATTACGCACAATGTACGGAATGTCAATATATACGGAGCGGTTAGATGTGCTAAGCAGTGTGCGGTCTGCACTACGGAACACAGGAGAGCATTTAAGAGTCTGGGTCTTGTGGTTGCGTGTTGCAATATAAGAGGCAAAAGATGCCGTAGGGGCAATAATAAGGTTTCCGCCTGCTATGCACATGTACTCATCGGGTAGGGTGAAATAATCACCAAAAACATTGCCTGCAAAACCGTTTACGCCCAAGTTAAACACCTCAATGCCATTGTTCTTGCTGGTGCCGGAAGGATTCAGTTCCAATGTAATACGCCTCAGGGCTGTTTGTGCGTCATCGCTGTTCCACAGTTTAACTATAACAAAATTATCCAATGGTGAACGCCCAAATGCAATCTCCCCACCAAAATACTCCTGGAAGAATGTTATAGGAGACTCACCCGATGTTGTCTCAAGTTCATCTTCCACATCGTAGGCATTAGGGAACATAACCACACGGTAGTCCTCTAAATTGGTTATGGCAAAATGGCGGAAAAACCAAGTGTTGTATGGCATAGCCTCCGATAGTGTGTTTTGGTTTGTATTCTGCCCTGTAAATGCCTGAACCACACCTGATTTGCCATTGCTGTACGCAAATCCGTTAATCTCTATGCGGTCCTCAGAAAAATCAATATCGTAGCCGCACCAGTCATCGTATTGGTCGCTCACATCAAAAACACGGTTCATCTCATCAAGCAGAATGTTTTTAAGCACATTCCGGCAACGCTTGCCGTTTATAAAAATATTAGCCTCCTGCTTATCACCCGATGACAACCTTATTTTACGGAAAACATTATCGTCCATAATAGGGGAGTGCTGTGCATCAATGCAATGTTTTGCATCCTCAATCAGTTCCTCAGACGATGACGCTATAAAGAACTCATTGTAGTAGGTGGTGTGGTACTCTCCGCTTATATATGTGTTAATAAACTTTTCAGCCTCTTCCCAATCACTCTTGGACAGTATGGTTGTAAGCAGTGTGCGTAAGCCCCCATCGGGCGATGCGTAGAAAGCAATAGCCACAGGTCTGCTTGATATTATGTTATTTATTTGAGGCTCAGTCTCTTTTAGCGAGTCAAGTGCATATATTATTCTGTGTGTTCTGTTTACGGTGTTAAGCACAGTCATATTGAGCCAATAGTTGTTATTATAGAGCAGGCTCTCCTGAAATATCTTAATGCTGCTCAGCCCTAAAATGGCACAAGGCTCACCTGGAACAGACTCATACAAATCACGTTTTGCTGATACTGAGTCTTTCCTCATCTCTATGTATCCCCATACAGATAACCCGATGATGAGAATACAGAATAATGGTATAATAATTTTTTTTATCATTTAATCCTTTTATTAAGGCTGCGCCTTAACCATGTTACTTCGTCACGTCATCCTGAGTGAAACGAAGGATCTCATAATGTTTAGTAGATGCTTCACTACGTTCAGCATGACGAGTGTGACAAATACTTGTTCCTTTGGAACTTGGTTTTAACACGCAGTGTTAAAACCAAGTTCCTATTCCAAACTCCACAAACTCCACTTTCTGCAAGTGAGTCTTAAATGCTATTTGAGCAAGTAAGTGTTTGGTTATATAGTATTTACACGATAGGCGGAAATAGTTCCAGCCGTCCTCTTTGTCAATATCGTATGAGTAGAACATCCCTTTAGTGCTAGGGTCTTTGTATTTTGATGATTTCTCATCTTCAGGCTTGCCGTTTGTAACCCATTTAGCATCGTTGAACGGCTCCATATTCTTTACAGGGTCATACAGATATACTCCAAAACCAAAACCTATCATAAGTTTGCCTATCATAAGCTCATTGGTTATATTCAGACCTACACGGAACTTGTTAAGGAACTTATCTTCTGTGGTGAATGTCTTTCCAAAGTGTGTGTTGCCGTCATAACTTTTCCACTTGCCATCTGCCCCCTGAACCGCAGTTGTGGTAAATGCACCATCGTAGAACATATCCACACCTATGCCAATCCTGTGCTGACGGCATGTGCGGTAAAATGCCTCTACGTTAAGTGATGCACAACCCCAATATTTAGTATCCTTATAATATAAGGTCTTTGTTCCGCCGCTTGCTATAATCTCTCCGTACCAGCGTTTAAGTTTTGTGGTGTCACGCTTAACCTCAATGGGTTTGTCAAGTTTGCGGATTACAGGGTGGTATTTAAGACCTACTTTGCCGTCAAATATGTTTAGCCCTGAATTTGGTTGGAAAAGAGAGCCGCTGGAGCAGTGGTTGTAGTCCACGCCAAGTGTTATATCCACCTGTTTGTGAACATGGAAATCCACATTTACACCTGCCTGTAGGTTGAAAGTGAGGGGTCCGCCTATAATAAAATTGTTGGTAGCAGGTTGCATAGAGCCTTGCTTGCGTGCCTCGTCCAAATCGCAGGGTTTGGTGCAGAATCCGAAACCGCCGCCAAGCAAAAAGTTAAAGTCTGCCACACGAGAGCGAACCATAGGTATATTTATGTAGGTGTAAGGTATAATCATTTGCCCAAGCACTTTTGGGTTGCTAAGGTCTATAACCTGCAATGCCAAGCCAATGGTGGGGCGGTTATAATCCAAATGCCACTGACGTGAACCGTCTGTATGCCACTCAAATGCAATCTGACCGCCAAGTGACGGACCTTTTACGGCAGGGCTCACTATATTCTTATCGTGTGGGTAGATGTAGCCGCCGTTGAACTCCATTTTAATGGAGTAAGGGACAAGGGTCAAGGGACAAGGGTCAGGTGCGGAGCGTAGCGGAGAAATCCTTACTCCTACAATAAAAATAATTGTAAGTAAAATTATCCTATTTATCCACTCTCTTTTTGTCATTGCGGTTAAAATTCCATATCTTTGCAGATTGTTGGAACAGATGTTTAGTTTCAGCCCACAAATTTATAAAAAATATCGGTAAAAATGGTGGTACTGTTAAAAAAAGAGATAAGGAATTTCTTTTCATCGGCGGCAGGTCCTATAGTTACGGCTGTATTTCTTGCCATTACCGGTGTCTATTTGTTTGTAATACCATCGCAGTATAACGTGCTTGACAGTGGTTACGCAAACCTTGACGGACTGTTTGCCACCGCTCCGTTGCTGTTCCTGTTTCTAATACCTGCCGTAACCATGAAACTTTTTGCCGATGAGGTTACATCGGGCACAATAGAGTTGCTTGTTACCAAGCCTGTAAAAAAATCGGCGATAGTGTGGTCCAAGTTTTTGGCAGGGTGGGCTATCTCTGTTATAGCGTTAATCCCCACCTTATTATATATGGTAAGTGTGGGCTTGATGGGAATTACTCCGTTTAACTTAGATACGGGCGGTTTCTGGGGCTCTTTTATAGGTTTGCTGTTTCTTTCCGCACTTTATACCTCGATAGGGGTGTTCTGCTCATCACTTACAAGAAACTCTATAGTGGCGTTTGTAATATCTGCTCTGCTATGCTTTTTGGTCTATTACGGTTTGGGTGTGGATGCTCACTATGACTCAATGAGCCGTGGGGTATTGGACTTAAAAGATGTAATGTACTTTGTTATTGCTGTGTATGTGTTCATACTTGCCACAATAGTAAGGGTCAAGGTCCAAGGGACTGTTACTAGGAACGAGAGCAGAACCAAGTTCACTGGGGTTATGCCGAGTGACGAAGTAACATGGTTAAGGCGAAGCCTTAACAAAAGGGTCAAGGGTCGATTCACCATTCTTATTGCTCTCATTGCACTGTACATAGCATCGGGTTATTATGTGCTGCGACTTGACCTTACATCGGAGAAAAGATACACTCTTTCTGATAACACCAAGAACCTAATGCGTTCTATGGATAAGCCTGTAGAGGTTAATCTTTACCTTGACGGCGATATGAATTCAGGATTCCTGAGGCTGAAAGATGCCGTGCAGAATATGCTAAAGGAACTTAAAGCCTACTCACATTCAGATTTTTCTGTAAATCTTATAGACCCCTCTTCATCACCCGATGCCAAGACCCGCAACTCCGTTTATGCTGAGTTAGAGGCTAAAGGGTTAAAACCCACTATGGTGTATGACAGAGACTCCAAGGGCGGCATGATTCAGAAAATTATTTTTCCATGGGCGGAGGTCATAGAGGACGGTGATACCATAAATATAAATTTGCTTAAAAACATTCAGGGAATGTCGGGCGAAGAGAATTTGAATGCCTCAATAGAGTCGCTTGAGTATGATCTGACAGACGCACTGCGTAGGCTGAATAACAAAACGCCTGAGAGTGTGGCGTTTATAGAGGGGCATGGAGAGTGGGGTGAGCCGTATGTATATTCCATAACGGAGAAATTGGCACTATATTATAGTGTGGACA
>JAZLHT010000233.1:0-10496 GCA_045616965.1 Candidatus Enterocola sp.
TGCATAGAGTGCGGCTGCTGCACATTCACTTGTCCTTGCAACAGACCTCTGCTTGATTATATACATCAAGGGAAGGCAAATGTTATGATGATTATGAAAAATCGGTGATTTTTCAATGTATGATGTATAATGTATGATGTATGAATAATTTTCAACTTTCAATTAATGATAATAAGTAATTCCCCACATACGCACAGTGGCAACAGTATTCAGAAGAATATGCGCAGGGTTATTTACGCTCTGATTCCGGCATATCTTGTTGCCTTATATTTCTTTGGGTTGGGTGCTCTTATAGTGAGCCTCACATGTATGGTATCCTGCGTAGTATTTGAATACGTGATACAGAAATTCATGCTAAAACGCGAGCCTACCGTATGTGACTGCTCCGCCCTGCTTACAGGTTTACTGCTCTCATTTAACTTACCGTCTAACCTGCCTTGGTGGATGGCGGTATTGGGTGCGGCGTTTGCAATAGGAATAGGGAAGATGGTTTTTGGCGGACTTGGTAACAATCCGTTTAACCCGGCACTTACAGGCAGAGTGTTCCTGCTTATATCATTCCCTGCCGCAATGACCACTTGGCCACGTCCTATACCTCTTAATATGCACTACTTGGATGCAGAAACAGGTGCCACACCTCTTTCTTATATAAAACAACTTGCCATATCAGATGTTGTAGATGCCAACTCATCAGCCACAGCATTAAAACCTATACAGGATATAATGGCTTCAATACCTGATTATTTAAGTATGCTGTTAGGTAATATAGGCGGAAGTATGGGAGAGGTTTGCGCATTGGCGTTGATTATTGGTGGAATATACTTAATTTGCACTAAAACAATAACATGGCATATTCCTGTAAGCATACTTGTAACGGTAGTTGCATTTACATGGATATTGCATGCCGTACACCCTATGAACTATGCAGACCCATTGTACCACCTGCTTACGGGAGGTCTGCTGCTTGGTTCCATATTTATGGCTACAGACTATGCCACATCTCCAATGACACATTGGGGGCAAATCATCTACGGTATAGGCATCGGGTTAATAACCGTTATAATAAGAGTGTGGGGCAACTATCCTGAAGGAATGTCGTTTGCCATTCTTATAATGAACGGAGTAACCCCGCTTATAAACAATTACATTAAACCTAAACCATTCTCCAAACTATGAAAAGAGTAAAAGACACATTTGCCGCTATGGTGCTGTCACTGACATTGATATCGCTGATAATGGGTGGCGTTTTAGCGTTGGCATACGAGGCCACTCAGGAGGATAGGGATAATGCCCAAGCACTTTCAACGCAAAACAAGCTTAAGGAAATACTACCTGAATTCACTGAACTTTATGATACCATTATTGCTGATACCCCTGTATACGGGGCATATATGGGCGATACATTAGTAGGTGCTGCAATAACCTCTGTATCAAGTGGATATGGCGGTAAATTTAAAATTATAATAAGTTATAAACCCGATGGGGAAATTATAGACTATGCTGTTATAGAGCAAAATGAGACACCTGGCTTGGGAGCAAAAATGGACGCTTGGTTTAAGAAATCAATTCCGGGCAGACATGCTTTTGAGACATTTGCGGTAAAAAAAGATGGAGGTGACATAGATGCCATTACAGCGGCTACCATCACATCAAGAGGTTTTCTTAAGGGTGTGAACAATGCCGATGGATTATTTAAAGATATTGTAATAGAACTGAACGTACGGAAAGGAGGCATGGAATGAACAAGCTAAGGATTATACTGAACGGAATTATAAAAGAGAATCCTGCATTTGTACTGATTCTTGGCATGTGCCCTACCCTTGCCACCACTACAAGCGCAATTAACGGAATGAGTATGGGACTTGCCACCACGTTTGTGCTGATTTGCTCCAATATTATAATATCAGCCGTAAGGAATCTGATTCCTGATAAGGTTCACATTCCGGCATACATTGTTATTATAGCATCTTTTGTAACTGTGCTACAGTTATGTATGGAGGCTTACCTGCCTGACCTTAACGCCACATTGGGTCTGTTTATTCCGCTTATTGTTGTAAACTGTATAGTCTTGGGACGTGCGGAGGCATACGCGGCAAACAATGGTGTGTTTGATTCCGCTCTTGACGGTATTGGAATGGGGCTTGGATTCACACTTGCACTTACAATTCTTGGCAGTGTAAGAGAGTTGCTTGGAACAGGTAAGATATTTAATTACGCCATATTCCCTGATGATTACGGAATGATACTGTTTATTCTTGCTCCAGGTGCGTTCATCACACTTGGACTGCTGATAGCACTGAAGAATCATATTGGATATAGGGACAAGGGTCAAGGGTCAAGGGTCAAGTAACATTCAACTGTCAACTGTCAACTGTCAACTAAATTATAGATTATGCATTATATAATAATATTTATAGCAGCGGTTTTTGTGAACAACATAGTGTTGTCACAGTTCTTAGGTATATGCCCGTTCCTTGGGGTTTCTAAAAAGATAGATACCGCACTTGGAATGTCTGCCGCAGTGGCGTTTGTTATGACTATAGCCACAATCTGTACATTTCTGCTACAGAAATATGTGCTTGACCCACTTGGTATAGGGTTTCTACAGACACTTACATTTATATTGGTTATAGCGGCACTTGTGCAGATGGTGGAGATTGTGCTTAAGAAAGTATCTCCAGCCCTATATCAGGCATTGGGTATATTCCTACCTCTTATAACCACTAACTGCACCATACTTGGTGTTGCACTGATTGTAATACAAAAGGATTTCACATTGGTTGAGAGCGTTGTTTATGCCATATCCACAGCCATAGGATACGGAGTGGCTCTTATTCTGTTTGCCGGCATACGCCAGCAACTTGAACTTGTAAACCTGCCTAAAGCGATGAACGGCACCCCTATCGCCCTTGTAACCGCCGGCATACTGGCTATGGCGTTTATGGGTTTTGCAGGAGTTGTATAAAAAAGATAAATTTCAACATCGGGTTACTATGAAAAAAATAATTATATTCACACTACTGTTTACTTTTATTTGCTCTCTGAGTTACGCAAAAAAAAGACAAAATTCTGACAAGACACAAGTTACAGTCACATTCTTGGTAATGATGGACAAGAACGCAAACTCTAAAATACCAGCCGCTATAAAAGAGCAGGACGGCATATTGGAGAGCAAGATTGATACAAACAAGCAAGAGGTTGTAATTACTTTTGACGGAGAGAAAAACACTGTAAGCAACTTGCAGAAAATGTTTAAAGATATAGGCTATACGGCAAACGCTCTTGAAGTGGGCTGTTTTGGAAGCCCTGAAGGTTGTCTGAATGCAACCCACCCTATACCTAACTCTATGCCTTAAAATCACATAACAATATCACTGCTATGAAAAAAAACTTTGTATTGGACACCAATGTAATACTGCACGATTATAAATGTATCTATAATTTTCAGGAGAACGATATCTATATACCTATTGTTGTTTTAGAGGAGTTGGATAAGTTTAAGAAAGGTAATGAGGAAATAAACTACAATGCCCGTCAGTTTGCACGTGAATTGGACGAAATCTCTGACAATGATTTATTCAAGAAAGGCGCTTCTCTTGGTGAAGGATTAGGAAAACTGTTTATTGCACTGCCACAGGAGCCGTCTGATAATGTAAAGCGTGCTTTTATAGAGAATATAAACGACCACAGGATTTTAGCCTTTTTAGACTATCTGGCTACCAAAGACAAGAAACACAAGACCATTCTTGTTACTAAGGATATAAACCTAAGAATGAAGGCTCGTGCCATCAACCTGCTTTCTGAGGATTATTTCAACGATAAAATTACAAGTACAGATATTTTTGAGAAGGCTCATGAGGTGTTTGAAGGGATTGATGCAGCCATAATAGACCGTATGTACAGCACTGCTGCCGGTGTTCCTAAAAACAGTTTTGAATTTGAGAAAGACCTTATTCCTAACCAATACTTTGTGTTAAAGAGTGAGCGTAACTCCATTATGTCACGCTACAACCCTAATTATGAGACAGTTGTAAAGGTACAGAAAGAGAGGGCATTTGGCATTGAACCACGTAACTCTGAGCAGTCTTTTGCTATGAACGCCCTGCTTGATGACGATATTAAGTTGGTATGTATAACAGGCAAGGCAGGTACCGGCAAGACTCTGCTTGCTCTGGCAGCCGCACTTGAAAAACGCAATGACTATAAGCAGATTTTGCTGGCACGCCCTATTGTGGCACTTGCAAACAAGGATTTGGGATTCCTGCCTGGTACGGAGAAAGAGAAAATAACCCCTTACATGCAGCCTTTGTTTGACAATCTTAATGTTATACGCCATCAGTTCTCTGCAGAGAGCAGGGAGAACGCTGCCATACAGGAGATGCAGACATCGGGTCAACTAGTTATAGAGGCACTTGCATACATCAGAGGTAGAAGCCTTAGCGATGCCTATATCATTGTAGATGAGGCTCAGAACCTTACGCCACATGAGATTAAGACCATTATCACAAGAGCCGGAGAAAACACTAAAGTGGTGTTTACAGGCGACGTTCAGCAAATAGACCAACCTTATCTGGATATGATGTCTAATGGTTTGGTTTATACTATAGACAAGATGCGCGGACAAGAAATATTCACTCATGTAAACTTGGTTAAGGGTGAACGCAGTTACTTGTCAGAACTTGCCAGCAATTTGTTATAACAATCTAATACAACACAATATGAAGCATTTTCTTAAAATAATTACTCCAATATTGATGTTGTTTTTATGTGGCACAATTACTGCAAATGACAATATCCTTAGTCAGAATGCCCAAATCTCACTTATTACATGCTCTCCAGGAACAGAAATATATGAGTTGTTCGGTCATTCAGGGATAAGAGTTTTTGACCCCGATAAAAACATAGACGTCACATTTAACTACGGGCTTTTTGATTTTAATCAAGAGGATTTCATCTATCGTTTTGTACGTGGTAAGACAGACTACTCTGTGGGTGTATGCTCTACTGCCGATTTTCTTATGGAATACATTTTACGTGGGTCCGGTGTTACAGAAAACGTACTTAACCTTACTCAAAGTGAGAAAATAACGTTATGGGTGTATCTTATGGATAACATAAGACCGGAGAACAGCACTTACCGCTACAATTTCATATTTAATAACTGTGCCACTAAACTGCGTGACCTTATAGAGCAGAATATTGATGGGGAACTCACCTACCCCGATGTTTCAGGCAGTGGACTGTCATTCCGTGACGTAATAAAATCTTACACCCAAACGTCTCCTTGGAGCCAATTAGGATTTGACCTCTGTTTAGGCAGAGGGCTGGACCGTGAAGCCACTCCGTATGAGAAGATGTTTATCCCTGAAATTTTAGGAAATACAGTATCTCAAACAACTATAGTAAAGGCTGACACTACAGTAAACCTTACTTTAAACAGAATTACAATATCAGAAGACACACTGGTTAATCCTGACCCTTGGATGTCTCCTCTTACATTAGGAATAATACTGTGTGTATTAGTGGCGGCACTTAGTATCTATGCAATAATCAAGCATTTGAATTTAAAGTGGTTTGATGCCATAATATTCTCAGTAAACGGACTTTTCGGGTGTCTTATTCTATTCCTTATATTATTCTCAAAACACCCGTTCACATGGGCTAACTTTAATATAATATGGCTGAATCCGTTTATGGGCATTCCATTGCTTTTTGCCATATTCAAGGGTCTGCACAGATATGAGAAATTCTATTATATGGCTGTAAGTGTGGTTCTTACCTTATTCTTAGCAGGTAGTTTTGTTTTGGAGCAGGAGTTCAATCCAGCCATCTATCCGTATATAGTAATATACTTGATACGCTCTGTTTCATACGTTACCCGATGGGGATATAAACTGAACTGATTTAACATTTAGAGCAATAAAAAAGCCGTGATACTTTGAAGTGTCACGGCTTTCTTATAGTATCAAGTTACTTAGATAAGAGCAACAAACACCTCTTTCTCCTTCTCCTCTACAGAGATTTTGCCTTCACGAAGAAGCCAACCGAAAGCGGCATATACCTCTTTGTCTGTAAGTTTTGTAAGTTTTTTAATAACCTTAACCTCAAGAGCAGCGTTTGCTGCATTTAATGCTTGCCATACAAGACCTGCATTTGAACCAACATTTTGCATAACTAAAATTATTTGTGGAGTTAACTCCTGATTATTATTCTTAAAAACACTACAAAATTATAAATTATATGCTAAATATCACAACATAGAAACTGTTTTTTGTAAATAAAATTGTTTTTATTACAAAATAGTTTCTAAATCTATGCAAAAATTTGTAAATTTGCACTGCAATATTTTAGGCTATATGCCACTATGGCTCAGTTGGTAGAGCAACGCATTCGTAATGCGTGGGTCCGGGGTTCGAGTCCCCGTAGTGGCTCTCTGAAAAAAATTCCATTCTTTCTGTTAGCCTTAAACTTCATATAGAGCCACTCCACGTCGGTTGATATGGTCAATAAGTTGTGGATTGCTCAGTGAAGTAAAGAACCACACGTTCCAAATGTTTTTCAGTTTTAAATACTGAACGCATTGCCTCAATATCGTTGTTACTCAATCCGTACATTATAATTATCAATCTCTGCAAAGATATAATATAACAGTAGAAAATCCAAATAAAATCCGTTTCCATTTTCGTAAAGTTAAGAAAATGGTCACATTAAATACTCCAAAACAGGCAGATTTGGGTCAAACTTCCTAGCCTCGCTCTCAGATAAACGCTACCCAAGCCTATAGTTTGTCTGCACGCTCAACAATAACTTTAATTGTTCTCATAATTATATCAGCAGACAAAGATAGGTAAAACCTGTCTCATAACTTGGGACAAGTTGAAGAAAAAAATTATTTTGTCATCCACATTTGGTATAAGGCAACTGCACCAAGATGCCAAGTTTTGGTATCTTCCTTCTCTAAATCTCTGTATACAGGGGAACTGTAAAACAAATTAACAGCATCTAAGACATTACAATGATGTTCATCGGCGTACAATGCAGCAACAGCAGATACTTTGCCAGGCAATAGGAGATATAAGTTTTTATCGGTTATTGTCAAATTCATTTTTTCACAGGGATGGATTTAATAAATTTAAGCATTTGCAATGATTTGGAAGTGTGGAACAGTAATTGATCCACCAATTTATATGTCTTTAACTCCTTTATCAAATCTGCCTTATTGAGCAAGCCACTTTCGTAAAGAGTAAACACCGCATATACTTTATCATTAGCAACAGGACCATATACGGCATCGTAAGTATGCTTGAAATTATTATCGTTTCTATTGGCATATACAAAATCAACCCACTCTTCAGTTGGAGAATCAAACCATTTTACATTAAGTTGCATTAAATCTGATTTGCTAATTTCATAAACATTAACAAAACCTGTTTTAATACTCTTATTGAATTTGTGTTTTACCCACTCTGTGGCTTGATTCAAATCAGTAGTTGTATAGAAGCCACTCCCATAATCCAAGGTTCTATTAGACTCTCTGATTTCGGGATTGGACACTATTTGCAAACTACCGTGATATAATTTCATTTTTCTTAATTATTCTGTTCTTTAAGTCGTTCATCAATTTCTTCAAGCAACCATTGGCTACCTTGCGTGTGCAACACTTCATAATTGTCTGACAGATACTTAGCAACACCTGTACTAAATAAAATGTCAGAGGCTTCCTTACCACTAATTCCTTTATGATTTTTGTATTGCTCAATACAAAAAGCCACAAAAAACGATTTATCCAATTCTGTTTTTGACATATAACATTGCAAATATATGCATTTTATTTGGATTTCTCACAATTTTCTGTTAGTTTGCTGTAGAGTTCAAACAGGCGGGCTACGCAGTCTGATTCTGTGAAGTTTTTAACGGGGAAGCCGTAGGCTGCCATTACTGCTCGGTCATTGTCTTGGTGGGCACGACGCAGTTCCGGCGGCATTGTTACCTCATCATAAAGGTCTGCAAGTGAACAGTCCGGATATAACGCTCGTGCGTCAAGGATTGCTTGAGCGGTGGATTCAATTAGTTGACTGTTACTAGGAGTGAGTGCAGAGCCAAGTTCACTTGGACTATGCCGAGCGACGAAGTAACATGGTTTAGACGAAGTCTTAACAAAGTGGACAGTGGACAATGAATGTGGCCATGGGAAGTTGTTATAGACAATATCCTTGGAGTATCTGTAATCTGATTTTAATCTTCCGCATACAGCCCTCATCCAAGCCATGTGTACATTTGATGTCAATACTCCAAAATGGTAGAGGGAGGCGTTAGGGATAATAAGATTGGCGTTGGTTGGAATTGTGTTTGAATCCAAAAAGCCCAATGGAATATATCTTCTTCTCTCCGATGAAGTACTTGGGATAACAATAAAAGTTTCAGGATTATTTGTTTCTCTAAATAAATGAGGAAAATCTGCCTTACGTCTAGTGCTTGCATCTGTACTAGCAAGACGCATTTCTCTAACCTTAGAAATACGTTCCATAACCAAAGGCATATTTTTAATTTCCACAGGAGATGCATTAACAAGCCATAGGCAATAACGTTTCTTGTTGTTAATGTATTCTTCCGCTCCCAAAAGATTTTTAATAAATTTTATAGCATTAGGTTCTTGTTTAACAAATGCATCATATTCATCTGCTTCAATAATTAAATTTCCGCCATCTGTTGGTTGATTGCCTTTCCTGATTTCAGGAACATCACATATAGGTTTTTTGCAACTTTCAATAAATATAGTTGGAGAATCTAACAAGTATGGATTTATATTAACTATTTTAGTTGGTGTTCCAGATTCCGAATACAAAACTTTTTCTTTTGGACTATCACCGCAAGAGAAACCAATAATAACGCAATGAACGTGAGCTTTTAGAGAAGCCTCGCTATCCCACCTAAAGGTACGATATGCAAAATCAATATTAATATTATAATGTTCAAATAATTCTTTCCATAATGCAGGGACTTGTTCTCCTTGAGTAATTGAGTTTGTTGATACTAAAGCCGCTCTTATGTTTGTGTCTTGCATTAAATCAATACATTTTTTGTACCAGCAACACACATAATCCAATCTTCCAACATTTTGCCAATCTTTTCCAAATATATTGACTATATCCGCTTTTTGGTCATCGGTTGTCATCTGATGTCCCACAAACGGTGGGTTGCCCATAATATATAATTGAGAAGGAGATTCTTCGCTTCGCTCAGACTGTTTACAGACCGGTAGGTTATGACGGGAGGGGGAAAGAGATTCTTCGCTACACTGTGTTTCGCTCAGAATGACGGATGCCCAGTCAATTCTCAAAGCGTTAGCACGTACAATGTTGGTGTTGCTTTTAAGTGGCAGATAGTCCAAATTCATTTGGATTATTTGTTCTGTCTCTGCCATCATCTGTGCTTCCGCTATCCAAAGGGCTGTGGTGGCTACTGTTACAGCAAAATCATTTATCTCTATGCCGTAGAACTGATGTATGCTGACCTTTATTGGGTTCACCTCTTCAAAGCCTAACAATCCCTGTCCTTTGGTCTGCTCCAATATAACTTGGTTCTCTAATCGGCGTAGGCTTAGGTAGGTTTCTGTAAGGAAGTTTCCGCTGCCGCAAGCCGGGTCTAAGAATTTTAGTGATGCAAGTTTGTTTTGAAACCCCTGTAGTTGTGCTGTACGCTTTTTGCCCGATGGGGAGTTCTTTATAATCAAAAATTCTTCTTTAAGGTCATTGAGAAACAGAGGGTCTATAACCTTATGTATGTTCTCAATGGATGTGTAGTGCATTCCTCCGCTACGGCGGGTATCGGGGTTAAGGGTACTCTCAAACACTGCCCCGAATATGGTTGGGGAAATCTCGCTCCAATCAAAATCTATGGATGCCTGCCTGAGCAGCAGGTCTGTGGTCTGAGTGGTAAACGGAGGCACCTCATCTGTTTCTGTCTGCTTAAAAAGTGAGCCGTTTACATACGGAAACGCTTTGAGTGTATCTTCAAGAAAACGGTCTCTGCTCCCAATCGGGGTGTCAAGTACATTGAACAATTCCTTTATGGCATTCCTTATTTGATTGGATTGGAATGCTTTAAGATAGTTATAGAATTGGTCTTTGGCAAAAATGCCGGCATCTTCTGCATAGAGACAGAATACAAGCCTAACGCAAAGAACATTTAGGGCGTGCATATCCTCTTTTGATATATTGTCTCCGTATTGGGCAAGCAGGGCATCGTAGATTTCTCCTACTATACTGCCAGCCTTTACGCTCACCTCTATTTCATGCTTGAGTTCCGCCTTGCCGTCATCAACAAGGAAGTTTAACAGGTGAAATTCCTTTTCAAGATTCTCAAGTAGTATCTCAAACGGCTCTCCCTGCGGATTGTTCATATCGTAGATTAGAAAACTCTTGAAATTGCAGGTGACAATATATTTAGGGTGTCGGCTTACGGGCAGTTCTGATACATAGCGTTTTGCCTGCTGA
>JAZLHT010000234.1:0-6909 GCA_045616965.1 Candidatus Enterocola sp.
CACAGATACCGTAATTACTCAGAAAAGCCTATCCGTAAATCTGAATTTGCCACGTTTTATGCGTGCTACAGATAGTGCTGATTTATCTGCCATAGTGGAGAACACCTCAGACTACGATGTTAATGCCACAGCATTCTGGAGTGTTATAGATGCTTTCTCAGGTGCCGTCTTGTCTGAAACCTCACAGGCAATAAGCATTAAGCATGGGGCTCAAGAGGCTGTAAAATGTAATGTGAATGTGCCTGATTCCGCATCGGTGCTTAAAGTAAGGGTAACAGTAAAGAGTGCAGGAATAACAGACGGCGTAGAGAATTTGCTGCCTGTGCTGTCCACTAAAATTACAGTAACGGAGACCACTCCTATAGAGCTGAGCACAGATAACATAACCTCTACTATGGCACTACAGGCGTTGCCGTATGTAAGCGAGCCAAAGTTTGAGAATGCCATTGATTTGGCACTTGCATACTATATAAATTGGCTTGCCGCTGAGGCTGTCAGCCACGATGCCAAATTACGTGAGTCATTAAAATCACTTAAAAAGGGAGACCTTAGTGTGGAATCACCTCTAAGTGCAAACCAGAATCTTAAAAACATTCTGCTACAGGAATCGCCTTGGGTGGTGGAGGCTAAGATGGAGACAGACAGAATCAACTCACTTACAGAACTGCTTAATACAGCCAAGCAGTCAGCACAGAGAGAGAAACTGCTGCGTAAACTGTTTAAATTGCAGAATGCAGACGGTGGCTTTGCGTGGTTTGACGGTGGTGAGTCCAGTGAGTATATAACTCGCTTTGTGGCTGAACAATTAAAGAAGACCGTATATAACGGAAAGGAACTTACATCGGCGTTAGATTATTTATGCAGTAAGATGGAAGCGGATTATCAGGATATTAAGGATAAAAAGAGCGAAATAAAGCCTACCGTCTATGATATTAAGTCTATGCTTCTTATGGGCAGACGCTCTACAGAGTCTTATAAGCATAACTATAACAGTGTAAAGCAATTTTGGGCTCAGTACGCATTGCCTACGCAAGCAGTTATAGCACAGGTTCTCTATGCTGACGGCGATAAGGATATGGCAGCAAAGATAATTGACAACCTACGTAAATATATGGTTTATAAGCCTATATTGGGGTTGTGTTTTCCTAATACATCCACTATAGAGACTCAGTCAGAATACATTAAGGCTTTTGCTACGGTAAGCCCTAACTATGAGGAATTGTCTAATATGAAACTTTGGCTGCTATACAACAAGCAATCCAATATGTGGGAGAATTCTGTTGCCACCGCCGATGCCGTAGGGGCGTTGCTGCTTTTTGGAAAATCTGTCACCGTATCAGATTCAGAGGAAATGGATTTGAGTGCATCTTACAGGCAGTATATGGCAGATATGACTCAGGTTCAGAAGCATACGGATAGCAGATTAAAATTGGAGAAAGGTTACTATGTGGAGCGTGACGGTGTTCTTCATAAAATTAACCCCGATGATGGTGTTGCCATTGGTGATAGGGTTACAGTGCGTCTTGTAGTTACTGCTGACCGCGATATGGAGTTTATTCACATAAGGGATTTACGCCCTGCGGGATTGGAGCCTATAAATCAGATTTCCAGAAGATTTGTACAGAGTGGATTGTCATACTATATGACTACCAAAGACTGTACCACAGACTTTTTCTTTGACCGTATGCCTAAAGGTGCGTATGTGTTTGAATATCAGTTAAGTGCAAACTTATCAGGTAACTACGCCGCAGGCTTTGCCACCATAGAGAGTATGTATTCACCAGACTTCAAATCACAAATAGAGGGAGTTAATATGCATATAAAATGATGTATGATGTATGATGTATAATGTATGGTGTATGATGTATGAGGGTATCTCTCTCTACGTCATGCTGAACGGAGTGAAGCATCTCATTGGATAGTTTTCTGCGAAGCAGAAAAATGCCCCAATAAAAAAGGATATAAATTTTAATGAGCCGTAGGCGAGAATAAAATATATGGAACGGGTAGATGAAAATATAGCGGTAGCAGGCAAGGTGCTAAAATCACATGGTGTAAGCGGAGAGGTTACCATTGCCGTAACTAACGATGCCCTGTTTGATGCATCATGTATGATAATACCTATAGACGGACTGTATGTTCCGTTTTTTGTGGAGTCACGCCGCAGTAAGTCATCTACAGTGGATATTGTTAAGTTTGAAGGCGTTGATTCAGAATCAGATTTGGCGCCGTTGCTTGGTGCCACTGTCTATCTTAAAAAGAGTGAACTTACCGGCGATGGCAACGATTGGCGCACCCTTGAGGGCTACTCCATATATAACGGAGATACGCTGGTAGGGGAGTTGACAGCCATTGATGACCAGACCATCAATGTGCTGTTTGTTGTAAAAGCCGTCAGTGGAGAGGTGTTGATTCCCATCGTGGATGAATGGATAAATTCAATAGACGACACCACCAAAACTATACGCATGACACTACCTGAGGGGCTGATTTAATTTTTTTTAGCCCAATTATCCTTTAAAGATACTGTGCGGTTGAATATCAAATGTTCCGGTGTGGAATCTTTATCAACTGTAAAGTAGCCTTGCTTTAGGAATTGGTAGTGGTCCATTGGCTTGGCACTTGCAAGAGATTTCTCCACTATGCACTTTGGAATAACCTTTAATGAATCAGGGTTCAGCAGTTCTCTGAAATCCTGCTCAGATGCAGACGGATTCTCCACAGAGAACAGACGGTCATAAAGCCTTACCTCCGCAGTGGCGGCATTCTTTGTATCCACCCAATTTATAGTACTCTTAACCTTGCGGTTTCCACCTTCTGTACCACTCTTGGTATCGGGATCGTAATTACAATGAACCTCTATTATATTGCCGTCAGCGTCTTTTTTACACCCTGTACATTGTATAATGTAGGCACTCTTTAGGCGTACCTCACGTCCGCCTGGTGTAAGACGGTAGAAATCTTTAGGAGCGTCTTCCATAAAGTCTCCACGCTCTATGTAAATCTCTTTAGATAGTGTTATTTCACGTGTTCCAGCATTCTCGTTATCAGGATTATTCTCTGTAACAAGAGTCTCAGAGATGCCGTCTGGGTAGTTGTCTATAACAAGTTTTATAGGGTCAAATATGGCACATACGCGGTTTGCCCTTACCTTTAGGTCATCTCTTACAGATGCCTCAAGCATTGATACATCTATAGTTGCCTCATATTTGGTGTAGCCTATACGGCTAATGAAATCCTTTATTGCCTCTGGTGTGTAGCCACGGCGGCGAAGACCACAAATTGTAGGCATACGTGGGTCGTCCCAACCTGCTACAAGCCCCTCTTGTACAAGTTGTAGCATCTTACGCTTGCTCATAACCGTATAAGTTATGTTAAGACGGTTAAACTCATACTGGTGCGGACGGTAGTCTGAATCTGCAAATTGGTCTATGAACCAATCATATAGCGGACGGTGTACCACAAACTCAAGTGTGCAGATAGAGTGGGTTACACCCTCAAAATAATCTGACTGACCATGAGCAAAGTCATACATAGGGTATGCTTTCCACTTAAACCCTGTTCTATGGTGTGGGTGGTCTGTAATAACCCTATACATAATAGGGTCGCGGAAGTGCATGTTAGGTGAAGCCATGTCAATTTTGGCACGTAGCACCATTGCACCGTCCTTTATTTCTCCGCTGTTCATCTTGTAGAACAGGTCTAAATTCTCATTGATTGGGCGGTTACGGAACGGACTCTCCTTGCCAGGCTCTGTAGGTGTACCTTTCTGCTCCGCAATGGTTTCGGCTGATTGCTCATCAATGTAAGCCTTGCCCTCCTTAATCATTCTGACGGCAAGATCCCAAAGTTGCTGAAAGTAGTCTGATGCGTAATATACATTCCCCCATTTAAAACCAAGCCAAGCTATGTCCTCCTTAATGGAATCCACATACTCAACATCTTCTTTAGTAGGGTTGGTGTCATCAAAACGTAGATTGCATACGCCTCCGTATTTTTGTGCTATGCCAAAATCCATACAGATGGCTTTAGCATGACCTATGTGCAGGTATCCGTTTGGTTCAGGCGGAAAACGGGTTTGAATTCTTCCGTCGTTTTTACCCTCTTGTAAATCCTTCTCTACAATCTCTTCAATAAAATTCAATGATTCCATAATTTTATTCGCTTTGCTCATAAAGGGTCAAGGGTCAGGGGACAAGGTAAAAGGTTCTTCTTCCTTGTTCCTTGTCCCTTGTTCCCTGTCCCTTATATTAAACATTGATTCCTTTGATGATTCCCCTTGCAGCACCTTCTTTGATGAAAGACATTATGTAGTCTCTTTCAGGTGTAGATGGTATTTCAGCCTCTATTTTCTCTAATGCCTGGCTTACATTAAGTGCCGATTGATAGATTGTTCTGTAGCACTCTTGTATGGTTTGTATTTGCTCGGCTGTAAAGTTGCGGCGACGCATGCCTATAAGGTTAAGACCTGCAAACACAAGAGGCTCTCTTCCTGCGGTAACGTATGGAGGAACATCTTTACCTGTGCGTGAACCACCTTGAATCATTACATGACCACCGATGTGTACAAATTGATGTACAAGGTTTCCTCCGCCAAGAATTGCAAAATCATCAATAACGACCTCACCTGCAATTTGAGATGCGTTTCCAATAATACAATTATTTCCTATAACACAATCGTGAGCCACATGAGAGTATGCCATAATAAGAACATTGCTTCCTACTATGGTGGTACCTTTTGATGATGTTCCTCTGTTTACTGTTGCACATTCACGAATGGTGGTGTTATCCCCGATAACTGCTGTGGTCTCTTCACCGCGGAATTTTAAATCCTGAGGAATGCCGGCTATTACCGCTCCAGGAAATATTTTACAGTTTTTACCTATTCTTGCACCGTTAAGTACGGTTGCGTGAGTGAACAAATGCGTTCCGTCACCAATCTCAACATTGTCATCAACGTATGCATAAGGGTCGATGATTACTCCCTTGCCTATTTTGGCATTGGGGTGGACAAAAGCGTTCATATATAATTGAAAGTTGAAAATTGAAAGTTAATGACTAAGAGTTATATAGTGCTTTGGCTACTTGGGTATTTACTCCGTGTCCAGGTTTATATGCCACAATTTTTCCTTTGATAGGCATTCCAACCAAAGCCAAATCTCCTATGATATCAAGTAATTTGTGCCTTGCCGGCTCGTTGTCAAAAGCAAGCGGACGTTTGTTCAGGTAACCCAATTTATCTGTATTGACACCTTCCACACCAAGTAGTGTGGTAAGGTGGCCTATAGTCTCCTTATCCATTGGCTTGTCATAGATTACTATGGCATTGTCCAAATCGCCTCCTTTAATAAGCCCCATTTTAAGCAGTGGCTCAATTTCCCTTACAAATACAAAAGTACGGGCAGCCGCTATATCCTTGTTAAAATCATCTATGCTATTCAGCGTGGCTGTCTGTTTCTCCAATACAGGTGAATCAAAATCAACAGTGGATTCAATGCAGAAATCATCTGCAGGCAACACAGCAAATTCAGAACCGTTAGGAAATTTAAAGTACTGAGCCTTCTTAATCTCCATGAATTTTCTTTCTGCCTGTTGCTCCTCTATACCGGCTTTCTTTATGGCGTTTGAAATTATTACTGCACTGCCGTCAAGGATAGGAACCTCAGGGGCATTAACCTCTATAGTGCAGTTGTCTATGCCATTTGCCATAAGGGCTGCCATGGTATGCTCTATTGTAGAGATTGACGCTTCTCCCTTCTTAACAACCGTTCCACGTTCTGTGGCGGCAACATTGCTTGCAAGTGCCTCTACTACAGGCTTGCCGTCTAAATCTGTCCTTACAAAATTTATACCGCTCCCAGCAGGTGCAGGCAGGAATGTAGCAGTAATCTGCAACCCTGTGTGCAGACCTTTGCCTTCAAGAGTAAATTTATTTTGTATGGTATGTTGTAACATATTATTTGTTTGTTGAGTTTAGTTTTTCAGTTAATTCCTTTACTTGTTTTTCCAAGTCATTAACAGTTTGATAAATATCAGGTAAATTTCTGTATATTGCAATCAGTTTTCTAGATTTTGCCAATGTCATTACGGGAGAGCCTTGCCAAACACCATTTTCTTCTTTAATGGTTTTAGTGACGTTTGAACCAGCGGCAATGGTGGAGTTGTCTGCAATTTCAAGATGTCCTACAATGCCTACGTTACCTGCAATTATACAGTTCTTTCCAATCTTTGCTGAACCAGCCACACCTGAGCATGCTGCCATAGCGGTGTTTTCCCCTATCTCCACATTGTGGGCTATTTGAATCTGGTTGTCTATCTTTACGCCGTTTGCAATTTTTGTAGGTCCCATACTGCCACGGTCTATAGTGGTGGAGGCACCTATCTCTACATCGTTTCCAATAATCACATTCCCGTTTTGTGGCATCTTTACGTATGCGCCGTTTTCATCGCGGGCAAAACCAAAGCCGTCTGCACCAATAACGGTGGTGGCATGCACAATACAGTTATCGCCAATCTGACAATTACTATAAACAACTACTGAGTTGTAAAGTATTGTGTTCTTACCTATCATAGCATTGTCGTTTATGGCACAATGAGAGTATATCTGGGTGTTGTCTCCAATTATCACATTATCCCCGATATAGACAAACGGACCTATGTAGCAATCCTTTCCTATTTTAGCCGATTTAGATACACGAGCCGTCTTGTCTGTACCTTTCTTAACCTTTTTCATACTCTCTTCTGCCATTTTAAGTAGAGTGGCAAGAGCCATATATGCGTCTTTAACTCTGATAAGAGTGGCTTTTACAGGTTCTTTAGGGGTAAAATCCCTGTTTACAAGTACTATACTTGCTTCTGTAGTGTATATGTAAGACTCATATTTAGGGTTAGATAAAAAAGAAATTGTTC
>JAZLHT010000235.1:0-1081 GCA_045616965.1 Candidatus Enterocola sp.
GCATTCCAGCGTTGTACGCTTCAGACTCGGTGTCATACTTTGAGCAGCGGTAGTTCTCCGCCATCCATATCTGGTTGCCAATCTTAACCTGTGGGTATTCATCAGCGTTACATTTCTCCTTGCCTTTGCGGGTGATGGTTACGGTATCTGTTTTTGTACCACCTTCTGTTCTGAAAATTATTGCGGCTTGGTCTGTCATTGTTGTCTCATTCTCCTCCACTTGAATTTTGACGGTCTGGTCACCACATCCGCTTGCAACAGACACCGTAGCCCACTCTTTGTTACTCCGTGCAGTCCAGCACACATTTGATGTCACTTTTGCGTCAAAACTACCGCCTTCAGTCTCCACTGTTTTTGCCGATGGGGAAACATTCAGTGTCTCTTCATTCTTCAGGCAGCGGACAGCATTAGCAAAACTTTTATAAGTGGTAGTTGCTGTAGTCAATTCGTTTTTGTCAAAGGTGATGCGGATGTAATTTGCATAGTCGGTACCTGATGGTGTCGTTGTCCAAAATGCGGCATCCCTGCCTACATATTCAAATTTGTTGTCATAGCTGCAACCAGCGGGTAGGATATCAAATTCTGTATCAATTGATTGAAGCACTTGCTTAATAATGAGTTTATTATAAGATTCTGATTCACCTGCATACCAGCCTGCATTTGATTTTAAGTATTCACCAGCATTGCCTGCACCCTTGCCTATTATTTGTTCAACATAATCCTTTAACTTTTCCCAATCCTTTAAGCTTGGTAAGTGCCATCCGTCTGGGCAAATTCCCTGACATTCACTGGAGAGTGAGGCTTGTTCACCGTTTTCAACACCCACGGCTGCCGCCCAGTTATATTGGTAACCTAACCTTGACCGCAGGTTTTCTGTAATGTGTCGGGAATAATCCTCTTCGTACTCCTTCCATTTGCTTTTATCTGTTGCATCTATGTAATACGGAGTATATACCCATGAACTACCCATAGAGCCATTCTTCAATGTCACCCTTGCCTTATACGCCTCACTGCCTGGAGCGTACTTTGAGCAGCGGTAGTTCTCCGCCATCCATATCTGGTTGCCAATCTTAACCTGTGG
>JAZLHT010000236.1:0-1125 GCA_045616965.1 Candidatus Enterocola sp.
AAGGACGTTGTGCCGCTCCATCAAACTTTGATGCTGACTATTGCTATAGCCTTGGTTACAATGCCGCCCAACTTATAGGTGCAGGCAAGACAGGTTATATGTCACTTATAAAGAACACAACAAAGACATCTGATAATTGGATTGCCGCAGGTGTTCCTATCACTATGATGATGAATATGGAACGCCGCCACGGAGAGATGAAGCCTGTAATCCGCAAGGCTCTTGTAGAGCTTGACGGGGCACCATTCAAATTCTTTGCCGCAAACCGTGACAGGTGGGCTATTGAGACAGCATACATCTATCCTGGACCAATCCAATACTTTGGTCCGTCAGAGGTTTGTGACCAACCTACGAAAACCTTATTGCTTGAGAAACAATAATGTTTTCGTAAGATAAATCCTAGTTTATTGAGGGATACCCCCAAACCCCTACGTGCTTCGCACGGCACACGTTAGTGTGCCGTTGCGTTGCTCTAAAATTGAATTCCAACAAAAGAGGAAAAGAGTCAAGATATTTTACATTTATGGCTACAAGCAAAAACAAATATGGTCAATATTTCACCATTAAAAGGATAGCTGATTTTATGGTATCCTTAATAGAGCATTCTAAAGAGAGTAGAATATTAGAACCATCTTGTGGTAAAGGTGTTTTTCTTGACAGTCTTATTGATGCTGAATTTTCAAATATAAATGCGTATGAAATAGATGAAAGTCTTGGCAAAAAATACGATTTTATAAAATTTAATAGTTTTTTATCTGTTCCCACCTCTGAAACATACGATGTCATTATAGGTAACCCACCCTATATAAGATGGAAAAACCTTGAATCCGAATTAAAATCAGAACTTGAACACAACACCCTCTGGAATAAGTATTTTAACAGTCTGTGTGATTATCTTTTTATTTTCATTCTTAAAAGTATTGTGCATTTGTCAGAAGATGGTGAACTTATTTTCATCTGTACTGATTATTGGATGAATACAACCCATTCCGCCACTTTAAGAAATTATATGTGTAAAAACGGCTATTTCTCTGAAATTTACCATTTTAAAGAAACTGCTTTGTTTGAAAAAGTCACTGCTTCATTTGTTGTATTCAGATATATTAAATCAAATTCAAAAAAAAG
>JAZLHT010000237.1:0-5069 GCA_045616965.1 Candidatus Enterocola sp.
TGAACGATGTGGAGACTGAGGGTTATAAATTTGGTATTCCGCTAAAGACACGCCATAATGAGGTGGCTCCCAATCAGTTTGAGTTTGCCCCCATATTTGGTGAGGCTAACCTTGCCAATGACCAAAACCAGCTTATTATGACACTTATGAAGAAGATTGCTTCAAAGCATCATTTCAGAGTTCTGCTTCATGAGAAGCCTTTTGCAGGTGTCAATGGTTCAGGCAAGCATAATAACTGGTCTCTTGGCACAGATACCGGCATCGGGTTATTTACACCAGGCAAAACGGAGAAGGAGAATCTGCAATTCATAACATTCCTTGTAAATGTGCTGATGGCTGTTTATAAGAACAATGCCCTACTGAAAGCGTCCGTAATGACGGCACAGAACGAGCATCGTTTAGGGGCTCACGAGGCACCTCCTGCAATAATATCTGTGTTCTTAGGCAGTCAGATTTCCCAAATTCTTGATAATCTTGTAGATGAAACTACAAGTGATGAGATAACGCTTAAAGACAAACGCCATATATGCCTTGGCATTGCAAATGTACCTGAGGTTCTGCTTGACAACACTGACCGTAACCGTACATCGCCGTTTGCATTTACAGGAAACCGTTTTGAGTTCAGAGCCGTTGGCTCATCAGCTAACTGTGCAAGTGCCATAATTGCCCTTAACTCTGTAGTTGCAGCTCAACTTACTGACTTTAAGGCATCTGTGGATGTGCTGATTGGACAAGGCATAAATAAAGAAGTGGCGATTCTCAAGGTTATAAAACAATACATTAAGGAGTCAAAATCAATAAGGTTTGATGGCAATGGCTACGGCGATGCGTGGAAAGAGGAAGCAAAAAAACGTGGACTTGACTGTAACGGAAGCACTCCCGAGGTTATTGACGCATACACATCTGAGCAAAGCCTAAAGATTTTTGAGGATATGCACATATTCACAAAAAAGGAGGTACAGGCACGCAATGAGGTTAAATGGGAGGTCTATTCCAAGAAAATACAAATAGAGTCACGTGTTCTGTGTGATATGGCTATGAACCACATTATTCCTGTGGCATCGGGTTATCAATCACTTCTGCTTGAAAAGGTGGCACGTATGAAATCGGTATTTCCCGCTGATGAGGCGGCAAAACTATCCGAGCAGGATTTGAACTTGATTAAGAACATTGCCGCACACATACAGCTTATTAAGCGTGAGAGTGATGCAATGACTGAGGCTCGCAAGGTTGCAAACGGACTTACAGACGGCAGAACAAAGGCTATAGCCTACCATAATACGGTTCTACCCTATCTTAGTTCTATACGTAATGCAATAGATGCTTTAGAGTTAGTGGTTGATGACAGTATATGGAGTCTTCCAAAGTACAGGGAGTTGCTGTTTATAAGGTAATCCGCAACAATGGGTATTATATTATCTATAATAGTTCCTGTTTATAATGTTGATAAATACTTATGCAAGTGTTTAGACAGTTTGTCATGTCAAGATTTGGATAAGAATACATACGAAATAATCGTTGTTGATGACGGTTCCTCCGATGATTCCGGAAATATTGCTGACAGTTATGCAAAAAAATTCAATAACATTAAAGTAATACACAAACCAAACGGTGGACTAAGTGATGCCCGTAATACCGGCATATTATCCTCTCAAGGCAAATACATCCAATTTGTTGACTCTGATGACTATCTGGAATGCAATACGCTAAAAAGGTTGGTGGATATAATGGAAAGTGAACATCTTGACATTCTTAGATTCAACTATCAGAAAGTCAATGAAAATTATGAGATTATAACTCACGGACCCGAAGCCGTTAATCTTGGTGATTATTCCAATAAAGTCTGCGATGGAATAACCTTTCTGAATGAACGTCTATGGTACGCTTGTTTTGCCATACAGTTCATTATAAAGAGTGAAATTTTGAAGAGACAGTCAAATTTATTTCACAAAGGAATATTTTATGAAGATGCCGAATGGACACCAAGGATACTGATTCAAGCGGAAAGGATAACATCTACAGACAAGATTATTTACAATTATCTTATCCGTTCCAACTCCATTTCAAGAAATATAAATAAAGACACTAGCAGAAAACGCCTGAATGATAAACTTTTTGTTATAGACTCTATAATAAAGACATCATCTTACGTGGCTGATAAAAGATGGTTTAAAGGGATGGTTTCACAGATGGCATATACATTACTTGGGAAAGTTGCCGCCGAACTGTACGATGAAAAGGATTTATATATACAAGAATTAAAAAGGAGAGGTGTATTCCCTTTAACCATAAAGAATTGTTCAAGACTTATAATGCTTAAAATGCATATAATAAACATTAGTCCTGCATTGTTTTGCATGATAATTAAAATTTGCCGTTAATTCCGTGATACCACATAACTAAGGCAAACGCTTTCCATCTTTCTCTCCAAGAATTGGTTGAGATGTATTTTTGTGCCGCATCACTTCCTACCAGCAACTCCAATGTGCCGTCATTTAACGTAGTGTTTATCAGTTCAGACCATTCAGGCTGTTCCATCCATTGGCTTATAGGAACAAAAAAACCTATTTTTTTTCTATAAGCAATATCCGGTGTCAATATGCGGGAAGCCACGTTTCTTAATACCATTTTATTAGAAGTCTCTGATAAATTACACTCTACAGGCATTCTCATACACAAATCAACCAATGCCCTATCTGCGTAAGGATAGTGGATTTCAATGCCAAACGTTCTCATACCTGTCTCCAAACTGGGGAAAATATCATCACCCAATGATTCTGTAATATCTGTACATTGCAGTTTGATTATATCTTCCGTTGCAAGTCCGTTGACCGCATAATGACGGTATCCTATCAGCAGTTCGTCAGCCGATTCTCCTGAACAGATTGTATCACAATACTTTGCTGTATTCTTATATAATAAATATGTGGCTGGGTATGAGGGGTCTGCCGTAGGCTGTTCCCTCTCTGCCAAAGCCTCTTTTACGGCAGAGAAGAACTCATTAGCGGAAATTGGAATCTGTATATTTGGAACTGACAGACAGTCAGCCGTCTGCTTTGCTTGTAAGCCTTCATCATCAGGATGATTGAATACTGCTGTAATAGTTTTATCAGCAGGCAAAGTTGCCGCAATATAGGCACTGTCTATACCCGATGAAAGAAAACAGTTTTTGCAGTTCTCCGCTTTAATAACACTATTGAAAACATTGTGAAACTCCTCTTCCCACTGGGCTTGTGATACTTTATAATCTCTTTCAAACGCAGGGTTAAAGTACCTTACACATTCTGTTTTTCCGTTATGATAATGAAGGAATGAACCCGATTCCAACTTATACACGCCTTCAAAAATTGTCTCGTTTCCGTAAACAAATCCCCTTTCTAAATATCTTACAACCGCATTTTTATTTATCTTAATCTCCTTGCCTGTAGTTTTTAAAAGGGTACGGATTGATGTGCCGCACAAGGGCTTGTTATCCTCTGTAAAAGTGTAGAATAATTGCCTGGTGCCAAGCATATCTCTTGCGGCAAAGAGTTCATTTGTTTCATTATCTGACATCCAAAAGCAGAATGAGCCGTTAAGTTTACTGACCATCCGGACTCCATACAAATCCCATAAGGCGGACAATTCCTCTTCAGGCTTTGTCAGATTCCTAAAATATCCGGTTATACCTATAATATTCATAGTCAACTTATCTTATTCCGGCTTTTCCATAGTTTAATGGCTTTATCTATTCTGCATGATTCAGAGTAGCATGGTAGCCAGATAACCTCACTATCTTGTTTCAACACCTCATTCATAAGTGAGTTGAAATCGTGGTTTACAGCAATTTCTGATTTGGAAAAACCGTTCTTATACAAATTATCCTCCCATATCTCAGCACAAATGCCTGTAACAAACACTTTTTTAACTGCCTTACTCTCCCTTAATTTTTTCAGATTAACTTTTGCCACCCAAGCGGTATCCATATCGTCAGGAATCTCCGCCGCCTGTGCCACTACTATTCTTACTTGCCCTGTCAATGTTGAAATATACTCTATGGCAGCCTCAAATGATGCTACATTCTTAACCAGAATGAACCGCATAGGAACATCTCCTATTTTCATTGTCTCCATTCTGGAGGGGCAAGGCTGTACGTTTTCCAACAGCGATGCATAACCGCCTACATCTTTCTTATACACACTGCATGCACATAATGCCGCCATTGCATTGTAGACATTATAACTGCCTGGGAATGCCAATTTTACATCAAACCAAAAACTGTCAGACTTTTTACCAAAAAGCAATGCCGTATTATTGCATTTTTCAGCCAATGTCATAGTCAGTGCATCATCAGCATTGAGGCACAACACGCTGCCGGGTGTAGTGGCAATGGCTGTGGCAATACGGTCTCTTACGTATGCAACAGACGGGAAACGGCTTACTTGGTCTTCTGAAATATTTGTAACTACTATTACATCGGGTTTAATTGATTTAAAAAGAACAGGCGTGTAATCCTCATCACACTCTATGACTGCATATTTAAATCTGGAATCGCCATTTTTAATAAAATCCCAAACCACACTTTGAGGCAGATTGACACCCACTATTGTTTTCATTACGGCATCGGGGTATAAATTCTCCATTATTGAACGTATAAAATGTGTGGTTGTGGTTTTGCCGTTTGTACCTGTTACGCATATACATCTCATATCAGATGCAAGAACCGATAAAATATCGGGGCAAAGTTTCAGTGCAACCAAACCTGGCAACGCACCACCGTTTCTACCTACAGAATTAAGGCACCAAGCAGTTAATTTAGCCAAACGGATAGCGATTTTATATTTTAACTTAATTCTTTTATTCATTACCTATTTTCAAGTATAAAGGGTCTCGCCTTAAACATACCAGTTCCAATGCCTGTTTTTCTGTAAGTTCAGATGCCGTTGTGTGAAAGTAATATTCCGCCGCACTCTCAATACCATATACACCGTCACCCAACTCCAATATATTTTTATACACCTCTAAAATTCTGTCTTTTCCCCAAATAAGCTAAGTCGGAGGCCAAGCGGTCTTAGGAAGACAAATTAAAT
>JAZLHT010000238.1:0-2322 GCA_045616965.1 Candidatus Enterocola sp.
GAGAGACTTTAACAACATGCAGAACATAAAGGCATCAGATACAGGCAGCACCACATCAGGTACAAGCAATGCCGCTGCCGTTGCAGGTGCCAATGAGTCCGCTCCAGACCTCTACTACTTCCATACAGACCATTTGGGAAGTACAACATTCATCACAGACCGCAACGGCGATGTAGCCCAGTACTTAGCCTACACCCCATACGGAGAGACCTTTATAGAAGAACGCAACGTTACCCCGTATAAGTTTAACGGAAAGGAACTTGATGCAGAGACAGGACTATACTATTACGGTGCAAGATACTATGACCCAAGTGCGGCCCTATGGCTTGGAGTAGATCCCCTGCAACAGAAATATCCGGGTGTGAGTCCGTATGTGTATTGTGCTGGCAATCCAGTCAAGTACGTGGATCCGGACGGGAAAAAAATAATATATGCTAAAGGCTCTACTCCGTCATTTAAACAATCTGTTCAAACGGCTGTGAATTATTTATATAAATGTGGAGCATCAAAGATTGTCAATGAATTGATAAAAAATCCGAATATTATTATCACAATAAAAGAAGAAACTAGAGATATTTGTGGCTCTTATAACGGAAATGATAATGTATTAAAGTGGAATCCTAAATTGGGGTGCATGACTGATGAAGGTATTATTGTTTCTCCAACAACAATACTCAATCATGAATTTGATCATGCTCTTCAAGAAAACACGAAACATGAACAATATAAAAACGATCAGAAGATTAATAATAATGAATACAAAAATAAAGAAGAATGTCGTGTTATTAAAGGAAGTGAACAGCAGACCGCAAAAAGTTTAGGAGAGATTAAAGATAATGAAGTTACAAGAAAGAATCATAATGGAGAACCTGTTATGACCAAATCAGTTACATCAAATAAACTATGGAGTGAATATGAGTAAAAAACTAATTCTAATATTTTCTGTTTTTCCGCTATTGCTATCGTGCACTCATCGCTGTAAAACAGATGCCACTTATATCCATATTCAATATGCTGATTATTTGATGGAAACCTTTTGTGCCATAAAACCATCTCGGTTTATAAAAATGAGTCCAGAGCATGAAAAGTATATTTTTGACAAATGTTCAATTTGTGACATCTTAAATTTAATAAAACAAATCAAATTAAGTGAAGATACAGTGCTTTCCAATATTGATACAAGAATGAGTATTACAATTCATTATGAGAATTTTGAAGAGACGTTTTATTTTGGTGGCAATATAATGCAAGTGGATAGTGTAAAATTTCATTGTCAGCCTAATGAATTACTGGAATTATTCAATATAGTGGACAAGCAACAAAAGTTGGAGTTGGAGGAGTATTATTTTGACTAGTTGCAATTGATATAGGTAATTCCGCTGCAACAGAAATATCCTGGTGTGAGTCCGTATGTCTACTGTGCAGGCAACCCAGTCAAGTTGATTGACCCAGATGGGCAAAAACCAACACCAGCGGAAGCAGCGAGGATTGCTGCACATGTATACGGAGACAAGTCAGATGACATACTAACTGGGGGATGGAGGGTGTCTCAAAAGGATTGGGGTATTCCATACGTAGATCCGATCACTGGTTTGAAATCACAAGTTTATGAACGAGTTGTTGATGGAGTCACTGAATATGTTTATGCTACGGCGGGTACTGAAAATGCTAAGGATTGGGGTGAGAATCTCAAACAGCCATTGGGTTTGTCTGATCAATATAAACAATCTGTCGAGTATGCGGAACAACTTTCTGCCGCACTTCCAAATGACGAACTTAATTTTGTTGGTCACTCATTAGGAGGCGGAGAAGCCGCTTTAAATTCTTTGGTCACGTATGGAGATGGAGCAGGCAGAGAGGCATTTACATTTAATGCGGCAGGTGTGGGAGCATTAACCAAAATAGCGAATGGCGGGCTGAAAACAATGTTTAAATCAGAAAGAAATATCAATGCTTACATATTGAATACTGACCCTTTGAATTTAGTACAAAACAACATTCCGTTAATGCCAGACGTAAATGGTAAAAAGAATTACTTGTCGCCACGCGATGTGTCATCCGTATTTAATGGACATAGCGTTAACAATATTCTTAAAAATTTTGAAGGTGAGTAAAATGAATAAACTGATAATAGTAACCGTATCCATTCTGTTTACCCTATTAGGTTTGCTGCAATCATGCACATACTTTAGTAGGGAGAAAAAAGTAGATAAGTCATACTTGAATGGATATGATTACCGTCTTTTTCAAGACACACCGGCATGGGAACTGGCAAAGGCGGTTGAAGATGAGGATGTGAGCAAAATTAATGAAATAGTTGCC
>JAZLHT010000239.1:0-5293 GCA_045616965.1 Candidatus Enterocola sp.
CCTCTCTTGTGTCGGTCAGGCTTGTAACATCAAACTTAGAACTGTTCTTTAACTTTATGCCTGCATAATTGTCCCACTGATAATCAACACCAAAAAAGCCATACTTGCCAAACAGGAATCCAAGGCTTCCAATGGCTTTCATTGGGGCGTTAAAATAGCATGATTCACTTGAGTTGGGAGTCCAAATTTCAGGATTACCGCCTTTTGACGGATCCGGATTTATATTTGAATAGGCTGAACTATAGTAATTTGCACGTGCTCGATATACGGTAGGTGTATGGTACGCACCACCAATTCTAAGCCAACTTGTGGGTTTTACTATAAATCCTATTTTGTAAGTAAAGCCTGTGGCATCTAATTGAGTGCTGTTATATAATCTTGTATATGCCCCGCTTGACATGCTCTCAGTATATGTCTCATATCGATTGTTTGTTACGTAATCGCAAATAAAACTCATTCCTAAATAGAAAATATTGCTAATATTTCCTGCCACACTCAAGGCAAACTCATTTGCACCACCATTCTCTGTAACAGTAACATCGTCTGCTACAGATGTGGCACCCGATGATTTATAAACAGATTCATAATTGGAAAGAGCTTGTTCACCGGTTATGGGGTCTTGTGTATAAACAGGGTTAAACATATATGTCTGATAACCTAATATGGCTCTATATCCTACATCGGGATTGTTAAAGTTTTGGTCATTAAGATAATCCTCAGGTTGTCCGTATGCGTCATCAGCAAGGAACTGTGTTTTGGAGTAGTTTTTTATACGGGAATATGTATAGGCTCGGTTGTAATTTTTCATTCTATTGTATGCAATACCAAGGTTAATACCGACAAGTCCGTCCTCTTTACCTTTAGAAGCCCCTATATCCCAATGGGCTACGTATGCAACATTGCCAAGGTTGGCATTTGTACGGCGTTGAGTAGGGCTTACGTCTTTCATTGTGGCATTGTTCCAATGTATGTTTAAAGACGCTGTAAATTCTGACGATCGGTAGATTCCTATACCTGCAGGATTATAGAATATGGTGGAGGCATCTCCGCCCAACGCTCCCATAGCACCGCCTACACCCACGAATCTTGCTGTGCCATTAACATCTTGTTGAGAAAGCAGCATAATGTCGTATCTGTTGAATGATGGAATAGACATTGTTGACTGGGCAAAAGTTATAAATGTCGTAACAAATAAACTTAATATAACAGAAAACCTTTTCATAGTATAAATATTATCTTCTAATTGTCATTGAGCGTCCGCCTCCTCCGCTATAGCCGCCTCCTCCGCCATAGCTTCCGCTGCTTGAGCGAGTGCCGCCACTTGAATGTGAACCGCTATTGTAGGAACCGCTATTGTAATTGCCGGTGGAACGAGTGGAGCCATTATAATAAGAGTTATTGGAACGAGTATTACCATTGGAATACGGAGAGGTGTATCCACCGCTACGTGATGTTCCGCTATAACCTCTGGTATTTCCACCATTGTAAGATGAACGTGTGTTTCCGTTGGAGTTACGACGCTCATAGTTATAACGTGTGTTTCCGCGCGAGCCACCTGTGTTTACATAAACAGGATATACAGGATAAATAGGGTGCGGGTAGGGTCTGTACCATGGATCGTAAGGTCTGTACCATGGGTCATACCACGGATTATAAGGTCTGTACCAAGGGTCAAACCAAGGGTCGTATGGTCTTAGCCAAGGGTCATGCCATGGAGAGTACCAGCCTCCCCAGCCCCAGTTGCAGTTCCAACAAGAATTCCAGCCACTATAAGTGGTTGTGTTGTTTATCTTCACATTATCACTAACTACATAAACATATTGTGGATCGTTAATGGTAACTACATCGGGATTGTAGTATTTTGCAATTTTGGTTGTGTATTTAAAGTCGGTGCTTACTGTATCAGGAATAACATTCTCTGGTTTTGTGCTGAATGTATATCTATTGTACTCATCAATGTTTCGTGTAGATGTAGGTTGCGAGGTCTGCACTGTAACTACTTCAGGATTGGTAGTGTTTATTACTACAGTACTTTGTTCTTTTGTAGCGGGTACAGCCGGTAAGGTGTATTGCTCTTTTTTTGACTTATCGTAATAGATGTCATCGTAAAAGTTTTGTGCGTAACAACCCAATGTCAAGCCCAAACCAAATAATAATATAAGCGCAGAGTGTTTCATAATGAAAAATTGGCTATATTTGTGCAAAGTTAAAAAAAATCTAAAACAATATTGTATGCAATACGTTAAAATTTCAGTTGATGTGTCAGGACTGCCTGATTATGAGGTTGATACGCTGACCTATTATTTATCTGAAATTGGGTGCGACTCCTTTTGTCAGGAGGGTGACCTGCTTCTTGCTTTTGAAAGTAAGACGCTTTTCAGTGATAAAAGTTTAAAAGAGGTGCTTGAAAACCGCAAATATAGTGTTGAGGATATGCCTGATAAGGATTGGAATGAGGAGTGGGAGAAAAACTATTTTCAGCCTATTGTAATAGCGGAAAGGTGTGTTGTGTATAGTTCTTTCCATAAAAACGTACCCGATGTGGAGTACAAGATAATGATTGACCCTAAAATGTCTTTTGGCACAGGTCATCACCAGACCACCAGCGGCATGCTTACTTGGATTTTAGATGATGACATGAGAGGCAAGCATATTCTTGATATGGGCTGTGGTACCGCTGTGCTTGGCATATTGGCTATGAAACGTGGTGCGGAATCTGCATTGGGTATAGATATAGATGAGTGGTGTATTGGTAATGCCAAAGAGAATATCGCCCTAAATAATGTGACTATGGATGTGGAGTTAGGCAGTGCCGCATCACTTAAAGGCAGAAAGTTTGACGTTATTTTTGCCAATATAAATCTTAACATACTGCTTGCCGATATGAGTGCGTATGTAATCTCCCTTAATAAAGGTGGCAGCCTGTATATGAGTGGTTTCTACATAGAGGATTTGACTAAGATAGAGCAATGTGCCACATCATTGGGGTTGAAACTTGAAGGCTACAAAGAGAAGGACAGATGGGTGGCTGTAAAATTTTTTAAAAACTTTTGACATTCAATTTTCAAGTTTCAATTATTTTGTGTAAATTTGCACCGCAAAATTGAAAGGTAATAGATGGCGGGATAGCTCAGTTGGTTAGAGCGTCGGATTCATAACCCGGAGGTCTCGAGTTCAATTCTCGATCCCGCTACAAAAAAGAGCTGGTTTACTAAATCAGCCCTTTTTTGTTAATACACCGCTTTTAGTATGTTAAGCACATCTTGCGGGGTGAGTTTCATGTAGCCGTCTGCAAAAATAACTGAATTTGCTATAAGCGGCAGCATCTCTTCTGTGGTGCCAATCTCATGCAAGGTAGGTGGAATACCTAACTCCCTGATAAACGCCTCCATACGGTCAATTCCCTGTAGAGCCACCTCATCGGGGCTTAGACCTTTATCATCTACATTCCAAACATTTTTTGCAAAGCGTACAAACTGATGAAGCCCTGCCTTATAGATATATCTGTAGTAAGTAGGGGAGATTACGGCAAGCCCTATTCCGTGAGGACAGTCTGTGTAAGCCCCCAACTGATGCTCTATTTTATGAACGTTCCAATCCTGCTCCTTACCTACGGCAAGCAGTCTGTTAAGTCCCATTGTGGCACACCACATTATATTGCTACGTGCATCATAGTCAGTAGGATTCTTTAAAGCCTGGCGAGCCGACACTAAAAGAGAACGCATGACACCCTCTATCATAGCATCGCAAACATGCTCTCCTTCTCCGCCAAAGTACTGCTCCATAAGGTGTGACAGTATGTCAAAAATGCCGCTTGTCATCTGCTCCATCGGTACTGTGTAGGTGAATTCAGGGTTAAGAATGGCAAATTTAGGGGCTGCCTGTTCCATAGGGAAGGTTCTGCCTGTCTTGGTATGGGTGTCATCGTTTGTAATTACACTGGTTGAGTTCATCTCAGAACCTGTGCCAGCCATAGTAAGAACGCAGCCTACCGGAATGGTTTGGTTCTTGACATCCGCCCAATTCATATAATACTCTTTCCATACATCACACTGTGCGTATGCCGATACGGAAATTCCTTTGGCACAGTCTATTACAGAACCGCCGCCTACGGCAAGTATAAGGTCTGCATTGCTCTCTTTTGCTATTTTTGCACCTGCCATAACCTGTGCGTAAGTAGGGTTGGACTTTACCCCTGACAGTTCAGATACACACTTACCTGTTGCTTTCAGAATCTCAATAACTTGGTCATAAATGCCTGTACGCTTTATTGAGTTTTTACCATAAACTAAAAGCACGTTTTTGCCGTACCTGTTCAGTTCTTCCTTTAAATGGCTTAACGCAGTTTTCCCAAAGTGAATTCTTGTGGGTGCCTGGTATGAAAAATCGTGAATCATAATGAAATATTATAGGGTCAAGGGTCAAGGCATAGCCTAAACGAAAAGACAAAGTTACAATTTTTTTTTAATTTTGCATGTATATAAGAATATCGGGGTAAAAATCATAAAAATGTGCTATATTTGTAGAGTGTTTTAATTTAGCAGATGTTACTATGGCAGCTTTTTTGGTGTCGGGATTGGTGAATTTGGAGACTAACGTCAAGACAGACGGTTTCCCTATAGATTATATGCCCATTACATACCCATTGTTTGGCGTAAGGACAGCAGTATCGGGTGTGGGCTATAATATATCAAAAGCACTTATGACACTTGGTAACGGTGTTGATTTCTATACACTTCTTTACCCCGATGAGCCCGGCAAGTGCATTAAGGAGACTCTATGCAGCCTTAAAATATCAGCACACACAGAGCAAGGCAAACTTAAAGCCACCCCCACTTCTGCAAACCTTTATGACAAAAATGGCCGCCGCCGTATATACTGTGACCTTAAAAACATTCAGGCGTGCAGGCTTGCCACACTACCTGCAGAAAAAGATTGGGAGAAATTCAGTGCGGCGGTTATTTGCAACATCAATTTTGCAAAACCGCTATTAAAGGAGGCTAAAAGGCATAATGTACCTATTGTTACAGACTTGCACGTGTTCTCAAATATAAACGATGAGTATAACAGACCATGGCTAAAGAGTGCAAATACGGTATTCCTTAGTGACGAGGGTCTGCCTTGCAGTCCAAAAACGTTTTTGAAGCAACTCTCCGCCACATATCCTAATATTGATATTATAGTATTGGGACAAGGCTCAAAGGGAGCGTTGCTATATAAGTGCAAGGAGCATTCTTTTATTAAACAAAAGGCGGTAAAACCCGTTAAGGTGGTTAATACTGTAGGTGCAGGC
>JAZLHT010000240.1:0-44502 GCA_045616965.1 Candidatus Enterocola sp.
ATTGTTTCATTTACAACTATTTTGTAGATTTGCGAAAATTTTGGTAAAATCGTAAAAAACGGCTAAATAATGGAACAAAGAAGAATTAAAAACGCATTGGTGTCTGTTTTTCATAAAGAAAACCTTGATGCAATTATCAAGAAATTACACCAAGAAGGGGTACAACTCATTTCCACTGGTGGGACACAATCTTTTATTGAGAGTTTAGGTATTCCATGTAAAACTGTTGAAAGTTTGACAGGGTATCCGTCAATTTTGGGAGGTAGAGTAAAGACTCTTCATCCTAAGGTATTTGGAGGTATACTTGGCAGACGTGAAGTTGAACAAGATAATAATCAGATGTCTCAATATGAAATTCCTGAAATTGATCTTGTTATTGTTGATCTATATCCTTTTGAAGACACTGTTAGAAGTGGGGCGCCTGAGGCGGATATAATCGAGAAGATAGACATAGGAGGCATTTCGCTTATCCGTGCAGCGGCAAAGAATTATAAGGATGTGGTCATTGTGGCGTCTCAAGCTCAATACGGTCCGCTTCTTGATATGCTGAACGAGAATGGTGCACAATCTACATTGGAGCAGCGTAAATTCTTTGCAAAGGAGGCATTTGGGGTATCAAGTCTGTATGATTCCGCCATCTTCAACTATTTTGACGGAGGGGAGTGCAGTGCATTCCGTAGTGCCTTGGATAGTGTAAAGCCTTTACGTTATGGTGAGAATCCACATCAAAAGGGGTATTTCTATGGCAAGTTTGAGGATATGTTTGAGCAGATACAGGGTAAAGAGATATCTTACAATAACTTGCTTGACATTGATGCCGCAGTTAATCTTATAGGAGATTTTGATGATATAACTTTTGCTATATTGAAGCACAATAATGCGTGTGGGGTAGCGTCTCGTCCTACGTTGGTTGAAGCGTGGAAAGATGCATTGGCAGGTGATCCTGTTTCCGCCTTTGGTGGTGTGCTTGTTACAAATGCTCCTGTTGATAAGGCTACGGCAGAGGAGATAACAAAGATATTCTTTGAGGTTATCATAGCACCTGATTATGACATGGATGCTCTTGAGGTGCTTTCACAGAAAAAGAATAGGATAATTTTGATACAGAAGCAGGCAAGCTCAAACAAAAAATTATTCCGTACGGTTCTTAATGGTGTGCTGGTTCAAGACCGTGATTGCAGTGTTGAGGGTGTTTCTGATTTTAAGCCTGTAACTACACGTCAGGCAACAGAGACAGAAGTGAAGGATATGATTTTTGCCAATAAGATAGTCAAGCATTCCAAGTCAAACTCAATAGTGCTTGCTAAAAACGGTCAGTTGTGTGCCAGTGGTGTAGGGCAGACTTCTCGTGTTGATGCACTTAAGCAGGCTATTGAGAAGGCGGCATCCTTCAATATGGATTTAAATGGGGCGGTAATGGCTTCAGACGCATTCTTCCCATTTGCAGATTGTGTGGAGATTGCACATAAAGCCGGGATAACTGCTGTGGTTCAACCTGGAGGTTCTCTGCGTGACCAGGAATCGTTTGACTATTGTGAGAAAAACGGTATGGCTATGGTAATAACCGGCGTCCGTCACTTCAAGCATTAATCATTAATTAACTTTCAACTTTCAATTTTCAATTATTTAATATGGGTTTATTTTCATTCACACAAGAATTGGCAATGGATTTGGGAACAGCCAATTCAATAATAATTCAAAATGGTAAAATAGTTCTTGATGAGCCGTCTATTGTGGCACTTGACCGTAGAACGGACAAATTGAAGGCAATAGGCGAAAAGGCACGTCAGATGCAGGGTCGCGAGCATCAGGATATAAAAACGGTTCGTCCTTTGCGAGATGGTGTAATTGCAGATTTCTATGCTGCAGAAGAGATGATTCGTGGTATGATAAAAATGATTAACCACAAGCATAATCTTTTTGCCCCTTCCTTAAGAATGGTGGTATGTATTCCATCTGGTAGTACAGAAGTTGAGATACGTGCCGTGCGTGATTCTGCAGAGCATGCCGGAGGCAGAGAGGTCTATATGATTTTTGAACCCATGGCTGCCGCTATGGGAATAGGTATTGATGTAGAGGCACCTGAAGGTCAGATGATTGTTGACATAGGAGGCGGTACAACAGAGATTGCTGTAATTTCATTAGGCGGTTTGGTTTGCAATGAGTCTATTCGTATTGCCGGTGATGAGCTTACAAATGACATTATAGCATATATGGGTCAGATACATAACATAAGGATAGGTGAACGAACAGCAGAGCTTATCAAAATAAACGTAGGTTCCGCATTGACTGAACTTGATGATGACGAAGCACCTGAAGATTATGTGGTGCACGGACCAAACCGTATGACGGCATTACCTATGGAAGTTCCTGTATCTTATCAGGAGATTGCTCACTGTTTGGATAAGTCAATCAATAAGATGGAGACAGCAATTCTTGTGGCTTTGGAGCATACTCCTCCAGAGCTGTATGCAGATATTGTCCGTAATGGTATTCATCTTGCCGGAGGCGGTGCTTTGTTAAGGGGTCTTGCCAAACGTTTTACCGATAAGGTGAATATACCATTTCATATTGCAGAAGACCCTCTTCATGCAGTTGCAAGAGGAACCGGGCTTGCCCTTAAAAATGTAGATAATTATTCTTTCTTGATGAGGTAATGAGAAATCTTATCAGGATTTTGATAAAAATTGCACCACTGCTGCTGTTTGTTTTATTGGAGACAGTGGCAGTGATTTTAATGGTAAGACGAAGCCATTATCATAATTATGCCATTACCAGTACAGCTAATGTAGTTGCAGGCGGAACGCATGAGGTTACAAGTGCACTTACATCGTATTTTTCATTGGGCATAGTAAATAACAAGCTTGCGTTGGAAAACAGCAATCTTAAAAATGAAATAGAGATTTTAAAAAAGCAATTGGCTCTATATGAAGACAGTGTTCCTAATGCAAAATCAGATTCCTGTTTCAACATAAGTTATATACCTGCAAAAGTTATAGGAAGTTCAGTTAACAAATTGGACAATTATGTTACTCTTGACAAGGGGACTGATGACGGTATTAAACCCGATATGGGGGTCGTTTGCAGTGAGGGTGTGGTTGGTATAGTGGTTACAGCGTCGAGGCATTTCAGTGTTGTACTCCCTATTATCAATTCGGAATCAAAAATAAGCTGCCGACTTGATAGTTCCAAAACATTGGGTTCTCTTATATGGCACGGATTCGACCCGTCTTACGCACAGTTGGAGGAGATTCCAAGACATGTGACTGTTAATAAGGGGGAAAAGGTTTATACCAGTGGTTTTTCGTATATATTTCCTGAAGGTGTGCCTGTTGGTGTAATAGAGGAGGTTAAACTCAAGGATTCGGACAGTTTTTATTACATAAAGGTGAAATTAAATACATCTTTTTACACAATCTCATACGTTGATGTGGTTAATTTTAGTGAGCGTGATGAAATAAAACAACTTAAAGATTCTTTTACTGCAAATGGACAGAGTAATTAGATATTCATTAATGTTTATTGTTTTAGTGCTGCTTCAAGCGGTACTATTCAGCAATATTGATTATTTTGGATTTATCTGTCCGTATGTGTATGTCCTTTTCTTTCTTGCTCTGCCTATTGGTTTTAACTGTTACGGAGCAATGGGGCTTGCTTTTCTTATGGGCTTGTTGATTGATATTTTTAGTTGTACCCCAGGTGTTCACATAGCGTCAACAGTACTTCTTGCTTTTGTACGTGATTATTGGATAGGGATTGTTCTTCCTCATAATGAATTAGGTTCTGTGGAACCCTCAATGAATAATATAGGATTCGGCAATTTCATCAAATACTCATTCCCTCTAGTATTGGTGCATCATCTGATACTCTTTTTTGCTGAATCATGGTCGTTCACTGATGCCTGGTTTGCAATAATAAAGGCTATGGTGAATGCTGTTGTAACGATGATGTTGATTGTATCTTATTATCTAATAAGGAGAAAATAACCAAAAGGGATGGGGTACTTCTCTCAAATACATAGGGATTATAGCAATAGAAAATACATATTCATCATAATTGTGGTATGTGTTGCTGTTATCTATTTAGTACGACTTTTTAATCTACAAGTTGTTGACCAATCGTATAAGGACAGAGCAGACAGCAATGCTTTTCTTAAGCAGGTTATCTACCCATCCAGAGGCCTTATTTATGACAGAAACGGAAAACTTGTGGTATCAAACCAACCTGTGTATGATATAATGGTGGTGATGCGTGAGATGAAAGGGTTTGACACTATTCAATTCTGCAAGATGCTTGATATGACCGAAGAAGATTTTGACAACAAGATTGCTGAAATAAAGGATAGACGCAAGAATCCCGGTTATTCAAGTTATACACCTCAGGTTTTCATATCTAATTTAAGCACAAAAGATTATGCACATATTCAAGAAAAGCTGTTCCGCTTCCCTGGTGTATTTATTCAGCAAAAAGTCATGCGTGAGTATCAAGTGGAGCATGCCGCGCTTGCATTAGGGTATATCGGGGAGGTAAATCAAGCCCAAATAGACAACGATTCATATTACCGTAGGGGAGATTATAAGGGGCAGAGCGGCATAGAGAAAATGTATGAGGATTTATTGCGTGGGGAGAAAGGATATGAAATCCTCTTGCGTGATGTGCATGGGAATATTAAAGGACATTACCTTAATGGAGAACTTGATTTGTCTCCTGTATCGGGGAAAGACCTTACACTGTCTCTTGACATAGACTTGCAGACATACGGAGAGGCACTTATGAGCGGTAAGATGGGGAGTATCGTGGCAATAGAGCCTTCTACAGGAGAGATTCTCACCTTAGTGTCTGCTCCTACATATAATCCGTCATTGTTAGTTGGCAGGGAACGTTCAAAAAACTATAGTGCGTTACTTAAAGATCCGTATAAACCGTTGTTTGACAGACCTATGATGGCTATGTATCCACCAGGTTCCACATTTAAGACCGTTCAGGCTCTTGTTATGCAACAGGAAGGGATTGTCAATGAAAATACATTGTATCCGTGTTCTAAAGGATATGCCTACGGAGGTAAGCATAAATTGGGTTGCCACTCTCACGCTTCTCCGTTAAATCTACCTCAATCAATAGCCAACTCCTGTAATGCTTATTATTGTTGGGCTTTGAAGGCACTACTTGATGTAAAAGCAAAAAAGTATGGTTCTACGGGAGATGCATACGATGCTTGGTTCAATGATGTATGCTCCTTTGGGTTTAACAGCAAACTTGGAGTTGATTGTCCTAATGAGAAAGGAGGCAGTATTCCGTCCCGGAAATTCTACGATAGATATTATGGAGCGAATAGATGGCACTCATCCACTATAATATCCATTTCAATAGGACAGGGAGAGATATTGTGTACACCTATTCAGATAGCAAATCTTGCCGCCACCATCGCAAATAAGGGTTGGTACTATACTCCTCATATTTTAAAAGGGGTTAAAGGTGGTCAGATTGATGAGAAATTTCTTACAAAGCATAAGACACTTGTGGATTCTGTTTATTTTGATGTTGTGCAGCAAGGAATGCTTGGTGCTGTAATGCAGGGAACCGCACATATCGGAAAAATTGATAGTGTCCAGTTCTGTGGGAAAACAGGTACCGCTCAGAATCCGCATGGTAAGGACCACTCTATTTTTATGGCTTTCGCCCCGATGGATAACCCTAAGATAGCGATTGCCGTATATGTGGAGAATGCTGGTTTTGGTGCCACATGGGCAGTTCCTATTGCCTCGTTAATGATTGAGAAATATTTGAAAGGATATATACCTGACAACAGAAAATGGCTTGAAGACAGAATACTTAACGGTAAATTGATAGAAGACTGAAATGAGGGATAACCAGAACATATTTAAACAACTTGATTGGATGACCGTAATAATGTGGTTTATTATGGTTATTTCAGGTTGGCTGACAATATATGCGGCTTGTTATGATTATGAGCATGAAAAGATATTTGATATAAGTATGCGGTATGGTCAACAGGTTATATGGATTTCAATAGCAATAGTATTTGCTGTTTTTGCATTGGCTATAGACACCAGATTCTACGATTCAATAGCAATACCGTTGTATGTGTTTATGATAGGGCTGCTGATACTTACCATATTCATTGCACCTGAGGTCAAAGGTTCTCATTCTTGGATACAGATAGGCGGATTCAGGTTCCAGCCTGCAGAACTTGCTAAATATGCAACTGCTCTATGTCTTGCAAAATATATGAGTTCTTACGGTTATGATATAAGAAGAACTAAGAACTTTTTACTGACAGCGGTGATAATCGGCTTACCGATGCTTATTATTGTGGCACAGCAGGAGACTGGTTCTGCATTGGTTTTTGCGGTGTTTATATTGGTATTGTTCAGGGAAGGCTTGAATGGAGATTTTCTTATTTACGGGGCATTGGCTATCTTGTTTTTCGTACTTGTGATTAAATTTAACAATATGCCTGTATCACCCGATACGGTAATTGATGAGCACTACGGATATATGTTAGTGTTCCTAATTGCTATGTTAGTGGGCGTTTTCCTGATTTTCCACTATTCAAAAGATATAACTTTATTCAAGACATATATTATCACCAATGCGGTAATATGGGTATTGGGACTGATTGTAAAGTTAGTGAATTATGAATTGATTTCCTATACCTTGATATCTGAAATCTCATTTGCCGTAAGTGCCCTGCTTTTTCTTGTTTTTGCTATTGTCAGGCGAAGTAAAGTACATCTTAGGGTGATTATTTTCTTTATATGTACTGCATTTTTGTGTTTTGCCGCTGATTATGCATTTAATAAAGTGCTTCAACCTCATCAACAGATAAGAATCAAGGTGGTGATGGGGCTTGAAGATGACCCGCAGGGTGCCGGCTACAATGTACGACAGGCACAGATAGCGATAGGTTCGGGAGGCTTGGTAGGGAAAGGTTTTTTAAACGGAACTCAGACAAAACTTAATTATGTACCTGAACAGGATACCGATTTTATTTTCTGTACTATAGGAGAGGAATCCGGATTTGTAGGCACAACTTTTGTTATATTGTTATATGTGGCGTTTATTTGCCGCCTGGTTGTTATGGCTGAGAGGCAGCGGACAGCGTTTAGCAGAATATACGGATATTCAGTAGCGTCAATATTCTTTTTTCATTTCTGTATAAATATAGGAATGGTAATAGGTCTGTTACCTGTAATAGGCATTCCATTACCATTTTTCAGTTATGGAGGTTCATCTATGATAGCGTTTACAATACTGCTGTTCACATTTGTCAAACTTGATTCTCAAAGAATGTATATGAATTAATTTTATGGTAAAAATATAATTATGAGTACTCTTTCTGCTATTAAACAGCCTATTCAAGATTCATATCTGCTTTTTCAAAGTACATACGATGAAATGTTAAGTTCCGTAAACCCCACATTGGGACTTATGTTGGAGCATATAAAACAGACAAAAGGCAAACAGATGAGACCGCTTCTTGTATTGCTTAGTGCAGGTATCTGCGGTGGTATAACTCAGACAACAATAAACGCCGCCGTTGCCCTTGAGCTGCTACATTCTGCAAGCCTTGTTCACGATGATGTTGTAGATGACAGTGATGAGAGACGTGGCATGATGTCTGCTAAAGCAAAGTTTAACAATAAGATAGCCATTTTAGGCGGCGATTATATTTTGTCAACTGCCCTAATAGAGGCTGCAAATACAGATAATATTGCAGTTATTAAAACATTGTCAGCATTAGGCAAGCAACTTTCTGAGGGTGAGGTTTATCAGATGGAGAATACGCAGGGCAGACTTTTTGATGAGAACGCTTATTTTAATGTGATAAAGAACAAGACTGCCGCACTTTTTGCAGCATGTGCCAAGATAGGTGCCATATCATCTAATAACATTGATATAGAGAAGGAACTGAAGATGGCATCGCTGGGTGAGATTATTGGTTTGTGTTTCCAGATAAAGGATGATATATTTGATTATACCCCCTCATCTGAAACAGGAAAGCCATCTGGAAAGGATTTGCTTGAAGGCAAAATAACGCTGCCTCTTATATATGTCTATAATAATGCTGATACTGCCACAAAATCAGCTATTTTATCTGCCCTTGATGAGTTTGATGTAAATTTTTTACAGACCATAGCCAAGGATAAGGGCGGAATAGACTATGCCATCGGAAGATTGCACAATCTAAAAAAAAGGGCGTTGGAAATGATTGACGCTTTTCCCAACACCCCATATACAAAGGCTCTGAAAGAGTATGTAAATTATGTAGTGGATAGGAGTAAATGATTTACTCCTTATCCAAATCCGATGCCTTACCTGTATATACTGCAGGACGTTTCTCAAGGAATGATTTTAGTCCTTCCACATAATCCTGCCCTCTATACACTCTTTCTCTATAAGAATCTATCCTCTCAAATCCTTCAGATGAGATTAGGCTTGAAGCACGTGCCAAAACCCTGAATTGACGTTTTATGGCACTCATAGACATAATTGAGTTGCGGCGGAACGGGTTAAGGAATCTATCTTCAAGCACTTTTGGAAGTTCATCAATAGGGGCAACTGCATTTAACAAACCTACGTTCAGTGCATCTGATGCCTGAATAGGTTGTGCGGTGAAGAACATCTCACGTGCTTTGTTTATGCCTAATTGATTTATGAAGTGCATAATGCCTGAAGCATTGTATGGTATGCCTATCTTAGCAGGGGTGATTGCAAATGTGGCTGTATCAACTGACACTATCATATCGCATGACAGGCATAAGTCGCAGGCACCGCCCCAAACAGTTCCCTCTACGTATGCCACTACAGGAATAGGAATATCCTGAACCTTGCGTAACAATATCTCCATCGGGACATTAAATGCAAGAGGATCATGACCATCTGTGGGTAACTCTTTAATGTTATGTCCGGCACTCCATACTCCATGGTTTATCTGTGCCTTAATAACAACTCCCACACACTCAGAGTTATATGCATAATCAAGAGCCTCTGTCATCTCTGTACATAACTGCTCACCAAGGCAGTTCAGATGGGCAGAATCCTGCATCTCTATAAAGCAAATCCTGTCTATAATTTCTTTTCCTATCATAATTATTTGATTTAGTATGGCAAATATAAGCAATTTTTTTTAATTTTGTAACCTAATCATTATCAAATATTATTTTATGGAAACACCTTTTCAAATCCGCAATGCCAAACTTGCTGAGGTTATAGTCAAGAACCTTAAGAGCCGTTATTTTGATGCTTATTATTGCGCCACCAAAGCGGAGGCTCTAAATAAAATTATGGAGCTTATACCGTCTGATGATGTAGTTGCTTGGGGTGGCAGTATGACTATGGAGGCTATTGGAGTAATAGATGAGGTAAGGAAAAGCCGTAAAGTAATAGACCGTGATAACGAGACTGACCGTGCCAAAAAAGTGGAAATGATGCGTCAGGCACTGCTTGCCGATACTTTTCTTATGGGAACCAACGCCATTACTATAGATGGTGAGCTGTTTAACATAGATGCAAACGGGAATCGTGTGGCGGCACTTACATTTGGTCCTAAGCAGGTTATTGTGGCATGTGGCATGAATAAGGTCACTGCATCAATCGATGAGGCTACCAAACGTGTACGCAGTACTGCCGCCCCTATTAACGCCCAGCGTTTCCCGATACAGACTCCATGTAAAGTTAATGGCGTATGTACAGACTGTAAATCCAGGGAGAGTATATGTTGCAGTTTTGTTCGCACCCGTCTCTGCCATTTTCCAGGCAGAATAAAAGTGGTGCTTATAGGAGAGTGTTTGGGATTGTAAATTTTTTTTATTACCTTTGCAAGCCGTTTTTATGATGGTATAAGAAAGCGTTAGATAATTAGGCAAAAGTAAAAAAAAACGGTAAAAAAATTTGGTAATTAAAAAAATTATGATAAATATGGGGGTAAAAACTAAATGTAAAATTTATATATAGGGAATAAAGTTAAATAATTGGTTGAATTTGTGTTTGTTATGTGGGTTTTAGGCGGTTGAATGATTGACAAACCAAATGTGCAAAATTGTGCATTTACTTGGCATTAGGTTGGCATTTTTGCTGGTCTAATGCTTTTGTTTTGTGCATTGGCTTGACATTAGGTTGGCATACGCTTGGCACAGTACATTATAACACCATTAGAAAGCATTTAAAACGCTATTTAAAGGGATATAGCCTCGCCATCAGAGAGGCATATATACAACACATATAATAGAAAGTCTGTTCCGTATCGTCACAGAACAGACTTATTTTTTATTCTACAAATTCCTATTGATTTTAGAAAAAAATTAAGTTGGGGTTACAAATGGGGTTACAAATGGGGTTACAAATTTTCGTATAAAAACAACGTATAAACTACCACATAATGACATAATAATCAACCAAACCATACGATTTTAATAAATACAACACCCCTTTTGCACACTATTTTTTGCCTGTAAATACCTTTTAAAATACTGATATTGTATTATATAGCCTAAAAACATTGAAAATAAGGGTATTGACATCTATTTATAAGGTGTTTGAGACTGTAAAGATTTAATGTGATTTTGCAACGCAGCAATGGTTTCATCTTTTGCTTTTAGCAATATACAGTCAGAGCAAGATTCTGGCAGAATTCTATTTTGAACATCACAACTTTTGAGCATTTCTCCATTACCTGTCAATAACCAATCTGAATTAACATTAGGAAATTGTGTCAAAAATTTGACTATTAAAGAACCTCCGATTTCGCTCTTTAACCCAACGCCTTTGAAGTTAGACGCTGCAACGCCTATCTGTTGATACAAACATTCTTTTTTAATATGCTGACTTTCAGCAAAAAGTAAAATTCTTTCTTTAATAGTCAAATTTTTGTCCATAAAATTTTTAAAAGTCAAAATTTAGTCTTATCTTTGCAGTGTCTTTCAATTTGAAAGTGCCGTAAAGATAAGCAAAAAACCTGATATGACAAAAGAAATACATATTAGCCATGGTAACAGAGCAAAACTTATGAAGGCTTTAAATGTAACTTATCCAACAGTACGAGCCGCCTTAAGGTTTGAATCAAATACCGTTATTGCAGAAAAAATCAGAAAAGTTGCAAAGTCTGAGTATGGCGGTAAAGTATTTAATATGGAATGAGAATAAACCATCAACTAATTATTACTTATTATTATGGAAAAATTGGAAAAACTATTACAAGGAGAAACCTCATTCAACCACTTAGAAAAGTCAATGACAATTAGCTGGCTTGACGGGAAAGTAAAACTTGTAGTGTATAACGGAATACACAAGGCACTGGTGTTGATTAATGAGACTGTAAAGGTTGAACAAAACGACAACAATGTAAGCAGCATCAAACTATTAGAGAGACAATGCTGTGAGGTGGTCAGAGAATTAGTAACAACAGATTTGGCAAGGGCATAAAATAATATTTACATTTGGAATACTACAATAACATATTATGTGCCACACAATCTGACTTGCAAGGTCTGATAGCGTACAATACGCTCAAATTGCTGATACATAGAGGTAAGGCAGAACGTGTACGCCGTGCATGTCTTGAAACACCGGCTCTATATTCAGTAGAAAGTCTGCCTTATAAATATAAGGTGGAGGTCTATAAAAGGAATCCGGATTTAAAGGCACAGACAGAGGCTAAGCCCCTGCTTGATGCTGTGGAGACCGATGGAATGGCTATCCAATTCTTTGAACAATACACATTGCCAGACGGAAGACATCTTCCAAACTACAAACAATGGGAGTACTCCAACAATGCAGCCATACTAAACTGTTGCAAGAACATACTTGAGCGTTGTCAAAGTCAGAGAGGCAAACACGGCAAACATATCAAAAAAGGAGAATTTTGGGCAAAGGTTGCAAAGGCTCTGCCTCGTTTGTCTGACAAATGGCCAAACACATTACCAGAGAATCCGGCTAGATTACAAGAGAAGTTCCGTCAATACATATTAGGAGGATATGAAACTCTGATAAACGGCAGGTTTATGAACAAACATGCGGCGGTAATAGACACTGAGACCAAAGAGGATGTACTGTTACGTCTTATAGCAGACCGCCGTAATCTTAACGATGCACAGATAAGCGAGTTATTCAATTGTATAGCATCAAAAATGGAATGGAAGCCTATATGTGCGGCAACGGTATCACGCTATCGTGAAAAATTTGACCTTGAATCAGCAGCCGGCAGACATGGAATGATTGCGTTTAACTCAGGCAAGAGTATGACCGTTAAAAGGAGCAGACCAACAGCACCTCTTCTATTCTGGACTGCTGACGGATGGGATGCGGAACTTCTTTACCAACAAGTGGTGACAGACAAAGCCGGGCATAGCGTTACCACATACAACAACAGGCTTACAATGGTGGTGGTTCTTGACACCTGTATCAATTATCCTATAGGTTATGCCATTGGTGAGCATGAGAACCCTTCACTAATAAAAGAAGCTCTGCGTAATGCCGTAAACCATACCGCTGAATTGTTTGGACACCGATACAGAACCAACCAGTTCCAAAGTGACCATTACGCTATGAAGACAATGAAACCTTTATATGATGCCATTGGAGATAAGGTTACACCTGCACGTGTTCACAACGCCAAAGCAAAGGTTATTGAACCATACTTTGGAGACATCAATACTCGCTATTGTCAATTTATGCCAAACTGGAGCGGTTTTGGTATAACCAGCAGTAAGGACAAGCAGCCCAACACAGAGGCACTAAATGATTTGAGACACAACTTTCCGGACAGAGAAGGCTGTGCATCACAACTGGTGTTCATAATAGAGAGTGAGCGTAAGCGTCTGCACGACCAATATGTAGCCATGTTCGCCAATTTGGCTGATGAGTACAAACTAGAACTGAGCGATGAGCAATATCTGCTCAATTTTGGCTGTGAGACAGGATTTAAGAACACAATAGAGGCAAGCGGACTAAGACCTACAATAGAGGGTGTTAAGAAAGATTACGACAGCTTTGACATACGGTTCCGCCAACTGTCTCACATAAAATGGACTGTAAAATATGACCCTGCTGACACCAAACATGTGCTTGCAGTAAGCGAAGACGGAAGCCATAGATTTATGCTTGAGGAGAAATATGTACAGCCTATGGCACTGGCTGAACGTAAAGACGGCGATGCAGAGCAACTGGCACGTGTGACACAATTTAACAAGAAACTGGAGGTACACATTACAGACCGATTAAGCAAGGCTTGGGAAACAACAGACAAGCTAATGACTGAGCATGCAAATGAACTGGACCCACTATTAAGTCGTATGCTAATTTGTGACAGTAACGGACAACATAAAGACCGCAAAAACGCAAAACGTGGGAATGAGGTCATTGACCTAAACAAGATTCTTCCAAACCCTGCTCCGGAATCCAAATTACGAAAGAGCGACGAGGATTCAAACCTATTTGACTTATATTAATTTTTAATACTGGTAATTATGAAATTTCAAGAGAAAGAGAACATCAAGACAGCCCTTGCAGAATACTGTGAGCGTATGGGCAGTCAGAACAAGGCGGCAAACAGCCTAAAAGGGGTAAGCTCCGCCACAGTAAGCCAACTGCTTAACGGCAATTGGGATTTGATAACGGATGAGATGTGGCGTAATATCGCCACTCAAATCGGATACGACAGCCGCAAATGGGTGGTTGTTGAAACAAGAGGATACAGGCGTATGACCCAACTGCTTACAGACGCACAGGAGAACAGTCTGGTATTTGCTGTTACAGGTGATGCCGGGTGTGGAAAGAGCGAGGCTGTCAAGACATTTGCACGAAGCCATCAGAACGTATATAACCTTAGTTGCTCAGAATATTGGAACCGTAAGCACTTTATGACAGAATTGCTTCAGAACATGGGTGTGGATTACACCGGTTGCACAGTAAGCGAAATGATGAGCGAGATACTTTACAACCTAAAACGTAAGGAGAATCCGCTTCTGGTTCTTGATGAGGCTGACAAACTGAGCGACCAGGTACTTTATTTCTTTATAAGTCTATACAACCATTTGGAAGACCATTGCGGAATTGTAATGTGTGCTACAGACTATCTTGAAAAGAGGGTTAAGAAAGGTGTTAGGTGCAATAGGAAAGGATATAAAGAGATTTACAGCCGTTGTGGCAGGAAATTCATCCCTATGCAGCAGGTTAATGCTGATGATATTGCAGCGGTTTGCATTGCCAACGGCATATCCGATGCCGTAAGGATTGACAGGATTGTTGATGAATCAGAATGTGATTTAAGGCGTGTTAAACGCTGTATTCATGCATTTAAGTCATCTGAAAATTCCAAACAATAATGGGCAAGACTATAAGCAACAAGAATGTGACCGCCGCAAGGTTTAAGACGGCAGAGTTTGATGGCAGATGGCTTGCCAGCATAGGAAAACCGGAACTGCGTGGCAGTTGGCTGGTGTTTGGAGGAAGCGGCAGCGGAAAAACAACATTTATGCTGCAATTGGCAAAATACCTGTCAAATTTCCGCAAAGTGGCATATAACAGTTTGGAGCAAGGCTTGTGCAGGAGTTTCCAAGTGGCTTGGAACAGAGTTGGAATGATTGATGCCGGCAACAACATAATGCTGATAGAGAAAGAGACTCTAAAGGAACTAAGGGAGAGACTTGACAAGAGGCGTTCACCAGACATAATCATAGTTGATTCCATCCATTACTGGTTAGGTTTCAAGATGAATGATTATATGGGTCTTTTGCAGAGTTACCCTAACAAGCTGTTCATTTTTGTAAGCCATGAGCGTGTAGGAGAACCTAAAGGCTCGATGGCTCAATATATAAGATACAACAGTGATGTAAAGATACATGTGGAAGGATACACCGCTTACATAACCACAAGATATGAAGACAGAGAAAACGGAGAGGGAGGAGCTGATTATGTTATATGGGAAGAGGGAGCAAATGAGTATAACCTTAACAAAGTGTAACACTATGATGACAGCAATTCAAAAACAGGAGAAAAACCAAAGACGCGTGTTCCATGCCTTGGCATTTAGACTTGGCATGAGTGAAGATGAGCGTCGTCAGATGCTGATGGACAACTTTGGCGTTGAGAGCAGTGCCGATTTGGATGCACATCAGCTGACAGATCTTATCCATACACTTGATAAGGCTGTCAACCCGTCAGCAAATGAGGCAGATATCTGGAGAAAAAGAATCATTGCGGTTGTGTGCGAATATCTAAAGCTCATGGGTCATGACACTTCCATTCAGTACATTAAGTCTGTAGCATGCCGTGCAGCGGAATATGATGATTTCAATGCTATACCTACAGACCGTTTACGCTGTGTTTATAATGCGTTTAAAAATCGTGTAAACGCTATCAAAACGGTATCGGCTATGACTTTTCAGGCATCAGGTTACGCCGGCAGTCAGATACCATCATGTTAAGACTACGACAACAATATATGTTTAACTTAAAATTTTTTTATTATGGAAACAGAAAAACTAATGGTGGAAATGAATGCAGAAGAACACAAGGAGTACGAAGCATTTAAAGCAAAAAGAGCCAAAAAGGCGGCTGAAGAGAAAAAGCAGGAAGAAATCAAGAATTACAAGAAACTTGTTGATGACATTATCAATGAGACGGTGCCAAAGGCCAGGGAACTTAATGGAGTTATGAACAAGATGAAGAATGATGTCATAGACAGTTTCCATACTGTAATTGAGATGAAGGAAGAACTGTACAAAGGTCAGAAGCAGTTGAAGACTGACCGCTTTACGGACTCATTCACAAATTCCGATGGAAATGCACGTGTAACATTGGGTTACTACACCAATGATAACTACGACGACACCTATACAGCCGGTGTCGATAAGGTGCAACAATACATTGAGTCCTTGGCATCGGACGGCAATAGCCGGCAATTGGTCGATATGGTGCATACTCTTCTACAGGAACGTTCAAAATCAGGACAACTGAAGGCTCAGAATGTTCTTCGTTTGGAGAAAATGGCAAATGAGAGTGGCAACAGCACATTTATTGAGGGTATGCAAATAATACGTGATGCCTACAAGCCTATCCGTACAAAACAGTTTGTCAAGGTTGAGGTTAAGAACGAGAAGACCAACGAATGGGAGCCTATATCCCTAAATATATCGACATGCTGATGAGAACCATTAGTAAAAGGTTTGACAGGGTTGAAGTCTGCCGAAATTGCAAGGGTTCAGGCAGAGCTCCAATGGGTGAGACCTGCCCTGTGTGTAACGGAACAGGCCTGATAGACAAACACCTTGATATTGACATAACCATAAAGCCACATAAGAATGATAATCGCAGTTGATTTTGACAACACCATTGCACAAACGGACTTCCCTGTAATCAAAGGGGAAGTCCCTTTTGTGCGTGAGTCATTAGAGGAACTGCATAAACAAGGGCACTACATAATAGTGTGGACATGCCGTCTTGACCGTGATTTGCTTGATGCCATAAACTGGATGACGGAACATCGCATACCATTTGACCGTGTAAACGATGAGTGTCCTAAACAGACGGAAATATATGGCAGACGTAAGCACGGCAAAGTGTATGCTGACATATATATTGACGACCACAATTTAGGTGGTTTTCCGGGATGGAAGAATGTTTTAAAACTCTTATGCCCTTAAACTATGGCTTACTCACGCAAAAATCTATTGCTTCGGATAAAGAAGGTGAATGAACTGTTTGTTGAAAAACAGAGAATAGGTCTGTCAACAGAGTTTATTTACCGCACATTCATATTCCCCACATTTCATATCAGCCGAAGCACCTTATATGAATACCTTGCCATTCCATACAAGGCTCAATTAAAGGAGATAGAACGCCGTGAGGCAGAAGAGAAACGCATATATCCAAGCCTTTTCAAGGATGAAGACTTTAAATAAATTATCAACTTTTAAAAATGGGAACAATTATAATAAAAGGAAAACAGAGGCTCATTTTGCCTGTTAAGAAGAAGTGGTACGAAATGATAGAATCAGGCATCAAGCGTGAAGAATATCGTGAAATCAATAAATACTGGCACTCACGTATTGCTTATTGTTTCAAATGGTGCAGTGGAATGTATTTTAAGAAATTTGATGCTTCAGATTTTGATGATGTTAAGAATAACAAAAACAATACAAAAGGATTCTGTCAGGGGTGTGAAAATGTATGTCATTTTGAAAAAATACTTTTGGCTCCTGAAATTGTCAGAATCAGATATGGTTACTCCAAAAGATTTATGGATTACAAAATAAAACAAATCAAAATTGATGTGGGGAAAGAGGAGTGGGGTGCGGAACCAGGCAGGCGTTACTTTGTCATAGCATTAGGCGAAAGACTACTCAAATAACATTATAAATTTAAAAAATCATGAAACATTTTGAAGTAAAAATTCGTTATGAAAAGCAGGTAACAGACCCAATCAGCAGGGACTGTGGCAAGTTAAGAACAGTTAATGAGACCTATTTGGTAAATGCGGAAAGTTGCACAGAAGCAGAAGCAAGAATTGTGAAAGAGGTAGTGCCGTATGTTAAAAGTGATTACAAAATCACTAGTATAAAAGATGTTCGCTATGCAGAGATTATTACGAATGAGACAGATTTGGAATCTGATACATGGTACACAGCTAGGTTAAAATGGCAGTGGTCGATGAGAACAAAGGCTGTGAGCACTACACTCAACAAACAATCATAATCAATCGTGAAACATTCAGCGGAGCACACAGTGCTTTGGTCGATTATTTTTATTATTGTTCCTTTGGTTATGAAATAATGTCAATTTGCAAGTCCAATATCCAGGATTATTTCAAGTAAACATAATCTCACTGAAACAAGAATCCTCAGAGTTTTGCTCTGGGGATTGTTGTTTTGGCATATCTTTTGCATTCTTTATTGATGAATTTTGCAAATTTGAAATGTTTTAACATTTTTTAACATTTGGCATAAAAAATAAAAATCATCACTATAAATACATAAAACGTATATTTTTTAATCACAAACCATATATTCAAAATCTATAGAATATCTATGGCATTTAAAATTGATAAAAAAATTGTATATTTGCAAAATATTTGTAAACAAACATAATTTATGGAAAATTTGGGAAATAAAATAATGGCTGATTCCATTGCCATTGCTAATTATTTTATTGACAAAAGCAAACTTGAAAAAGCTGACATCACTCTTTTAAAACTCGTTAAATTGGTGTATATAGCACATGGCTATACGCTTGCTTTGCTTGATAAATCGTTCATAGAATCTCGTTATGATAGGGTGGAAGCATGGAAATATGGTCCTGTAATCCCAACTGTGTACCATACTTTCAAACACAATGCAAACAATCCGATCACGGACAAGGGGGTTATATGCTTGTTTAATGAAAAAGACTATCCATTCGTTGTTCCTGAAATTGAGGATGAGCCTAAATTTATCCTAGATTTCGTATGGAAAAGGTATGGGCAGTTGAGTGCTACAGATTTGGTTGACTTGCTTCATCAAGATGGTACGCCTTGGAAATATTATTATCAAGAAGGGAAAAACAATGAAATTCCAGATGAAGATACAAAACTGTATTACAAAGCAGTTTTTAATAAGCTAAGAAATTATGAGCAAGGAAAAAACTGCTGAGACGTTAGCGTCTGAATTAAGAGATGCTGTATCTGCTCCTTCTAGTATAGAGAAGGGTATTAACATTGAAAAGGAAAAAATCCGTCAATTTCAACTGGAGAATGATAATCTAGCGAATTCCAACAAACACAGGAATAGACTTGTTATTTGGATGACAATTGTTGTTAGTGCATGGTTATTATTTACAGCTGTTATAGTGTCTATTAAATTGTCAAGCGACAAAGGTCTAAGTGATACGGAAACTTGTGCTTTATTAACAACAACAACTGCAAACATTCTGGGTTTGGCTGTGATTGTTCTAAAAGGGCTTTTCCGTAAAGTGTAACACTAAATCTATTATAAAATCCTCAATGGCATTCAGTATTTGCCGTTGGGGATTTTTATTTATACGCACTGTGATCTGAAACGTGGCAGGTGTAGGTTTCAATGTTGTCCTGAAGCTCGTCAAAATTGTGGTCTGTGGTGCTTTGCGTACAGGTGAGTGCGTTCATTGTTCCCAAGGCTGTGGAACTGCCGATTCCGTGAAGCGTGCGGTTAATGGTATCCAACAGTTCAAACACAGCTACAGTGTCTTCCCATTTACCTACACGGCTATCTGTAATGACGTGAAGATTAACAGTAAAGTCAGCATCCCTTACTCCATGCAACTGGTGCATCCACACTATAGGCTGAAACTCCACAAGAACCGCCGGGGTTTCAAACGGCTGTTCTTCTTCAGCATAATCCAACTGATGGTTGAATAGGTCTATATGCTTAATAACTCTTTTTTGCTCCTGGTCAACAATGCTCTCTAAAGCACTCTTGATTGTGTTGTAAACTAACGCTCTCATATACTATCTCCTTTTTCTTGCCATTTGTTCCATTACGTCTTTTAAATTCTCTTTAACCACCGTTTCAACGCATTTTGAAACCTCTGGTGAATCCCCTATGAATCTGCGTTCCGGAATGGTTATCTTGGTGCCAACCTTCATTAGAGCCAACGCCTTGTAAAACTCCGCTTCATCACTTGCCTTTTGGCTTGATTTGCTCATAACACCGCTTTTTTTGTACTTGATTTTGCCGCCAGCCTCGTAGTATTTTGCCCAAAAATATCGCTTCATCTTGGCTGTTACGGTAATGGTGCCTCCCTCATTGTGAATGGATGCATACGGCTCACTGCTGGTCCATGTTACTGACTTATCCCCGATGTTTGCTCTGATGGAGCGGCGTAACTTACCGGTTGCCACCAAAAGAGTGCCTTTGCCTTTGTGCCTGCGGTCTTTCCATTTCTTGCTGAAGAAAGCCTTACGCTCAAAGTTCCGGTCAAACTCATCACTGAGTTCCACCTTTATATCGGTCAGTATTTTCCTCAACAAATCATTCATTTAATTTTTTTTGCAATTTTTATTTGTTTATTAAAAATTATTTGTACCTTTGCAGTGCGGGGGGTGTACCACATAAGTGGAGCCTCCCGTTCATTTTTTCAGAGGCTCACTGTAAACGATCTCATCACCTTGAATACATATGAGCCTTTCAAATTGGATGAACTGTCCATCTTTTAACTTCTTCAAGCCTACATATCTATTAATTGCAAGGTCTAAAGTCTCTCTATTATAGCCTCCATTAGCAAAATACAGGACTGCAATTTGAGTGATTCGCTTACTTGCACAATGTTTGAGTCCTCTAAGAACATTGTTGGCTGTAGCAGTTTCGGCACCCGCAACCTCAAAAATTTGACCATCCCATTTCCCCTCAGCAAATCGTTTACCTATCTCTCTGCTCTTTTCCTCAGTAAATATTACACAGTGTCCATTTTTGAATCCAGCCTCTTGTACCTGTTTTTCATATTCGCCACCAATTTTATCAAAAAGATGGTCTTTATGCGTAGCTTTCAGTCCACCTGTATTTTCATCGAAACTTACATCTTTATAGTTGGGGTCTTTCTGAAGTTCCTTATACTCCTCTCTACGCAACGTAATGCGTTCTTGCTTGGTAAGTGCCATACAAGCCTTGCACTGTTCACTGTTGGCATTATACGCAAGGTGCAATCCTCTTGTGCAGTTGCCACACCCTTTAGGCATATATGGATGTTTGGGTGGAAATACATTATTTGTCTTGCCAGGATTAAAACGGAATATTTGTTGTTTGGGTTTAGCGGTGGCACGTTCTCCAGCCGCTATAGCCTCTTGACTGTTACTTACATCATACTTGTTTTTTCTTACCTGTACAACTGTGCATCGGCAGTTCCAGCCAAGCGGTGGATAATACTTATCCCAAAATGGGTCATCAACAGGCAGTGTGGTACCGTGCAGAACTGCGTGTTCTTCTCTTACCCTGCCGTCATTTGCAGTGCGGTACTGCAAATTATAGTCATCTCCGTCCTTTTCATAATCTTTCCATTTAACAGCCATCTGAGTGCTTTGCACAGCAAAATTGTACTCCGCTTCAAGATATTGTCTGTTATATCTGTTGTCTATGGATAAAACATCCCGCTGAAATGACTCGTAGGACTTAAAACCACCATTCTTATCCTCCAAAAGTAGTGAGGCTTCCTTCATCTGATGGTAAGTCTTGAAGCCGGAAAACCTGAATGTGTTTTCTCGTAAATTGTTTGTCAGTTCCTTGGGAACTTCTTGAGTAATGGAACTGTTAACTCCATCAGAAAGTACACGGTAAGTCTCGCTTACAAGATCTGCAACCGGTTGTTCTTTCATCAGGTCAGCAGAGAACTCTCTTTGGCTGTAGAGCCATTCCATTGCCTTATCAAAGACAGTATGGTTAAATGTAGATTCTTTACGGTCGCTTAACTTAATTGTGTGCCATGTGTTGCCATATAATTCATAAATGGCTTGATGAAACAGGTGATATTTATTAGGGCTACCACCTACCCCTACTCGAAAAAACTGTTAACGTCCCTCTTGCCCGTAATGTCTATTCCGTATTTGTCTGTGAAGTATTTAGGCGGTATCTCATAACCGTTAGTAAGAAGCATGCTCTCCACATTGCGAATCTCCTCAGGCGTGTATGACACCGTGTCATCCCACTCAAAGCGACAGCCGTCAATGTCAAATCCGTGCTTAACCATAAAAGGTATAAGCTTGTTGTTTACAGTGTTGCGTATAAGTTTCTCATCAGAGGCAATCACATTCTCAAACACCTCAAGATGAACCTCAGACTGTGAGAGTGACGAGCCTGAATCAATGGTCATAGTCTGGTTAAGTATGCCTTTTGATATTTCAGAGTTGGCACGGTCAATGCGTTTGTCATATACATTGAAGGCATCGCCACGGCTTGACTCCTTAATGTCCACATCAGTGCCCTCAGGGAATAGTCCATAGAATGCCGCCCCCATACTTGAAAGCATGTTCTCTATCTTGTCAAGATCCCTTTCATCGTAAGATGAGGTGTGTGCAACTCTAATTGGCATACCGAATATCTCCCCAAATCCATCCCAGAATGCAAGCATGTTCTTTTTGCTCAATGCCGACGGTGCGCATTTGAGGAACAGTCCAAGGTCATGAGTGTCCCCTATCTCTATGCACCAGTCTGCAAAAACACCGCTACGGTATGATATGCCGTTCTGATGAACATCATTCTGCTCCTTTACCACCACTCCGTATTCAGGAATGACATGGCGGCGTGGCACTAACTTTACATACTCAAACTGTTTCTTCCCGAGACAGTCTATTACACCTCCAAACTCAACAAGAGAATGACCGTAATACCGGCTGTCAAGAGCAAGGCCTACAAATTTGTCAAACCATTCCGTCTCAAAGAGAGCGGTCAGTTCATCGTTCTTCTTGCCGTCCTTATCCACAATCTTAAAGCCTCTCTTGATGGCGAATCCCTTGCGTTGACCTATACAGCCTGTTACATGCATATCCACCTCCACATCGGTGTATATGTTATACAAAAGAGTTCTGTTGGGATTATTAACGTCTATAGCCCTCTGCCACGCAAGTCTCCAAGCACCAATATCCTTTTTACTAAGAAGTTCGGTTTGTGCTTTAAGGTCTATGGCAAGTTTCTGAAGCGATTCCTTTTTAAGGTTCACCATTGCCCTCTTAAATTCCAGTGTCCTGTTATTCCTCATAATCTCGGTTCTTAATAGTCATACTTGCTTTTTGCCATACCGCCGTATCTTATAGGCGTTGTTACCTGATGTCCATCCTGGTCAACAGGGAGAGGTAGGTCAGGAGTTGACTTGCCGGACTGCACATCTTTAAGCCAATCGATGGCATGGTTATATCTTGTTTCTCTTATCTCAAATCCGATGCGTTTAGGCAACCACGCTATCAGATGATAGAGTGCCACGTCACATGTTATCATAACCAGTTGGCTGTTGCGTTCCGCTCCTGTCCTATTAAATGCCTTGGCTACATCAAACCTGCTTCTGAGGTAAGAACCAACCTCCTCAATGGCATAGTTTACACCACGTGCCAGGTTATCATCATCCAGTTGGTCTATAACACTTAGTGTGTTGTCATCACACACCGCCTTAAAATCCGCTTTATCAATGAAATTCATAGTTACCATAAGTATTTTGAGTTTTTGCAAGTTCCTATTTTGGGCTCAAAAGAGTCAATGCGTGAACGTTTCTGAAGAATGTATATTGCACCCTCATCGGCATCCGGTCCGTCATCATGACCTGACATACCCTTTTCAAATGCAAGAGTCTGGTCAAGTCCGGCTATCATATCCGGGTCATTCTTCTTATGGGCGTTGTAATAGACAAATCCACGTTCCCAAAGCGGACTTATTGCCTCAACACGTTGGAATTTGTCCGGTTTTTTACGTTTATCGGGTAAAATTGGAAGTTGGTACCCACGATTAACACCCTCACGCCTAAACTCGTCTAATATTATGTCCTGGATAAAATTCGCCTCCATATAGAAATGGCATACAGCCTGTAAGTCCCTTATTCTCTCATAAAGGTCATACAGCCAACGCACCAGTTCAACTACTGTTGTCTGGCGGCAGAATGCATCCAAAAGGTGGAGTTCACCGCTTTTGGTCTTGCCCCATAGTTTGGCTGCCTTATAGTCATTCTTAGTTGTGGGTTTGAAAGACGGGTCTATGTATAATACAAGTTCAGCGTACTCACGTAGAGGCAGCGGATTCTTCCATTTAATCCAATCGTTCCGGAATACAGCCCCATCCGTAATAGGGTTATTCATATACTCCTTCTGAAAACCCCTGTAGCCCATAAACTCACGCATAGCGTTTATCCTGTCAGGTTTCCAGTATTCAGGCCATGACGGTTTGCCTTCAGCATCAACTATATTCACCTTAGATACAAAAACCCCTATTATCTTCATTATATTAGCCAGAACGCTTATCTTGCTTATAAGATTACCTACCATAATGAATCTGCCCCCTATGGCACCAAACGCACCAAACAGAGCCTCTTTAACCCAATCAGTCAGTTTGCGGACACGGCTGTCATTCAGACACAATTCATCATCATCAAGGTCATCTATGACTATGTAATCAGGTCTTTTACTGCGGTACCTTATACCACGGGGAGACTGACCCCTGCCAAGAGCAAAGAACGCACAATCATCAGCAGTTACAAACTGCCCCTCCTGCCAGTTGCCGGCATTGAATTGTCTGCCAAAATCATTTATGTAGCGTTTGTTGTACTGTAGTTCCGCTTGTAAGTCTCCAAGCAGGGTCTTGGCAGAGTCCTCACTCTTACCCACAAGAACCATAACATTAAGTTCCCGTTTTTTCTGACACTTTAGCCACATGGGAATCATTATATCCATGTGAGTGGATTTGGCGTGTCCTCTCGGCCATTGGAATACAGCACGCAAATTCTTGTTGTTATATATCTTGTTTGCTGCTTGAATATGGAATTTTGCCGATGGTATGGTTTCTCCTGTCTCCTGGTTGGTGCAATAGTGAGGAAAATAGTATGATACAAAGAATGCGTAGTCACGCCTTGCCCTTTCCATGCGGCGTAATTTGTCAGCCACCGTTTCTTCTGTGTCAACGGTAGTCATTGAGGCAATGGTTCCGCACAGCAGTTTCCATTGCTTTAACGCATCGCTCTGTACCTTTTGAGACATTTACTTGAACTCTATTGTAGTTTTGCCCAGCTGTTCTCCAATAAATAAATCCTGATACTTGTTCATTATCTTGACAATCTCCGGTGTCAGTTCCGGATCCAGCTTCATTCTTGCAATGAGCCAATTGTCAAAAGCGGAGAACACCTCTATTATTGTTATTACACTGGTCTGTTTGTCAAGTTTCTCTATGGCGGCTGTAGCCTTGACCATTTCGTCAGATGTCCAATCTCCAGAATCAAGACGCTCGTTTATTTTACTTAGCATCTTTGCCACCAACTCCTTGCGTGTGATGGTTGTGGCCGCTTTCAACTCTCCCCATTTCTCTTCTTTAACCCAAGTGCTTACGGTGTTCCTTGACACCCCCACTTTGTCTGCAATCTCCTGTTGTGTATTGCCCTGCATATAGTAAATATGTGCCAATTCCTTTTTCTGAGACTGCTCTAATGTTTTTGTTTTTCTTGCCATAAAATCTGCGTTTTTGTTCCACAAAAATAAGCCCTTGAAATGGGGCTTGCAATTATCTGTCCATCTGTTGGACTATTCCGTCCAAGGGTTGGACACTTTTTTGGATATGCCTTTTTACATACCTACATTTGCACTTGACAAACGAAAAAACAAACATCAGAACATTACGCTTATGGGAAAAGTAATTATCAGCAACTCATCGTTAAACAGTTATGGCTTTAGGGTTTTGACTGAAGGTATAGACATCAGTCAATACAAACGCAACCCTATTCTGCTTTGGATGCACCAGCGTCCTGCGTATGGAGACAAGAACCAGGTTCTGCCTCTTGGGAGAATGGAAGACATCCATATTGAGGGGGACAATCTTGTAGGCACACCTGTTTTTGACGAGAAAGACGAGTTTGCAAAACAGATAAAGGCAAAATGGGATGCCGGAATAATAAAGATGGCATCAGCAGGATTGGAAGTCATAGAAAAGACCAATAAACCTGAAAAACTTTTGCCGGGACAAAGATTTGAGACAGTAAGCAAGTCAAAACTTGTGGAGGTGTCAATAGTTGACATAGGTGCCAATGACGATGCCTTGGCGTTGAGCAAAGACGGCAATATGATTTGTCTGTCACAAGGGAACATTGAACAGATGGAGATTCTAAACCTTATTAATAACAATTCAAAAAACATTCAAATGAAACAGATTGCTTTGAAACTCGGTTTGCCTGAGAGCGCAACCGAACAGGAGATTTTGGCTAAGATTACATCATTGCAAAGTGAGGCAAACGAAGCCGTTAATCTAAAAAAAGAGAGAGACAACCAAATGCAGGCAGCCATTGAGGCTGAAGTGAACAATGCCGTAAGTTTACGCAAAATCACAGCAGACAAAAAACAGATGTTTGTTGAGATGGGCGGAAAAATAGGTCTTGCCCAACTAAAGGAGACATTTGCCCTTATGGGAACGGCACAAGGTCCTTCATCAGTCATCAATCAACAGAACCAGGACAAAACAGGTGAGTACAAGACACTATCAGAGGTTCCGGCGGATCAGATTGCCGCATTGCGTGAAAATGATTTTAATACATACGCACGTCTGTACAAGGCTGAGTATGGCATTGAAGCAAGAGAGAAATAACACAAGTTTAACATTAAAAAATAAAGGACATGAAAAAGATTATTTTATGTATGTTGGCAATAATTGCCAATTGTTTTGTAGGCGGCACTCTTGCCGCATGTGTGGGTGCAAGCCCTTTCATTGGAGCAGCCGTTCTTAACGGTATGGCACTTGTTTCCCCACTGTTCGGGTTGAACGGTGTGTTGCGTGCTGGTGTGTATGCGGAGATTTGGACAGGTGAGACCATCAAGGCTTTCCGTAACAGTCTAAAGTCATTAGGTTGGTTGAACAAAATCCGTTCTTTTGACGCACAGGTTGCAAAGAATAACACAATCCATTTTACAGACCTTGGAGGAGACCCCACCGTATTAATAAATAACACCAGTTATCCGCTTGGAGTGGAGAGTCTTGCCGATGCAGACAAAGCCATAGGGTTGGATAAGTATCAGACTAAAGCAACCAAGGTAACTGACGATGAGGCAAGAGGCCTTTCCTACGATAAGATAGGCAGTGTGATTGAACGCCATCGTGAGAGCGTGGATGAGAAGAAATACGCACGTGCCATACACGCACTTGCACCTCAAAGTCACACAGCCAAAACTCCTGTTATTCTTACAACCGGTGATAATTACGGTTCTCGCAAGAGAATGACAGTGAATGACCTCATAGCACTGAAAGAGAAATTTGATGCAATGAAGGTTCCTGTAGAGGGACGTGTTCTTGTTCTTTGCCCTGAACATGTCAATGACCTACTTGTAGAGGATAAGGCATTTGCTCATCGCTACAATAACACTGAGACCGGTGCCATTGCAAATATGTACGGTTTTGAGATTTACGAGTACGTAGATGCTCCTGTTTATAATGTAACCACCAAGACCAAGAAGAACTTTGGTGCTGATGCCGCATCAACAGACCGTAACGCATCAGTTGCGTTCTACGCTCCACGTATGATGAAGGCGACCGGTGAAACCAAGGCATATCTTGATGAGCCTGACACACAGAACCAGGAGTGGCGTTACAATGTACGTCACTACTTCATCTGTCTGCCTCTCAAGAACGAGGCTATGGGTGCAATTATATCAGGTGCAGTTGAAGAGGCTCCAGCACCAACCATTACAGGTGACAGCAATGTGGATATAGTAGCAGCCGGTACAGCAAGAAACCGCACATACGCCACAAGCAATGGTGCTGACGTTACAGCAACTACAGACGCTCCTTGGCTGACACTTGCCGTAAACGGTAAGAAAGTGACATTCTCTGCCGAGGAGTACGCTTACGATGCAGAAGGGGAGAACCCACGTACTGCAACTGTCGTAATAGGCATTGTGGGTACTGATGTTACTAAAAGTGTAACCGTAAGTCAAGCAATGGCTTCACAAGCGTAATAGGCTATGGGCAAACCATCAAAACAAGCACCTCTGACATTCAAGGAAAAGGCAAAATCCCTTTTCCTTGAACATAAGGGTGTGAAACAGGTCTTCTTTGCATCTGACGGTATGCCGTTCTTCTCTAAAGAAGAAGCTGCCGCCCAAGCGGAGATGCTGAAAGACAAAACAATAACAACAATAAAAAGATAAACTATGGCATTACCAGGAGTAAACATAAATTTCAGCAACGGGTCTATCAAAGAAGTGACCCCATCGGCTGACTGCGTTGCAGGTCTTGTCGCCACCGCATCTGCGGTGACCGGTACAGGCGGAAGCACTTTCGCACTTGGCACAGGTTACGTTATATATAAGCGTTCAAGCCTTGCATCACTTGGCATTACACCCACAAACAACCCGTTCCTTTGCAAGCAGGTAAACGATTTTTACGATATTGCAGGTGAGGGTGCGGAACTATGGATTATGGGTGTCGCCTCTACAGTGAAACCGTCGGATGTTGCGGACATGACCAATTTATACGCACGCAAACTAATACAGGTGTCAAACGGACGAATACGAGCCATCGGCATTGCTCATAAGCCGGCAGACAGTTATGACGCTACAATAGAAGACGGTCTTGACAGTGATGTGCTTCTTGCGGCTCAAAAGATGCAGCAACTTGCAGAATGGGCTACTGTCAATCTGTACGCCCCAATTGTAGGTTTTATAGCAGGACGTGGTTATTCAAAGGAGAACAAGACAGATCTTCCGGATTTGACCACATTCTCATACAATCGTGTGGGTGTTCTCATAGGTGACACTGAATCAGAAAGTGAGGGAGCGGCAATAGGATTGCTTCTTGGCAAATTCGCCGCTTGTTCTGTTGAGAAGAACATTGCACGTGTCAAGGACGGTGCTCTAAATGTAGCTAAAATATACATTGATGATGAAGACCCGTCTGAAGCGGATGTTGAGACCCTGTTTAATAAGGGTTACATAACATTCAGGACGCACACAGGCAAATCAGGCTACTTCTTTATTGATGACACACTTGCCACCGGAACAGATGATGACTACCGCCATTTGGCACGCAGACGTACGGCTGACAAGGCGTATCGTATCATCCATAAAACTATGTTGGAATATGTACAGGACAATGTCCCAGTAACAGATGCCGGGTTTATTCAACCGGCATACGCCAAGAGCATAGAAAGTGAGGTTATAGCCGCCATAGCGGGTGAGATGACGGCAAACGGAGAACTTGGTTCTGATCCTGATGACAGTTCTGACAAGGGAGTGACCTGCTATGTAAATCCGCAGCAGAACATAATCTCCACTTCAAGAATAGACATCACAGCAAAGGTTAAGCCATACGGCTATGCAAGCTATATTAATGTTGAACTCGGATTTTTAGTAGAGGAGGAATAAACCATGATTATCAACGGACGTGAATATGAATTTGCAGATGCCAGCCTTATAATGGGCGGGCGTGATGTAATAGGCTTCAAAGGTATCAAATACAGTGAGAAGCAGGACAAGGAAGTTCTGTACGGCAAAGGCAACAAACCTATAAGCATACAGAAGGGTAATTACAGTTATGAGGGTGAAATAACGCTTACACAGAGTGAACTTGAGACTCTGCAACTGCTTGCCAAAGCAAGTACAGGCAGGTCTTCAATAATGGGTCTAAGCCTTAATGCTGTTGTGTGCTATGGAAATCCTCTAATTGATGTCAAGGCTGTCATGACAACTGACCGCTTGTATGGCATACAGTTCACAGAGAGCCCTAAAGAGATGAAACAGGGAGATAAGAGTATGGAAGTTACGCTTCCGTTTATATGCCTTGACATTCAATATGGTGTAGGTGATTAACTAATTTAAATTTTACAATTATGTTTAAAGCGACTGACGAACAGATAGCCTCCTGGAAGGCAAAACACGGAGATGTGTTCAAGATAACAGTTGACGGCAAATGCTGCATTTTGCATAAACCTGACCGCAAGGTGCTTGGATTTGCCTCAATGGCATCAAAGGAAAATCCTCTTAAGTTCAATGAGGTTATTCTTCAGAACTGCTGGCTTGCCGGCGATGAGGAGATAAGAACAAACGATGAGTTGTTTCTTTCCGTATCGGGAAAGATTGGTGAACTCATTCAGATTAAGGAGGCTGAACTGGAAAAGTTATAACGGCTGCCGAGGTGGAGAAAAGTGACTTTGTGCGTATGGTGAACGCTCAGTTGCGATACTATATGCACGTCACTGACCCCGACAGCCTGACTGACCAGGAGTGGGCAATGATGCTAAAAGAGTTGGAATGGATTAGAAATGAGGAGGCAAAGGCTAATGCCACAGCCCCCAGCTATTAAGCGGAGATGGATATGACAAATAGTCCAAAGAAGTTAGTCCATGTGCCTTGTTTTTCTTTTCATTTCTTTTTTGCTCCTTATAAGCCTTAACTTTTACCGATAATTCTTCCTTGGTCATACGTCCAGTTGCCAATAGAAAGACATTGGCAATAAGTGCGAAAATAAAGAATGCTACAGGTAGCAGAATCAAAACAAGCACTATAATTAGAAAAACCTTCATACCGCAAAGTTAATAAATATTTTTGAAAAAACAACACAATGGCAAGTAATACGCTACAATTCACCATCAATCTTAACGGCAATGCCTACACAGGCATCGCCCAGATAGACAAGGCTCTTAATAAAGTCAATGTGAACGCCACAAAGACAGAGTCTCTGATGGAGCGTATCAATACTGCTGCATTTAAGATAAACAACATCTTCGGAGCTGTCCAAAATACAATAGGCAAAGTTTCTGGTGCAATTGAAAAGGTGGTTGAGGTTGGCAGCACCAACGAGTTACAGAAGATGAATATGACAACTCTGTTCAAAGGCAATGCCGAAGCAGCAGAGGAAATGTTCTCAAAAATATCCGAATACGGAAAGCAGACTGTATATGACAAGGCTGGTCTGATTGACGCACAGAAGACAATGATGTCATTTGGACTAAGTGGAGAGAAGTCTTTTGAGACACTCAAGCAGATTGGTGACATCGCTATGGGTGACAAACAGAAAATGCAGTCCTTAGCACTTGCTTTCTCACAAGCGACAAGTGCCGGCAAACTTCAAGGTCAGGATTTAATGCAACTGATTAATGCTGGCTTTAATCCATTACAGACAATCAGTGAGCGTACAGGTGAGAGCCTTGTTTCTCTGAAAGACAAGATGAGCAAGGGTCAAATCTCCGCTGAAATGCTCGCTCAGGCATTCAAGTGGGCTACGGATGAGAACGGATTGTTTTATGATGGTGCTATGAAAGCTGGCACAACAACAGCCGGAATGATTGGGCAATTGCAGGATTCGTTTGATGAACTATTGATAAATATCTTCAACAAAAGCAAGCCAATCATTGATACTTGTTTGGAAATAGCCTCCGCTATAATAGGTAGGGCTGGCGAAATAATAAACAACTGGTCATCAATAGCAGACTCAATAGCCGATGTGGCCCCTATATTCATTGGGGTCACAGGTGCTATCGCTGCCGTTACAGTTGCTGTTCAGGCTCAGAATATAGCCTTGCACGCCCTTATAGTGTGGGAGGGTATCTGCAAGACCGCCACAACATTATGGGCTGGTGCTCAATCAGTACTCAACGCAGTTATGCACGCAAATCCAATAGGACTAATAATAGCTGGCATAGCACTTCTTGTTGGTGCCATTGTATATGTATGTAAACATCTTACAGGATGGAGTACGTTGTGGGAAGGTGTTATGGGCTTTATGAAATACAGTTTCTACGCATTTGTTGATGCCATCAAACTATATTTCAACACATACATTAACGGATTCCTCATCGGTCTTGATAAAATCAAACTTGGCTGGTACAAGTTCAAAGAGGCTTGTGGAATTGGAGACAGTGCGGAGAACCAAAAGGCGATAGCGTCAATTAACGCTGACGTTGAGGCAAGACAGAAAGCAATAACAGACGGAGCCAAGGCTGTGATGGACAATGCCGTCAAGGCTAAGGAATCACTTGCTAAAGGATTCAGTGGTATGAGTTGGCAGTCCTCATCGGCAAAGGACAAGATTGGTGCTGGTAACGTTGCCAAGGCAGGAGTGCAAGACCAACTTGTAGCGGCCGCAAACGGAGGTATGGCTTCTGAAGCATCGCAGAGTGCTATGCCAAGTGCCTCACAAAGCACAAGTGCGGTGGCTACAGGCGGAACACGTAACACAAGCATAACTATTAAGATTGAGGATATGATAAAGCAAGTCATATTCAACGGCTCAACAGAAGATAATAAGGCATCAATAGAGAAAAACTTTGCCGAGTGCCTCTATAGAGTGCTTGGTATGGCTCAAAACAGTATTTGATATGCCAGGAACTAATATACACATAGCAACACCTTTAAGAATACCTCCATATATTCTTAATCATCCTGTACCCATTGCTGATGCTAAGAAAAACAAGGTAGGTCAGAATAACGGCATAAATAAGAATGAATCTTGCTGGTCAGTCTCTATGCGTTGGGAAGATGAGAGTGCGTGGTGGCAATTGCCGTTTGAGCCTGTTGTGTCAATTAATGGCAGGAATGAAATTGTTAAACGCAATGTAATGAAGGTTGCCAGTTCAGATATTAAGCGTCGTGGAAGCGTTAAGGAGTTGTGGTGCCAGGCAGACTATCAGATTACCATTTCAGGCTTTCTCATTGGTGAGGATTGGGAGGATTATGTGGAGACGCAGATTCGTAAGTTGAAAGCCTATTGTGAGGGCAGGAAATCAATACTTGTATCTTCGCTTATATTCACGGCATACGACATAACAAAAATAAGCATTGAATCATACGATTTCCCGTTCACTGCCGGCTCTGAGAATCAAAGGTACACCATAAAGGCGGTAAGTGATGACTTTGACAAAAACAAACTGTTAATAGCGAAGTAATATGCTTGCGATGGAACATAACATAACGGTTGGTGCTTGGCGGCTGGCAATGATTGACAGTGTCAAGATTAACAAGAGTGTTGAGACACTCTCAGACACTGCCGTTATTGTTCTGCCAGGTACATACATAAACGCAGGGATAAACATTGAGGACAAGATTTTTGTGGGTGATGAAGTTGAAGTTAAGTTGGGTTATGACGGAGACCTTAAAACGGAGTTCAAAGGGTATTTAAAAAGCATTCAAACTGATGACGGCAGCATAACACTTGAATGTGAGGATGCTCTGTATATGTGGCGTCAGCCTCTTGATGACATACAACTTGCAAATGTTAGCCTCAAGACAGTGTTGCAAAAAGTATGTACGGCAGTAAATGCGGCGACAGGCAATACATATACGGTGATGTGCGACTATGAGTTCAATTATGAGAAATTCACATTCTACAAGGCAAATGCAATAGATGTTCTTAAACAGGTCCAGGAAGAGACAAGGGCGAATATATACTTTGACGGTAGCGTGCTGCACATACACGCACCATACAGCCAAATTACCAATGCTGTTCCTGTTATATATGATTTTGCGGTAAATGTGGAGAAGAGTGAATTGAAATATATCAAGGCAGCGGACAAAAACACGACAGTTGAAATTACATATTTTGCACCTGATGGTACAAAAAAAATAGCAAGTGTAGGCAGTAAGAGTGGGACTAAAATACAGAGAACACTATCTGTTAATGATGAGGCAAGTGCAAGAAAGGCTGCGGAGAGTGAGTATAGTCTATGGTGCTATGACGGATATGAGGGAAGCCTTACAGGTTGGCTGGTTCCGTTTGTTGAACCTGCTTATAAGGTAACTGTTAGAGACGGTGAGTATCCTCAAAAAACGGGAACATATTATGTTATAGCAACAGAGGTGAGTTTCTCATCAAGCGGAGGAGTAAGGAAAGTGACACTTGGCAGAAAGGTTTAGTGTGGTTCTCCGTGAAACCCGTAAACCTCGGCAGGCTCACCAAATTTTACGGTAAAGTTGGCTTTTTCAGGAGAATCAACAAATTTAATGGCATAACCCTTATCTTCTGTCAAACGCCACTCACCGCAAAAGCGCGGTTTGAAATCAACAAATTTAATTGTCATATTGGCATAACCGCCATCCTTGACAACATATATTTTTAAATCAGCGAACTCTCCTTCTTTGGCATAGTGAACGGAACAGGTAAGAAAGTATGTTACAGAAACGGTACCATAGTCTTTGGTTATCTTACATCCGCATACAGGATTATTCTCATATTGAGCAAAAGAAAAAACCGATAACGAAAGAAGCAAGATTGAGAGTAAAAGGCGTTTCATAGGTTTAATCCGTTTGGTTACAGGTTAGACCACAAATATAGGAAAAAGTTTAGGAATGGACATATACTCCAAAATAAAAGACGCTATAAAGGAGATGGGTGGAACTATTCTTCCCGGTCTCAAGATAGCAAATGTTGTCAGTTGCAGCGGATATACCTGCACAGTACAGATAGATTCTTTGCAACTGAAGGATGTAAGGTTGCGTGCCGTTATCAACAATAACGAGGATAAGGTGCTTCTGACACCAAAGACAGGCAGTTACGTGCTTGTATATGATATGAGTGGCGGCAAGATGAGAGATTTGGTTGTAGTGTCTTGTTCTGAGGTTGAGAAAATTGAGATAAAGACAGGGAACACCACCATTGATATTGATAAGAACGGTGTGAGTATTAACGGAGGAAATTTAGGCGGATTGGTGAAGATTGAGGAACTGACAAATAAATTGAATGCTCTTGTAAATACATTCAACACTCATACGCACACCATTACAGGAACAGCGGGAGAAATACCTGTTACGGGAACAGCGGCAAGCGTGGCATCACAGGCAAGCGTGTTTAACAAAAACGATTACGAAGACACTAAGATAAAGCATTAGGATATGACTGGGTTGCAGTTTACACGGAACTATGACGGCACAGGCTATGATTTTCTTCTTGACATCAGGACTGAGGGTGGAAAGATAACGCAGGGCATTTGTCTTGGAGAGACCACACCACAGAACCAGGCTTTCATTCTGATTGCTCAAAAGGGGGATTTCAAGGAGTACCCTACAGTTGGTGTCGGTATAAACGATATGGCAAAGGACAATAACCTGTCTCTATGGAGACGTGCCATTATTGACGCTCTTGTTGAGGACGGTCAGAGGGTGAACAGTGTGAAAGTTACAGAAACATCAATACATATTGACGCAGAATATCAATGATATGAGAAAGATTAATGAGATAATAATTCATTGCAGTGCCACACCTGAAGGGCGTGATGTAAGTGTGGATATGATACGCTCGTGGCACAAGGAGCGTGGCTTTAATGACATTGGGTACCACTATGTAATAGATATTGCCGGCAATATTCATAAAGGCAGATCTGAAGACGTGATAGGTGCCCATTGCACAGGACACAATCAAAACAGCATAGGGATATGCTACATTGGAGGTATGAACAAGGATAGGACGGAGGCAAAGGACACCAGGACCGCTGCACAGAAAGCCACGCTGGTTAAGCTTGTTAAGGAACTGATGACACGCTATCCTGGTGTTTCAATTCACGGACATAATGAATATGCCGCAAAGGCGTGTCCGTCATTTAATGTTAAAAAGTGGAAGGAGGATGTTGGCTTATGTTAGAGACAATTATCAGAAGTGTTATAGAGGCTCTACTCGGCGGTGCGTTGATAGTCACTCTTGTAACGCTTAAATCTACAAAGAAGAAAGCGGAAGAGGCTGTAAAGAGTATGGAACTTGACAACAGCAAGAAACTGCTTGACAGTTTTAACGAATATATTGTGGAACCATTAAAAAAAGAGGTAAATGGATTACGTAAAGACATTAAGATGCTCAACAAGGCTATTGACAGGATTCAGGATTGCCCTCACGCTGCTAACTGTCCTGTTCGCATTGAGTTGCAAAACGGTAAAAACTCAGAGGACGACAAACAATGACATTCTCTCTGTTGAGGAGAGTGAATTGTCTTCGGTTAGGGAATATGATGAGTCCGCTGTATCCGACAACAAGTCAATTGACCTTAGCGTTGAGAATGAGGACATCACCATCACAACAACATTGACAACCTATAGTGAGCCTGACAGCACAGGAAAACAGTATGTGAAATCAGTGGAAGAGCGTAAGACTGAGAAAAAGCACCGTACAGGAAAGAATGTAACAACGGAAAATAGCACAAAGCAGAGTGCCTCAAGTGTAGAGAAAGATGACGGCAAAAGCAAAGAGAGCGTGAGAGATAAGAGCAGTGAGGAGGTTGACACGGAAGAGAAGACCAGTACACCGGCTTGGGTGATTGCACTGATTGTAGGAATAGTTGCCATAGTGGGAATCGCCGTGGCATTGATAATAAAGCGTTACACAAGATGATAACGGTAACATCAAGACAGGGATTGTTTGATGTGGCATTGCAATATTGTGGTGCTATGGAGGCGGCATACGATATTGCCTCACTCAACGGAGTAAGCTTGACTGATGACCTGATTAACGGACAGCAACTTGACATTACCGCACCGGTGGACAAGGATAACAAACAGTATTACGAGGCAAACAACATTAAGCCTGCAACCTCAATAACAACGGCAGAGATATATGACATATTGGGTGAAGGTGAGGGAATAGAGTTCTGGAGAATTGAATACGATTTTGAAGTACAATAGATATGGCAAGGACAATAGATGAAATTAAGAATGAAATGGCTGAAGCATTTATGTCAGATAGCACGCTTCAGTCCAAGTACGGTTTTGAGCAGGGAGATAAATTTGCGGACAAATTCAGCAAAGTCAGCATTGAGAATATTCTGCTTTACATAGTTTCTTCCGCCATTTGGACACTTGAAAAACTGTTTGATACGCATAAGGCGGAAGTGGATGAGTACATAGCAAAAATGAAACCGCATTCATTACGCTGGTATGTAGAAAAGGCAAAGGCATTCCATTACGGTGAATCGTTGATAGATGGTACTGACAAATATGCAATGGCTGATGATGATGAGAGTGTTGTTATGCCGGTGACTTTTGCCGCTTGTACAGAGGGAAAAGAAAATGCCACACTTTATTTAAAGATTGCCAAAACAGGACCTGAACCATTGACAGCAGAAGAGAAAGAGGCATTTGAGGCTTATATGCATGAGATAAAAGATGCAGGAGTGCGTATAGATGTGTTGTCTCAAGAAGGTGACTATTTGGAGGTGACTGCTGATATCTACTATAATCCACTACTGATAGACAGTAATGGGCAGAGTAAGGCAGATGGTACAAAAGTGGCTGAAAATGCCATTAAAAATTATATTGAGAATCTTCCTTTCAATGGTGAGTTCAGAAAGAACGAGATGGTTGATGCATTACAGCGTGTGGATGGCATTGAGATGGTTGAACTTGGAGCGGTATATCATGGAGAGGTTGCAGACCAAAAGGAAGAGGTTAATGCTTTCTGCCAGCCTGTATCGGGATATTTTAAAGGAGAAAGGGCATCTTTAAATATAACATATATAGCGTATGAAAATTGATTATACCAAACTTGCCGTACTGTTGTTGCCAACATTTCTAAGGCAGCCACTGATGATAGCCTTGCTACGCACTGTCATACATCCGCTGCAAGAGATGCACGACAGGCATCATACGGCAAGAGATAAAAGGTTGTATGATTTGGAACATACAAGCCAGATATGCTATATAAAGGACGCTCTTAACAAAGAGTTTCAAATCACTGATTACAGTGCCGGCTTTGAGATAGAGGATATAAACGCCAAGGGTAATTGGCTGACTGCATACGATGAGATTGAGGATTTTAAGAACATGCACACCATTGTGGAAGATGAATCATATTTGATTTTGTGGGATGAGGAATTAATTAAGAAACCTACGGTATCTTTTACTGTAATAACACCAAAATCAGTGGATTGGAATGATTACAACAAGGCAAGAATAACATCAATTGTGAATAAATACAGATTGGCTTCAAGAACATTTAATATAAGTTACTGATATGAACACACAAAAATTTAAGGACAACGGATATAACAAATTTCCTCTGTCAACAGACACGCTTGACTTTATGCAGGAGCAAATAAAACTGCTTTACGGACTGAGCAGTTTGGTGGGGCAAAACATCATAATACAAGATAGTACGGCAACTACAGATGGATTAGTAATATTCAATGGAGAAATAATGCCGCTGAAAGGCAGTAGATTACAAAGTATAAGTCGCAAGGAAGTGTCAGAGGATATTTCTTTTAATGACACAATAATAGAGGGAGCAAGAGTTAAGCATTATGCTGTATATGCAAGTGTTGAAGGTATACCAAGAGCCGCCTTTACTGAAATAAAAAGCATTAAAGAAATAATGGATGATTTGGCAGAAGCTAAAAGGCATCATTCTCCAAAAGGAACAGTAATAGATTGGTATGGGCAAGCATCCTTTGAGAACATTCCATACGGATGGGTGCCATGTGGTGGGTTCTTCAAAACCTCTGGCGGTGTGTGGCAAGGACAAGGAGCAATACCACAAGCAATTTTGACAGAAAAAGCAAAGTGGTCTGCACGATATCCCAACGCAACCATTAATGTAGATTACAACTATGGACCAAATGTGAGTTTCATTAGATTTTCCCAGGTGGGAGATATGGAAATTCCAAATTTGTCAGGAAGATTTATTGTAGGGGCAGGATATAATTCAGGGATGGCGGGCATCTATGATTTCCAAAATACAGGTGGAGCTCAATCTGTTACCCTTACCGCTGACCAATCGGGATTGCCAAAACACAGTCATGATATCAATTATGGTAACCAAGATGGAAGAGTGCTTCAGGTCAATGATAAAAACCGAACCCATGGCACTGGGAGTTCGGGAACAAAACTACAAGAGATTAAATTATCCATAAACGAAAATGCATCTCAAAATGCTTCGCAAGGCCATGAAAACAGGCCACCGTTTTATGCATTATATAAACTTATAAAAGTCATTTAAACACCATTTAAATTATGATAGACATTCAGACAATAAAATCATGGTTCCAGCGTGGAATGAAACCCACAGCCGCTCAGTTTGCCGCTGTGTTTGACAGTTATCGGCACAAAAGTGAAACACTACAGACAAGTGATATTAACAACTTAGATGAGTCTCTTGCAGAAAAGACTACTGCAAATGATGTGGAGGCAATAATAAAGGAAAAGAGTTTTCCGTTTTTAACTCTGTCAAAAATTGATGCTTTTTTATGGGAAATACGGTATGACCATAACAATATTGATTATGATTATGCCAAACAACATTTCACAAATGAACTGAATCCGCATATCATAGGAGGTTGTTCTTCTGTACGCAATGGCAATTTGTATGGTAGGAACTTGGATTGGTACTATGACAACCAAGTGGATTTTGTTATTAAAACAAATAGCGCAAAAGGCAGATATGCAAGCATTGGTGTTGCATCAGTAACAGGAATTACTGATGCGGATATGCTTAATGGATATGATGCAGAAAAATTCAAACTACTTCCATTTAAAATAGTGGATGGTATTAATGAGAAAGGTCTGATATGTAGCGTTAATGTTGTGCCTTCAGATATGGGTACAACAAATCAGTATAGAGGCAAAGAACGTATGCCTTTGAGTATGGTGGTAAAATACGTTTTGGATTATCATTCAACAGCACGCACAGCACTTGAGGATATTAGAAATAATTTTGATGTGTTTGCCAATGCTGGTCAAGAAGTTCACTTTATGTGTGCTGACTATACTGGAACATACGTACTTGAGTATGTTGACAATATAGGGATTGTTATTGATATTAGCGACAAGCCTGTAATGACAAATTTCCATCTGCTTAATGTAGAGTACAATCAGGATGGAACGCTTGATTGGAGTTCAATAGAAGACCATGGTATGGGGCTTGAACGTTATGACCTAATATGTACATTGCTTGCAAATGGAATTAGTGTTAGAGATTTTATGCATAATCATTTGAAATACTCAAACGCATACACTAACGAAAATTCTTTGTATTGGAAAACGGAGTTTACAGGTGTTACAGAGACCTTTGGAGATATTACAATACACTCCACCGATGAGAAGTTTATGCCTGTTATCACAGAGGGCAGAGCGAGATACGCAGAGGGTCGCAATGGCGGTGCTTGGATAACCTGCCACACATCTGTATATGATATGCTGAATATGGTGCTTTATATCCATACGCAAGAGGGTGATACAGAGTTTAGATTTGAACTTGACCCGCACTATTGCGAGATTGACGACACTACTACTACCACGGAGAAGACGTGGAGCAGCAGCAAAATAAATTCAGCAATAGTGGCAAACAAGCCTGTTTGGGGCAGTATAGAGGGAGATTTGCACGACCAAACAGACCTGCAGGAGGCACTTACGGCGATAGAAGCTATTGCTGACACCGCAGACCAAAAGGCAGACACGGTGCTTGCGGGGCTTGAGGGAAAAGTGGATAAGGTTGAGGGCAAAGGACTTTCCGCAAACGACTTTACAGACGAGGAAAAACAGAAATTGTCGGACAGCATTATAGATGTTGAGGTAAACGACACAAGTGTTGTAGATGAGGGGAAAGTGGCACATATAACATTGCCCGCTGTGATAGACAACACAAGCACGCAATCGGCGACAAATCCGTTGTCAGCCAATATGGGCGCCAATCTGCAAGAGCAGATAAATAACTTAAAGGCAAGGGGCAGATATTTAAGCGTGTGGGACTGTACCGCAGGACTTGCAACGACAACCCCGACCGTTGCCCCCTATACTTACAAGACGGGAGACTATTTCATCGTGGGAATAATCGGAGATGAGAACTACAAGCCAGATGGCGAGACGTATTCCGAAAGCACACCTTCAACGGCACTGGAGACAGGCAACGTAAAGGTCAATGACACGTACTATTATGACGGAAGCGTGTGGACTTTGCTTTCTGCGGATATGCCCGAAATATCATTCGCCAGCCTTGCGGGCAACCCTACGGACAACACCAACCTTGCAAACACATTAAACGATAAGGCTAATCAGGAAGATTTGAACACAGTGCAGGGAACAGCCAACACAGCGTTGAGCAATGCGAATCAAGCCTTAGGTGGTCTTGACGGGAAAGTTTCTAAAGTGGGAGATAGCCTTACAGGACCACTCACGATTAGTACGAATACCAACATTATGATACCTGCAGATGCGGTGATAAAAGTTGCAAGTGAAGGAGGTTTGTTTCAGAATATAATAGATGTATATTTGAATAAGTCCAGAACAGAAGTTTTGGAATTGTTGAGTTTAGTGAATAGCAGTAGAAAAATGATATATATTGGAAAAGCTAATGCAAGCGTCGATATTATTGTGTGTGGCGGTATCGACCCATCGATAGGCAGCCAATATGACCTAGGTTCGCCAGATACCCGCTTCAGATATATTTACTGCGACGATGTGAAAATATATAGAAAATATGGCACTTCCGCTTATCAACTTTTCTCGCCAATAGATTCGCATCAGTTACAGGAAGCATTAGCATCTATTGAAGAATCATTAGTTAATAAGGAAGATAGTGATAATAAGGTCACAACATTGTCTTCTAATAATACGGATAATCAATATCCAAGTGCGAAATGTGTATATGATACATTGTGTCATACTATAACTTTTAATGCTCAAAAAGATTCAGATGGTGTTATAACATTAAATAGTTGTGACACAGATTTTAATACACTTTATAATTGGATTAGTAACAATTGGAAAGTAGAATGTAAATTACGTATTAGGGATATATCTGGATATGCAAATTATTTATATGAAGGAAATATTATAAAAATAACACCGCAAAGAGCTGGTTATGGCAGTATAGATTTTGATTTTTGTTTGGGTACTGATAATTCTATACATAAACATATTTATATAAAAGGAGATTCAAATGGATATAACATAACTGAAATAACAAATTATCAACCAAAACTCACTGCTGGTACAGGAATTACTATAGATTCAAATAATGTAATCAGTTCCACAAATAGTGGAGATGGAAATAGTGGCATGTCCTTTATGCTTGACGGCTCTGCCTTATCTACAGCCTTTAGAAAAATAGAAATAATACATATACGCAATAATTCAAGTGATAGCGACTATGATGATTGCTACAAATCACGGATAGATGACCACAATTTTGCTATTTTAGGTGGTATAGCAACCTACAAAATAGAAATTAAGACAACAGATAATAACGGTTCTCAATATTCGCAGTGGTGTTTTAATATCATCAGACCAAACACTAACAATGGTAAATTGATAATAACATATACTGGTTCAACATCATCACCAACACTGATGTTTAACTGGCAATAAAAATAAAGAATAAGTAATAGTGTATCGTAATGCCTTCACGATTTGCATATAAAATTATTCTTTGTTATTAAATTTTTTCACATTTGGTTTGTGAAAATTATAACATTTGGTTTTTGCGATTATATTATGATATAGAAAAGGGGGAGGAATTAAATTGTTTTTCAGAGGTTGTGAAACTATTACCATCAATGTACAAGTTTTCTGTATGTCCAGTGCCTGACTGCATCTTGATTCTGACTCTTGAGCCAAAGAACAATCTGGTTCTATACAATATAAGGACACAGGAGATTGTACAGACTGCCACATTCCCGGTTGAAGAGGATAAATATTATGGATTTGTGATGGTTCTTGACAGAGACAACAATCGTGTAATTGTCAAATCATTCTGCCCCACGGAGCCATTAGGCAGTGATGTACAGTGCTACTCAGTCTATTTTGATGATTTTCTGAAATAAATCGCTAACTTTTATTTTGCATTGGCTGTATTGGTATTGTTTCTTGCTTTAGTTGTCATTTACAAAGTGAAGAAACGGAAAAACATTTGTGTGAGATACAATAATAAATCTGTTAAAACGTTATTAGTAATGATTGGAATTAAGGAATTAGTGAAATAAAAATTATTTTTATGAAGAAATATATATTTTTTACTCTGATATTGTTTATATCGCAGTATATTTTTGCTAAAAGTAGTGTTGGGTATAATAATTTTTTTTCTAAATCGTTGGCTGAAGGTTATATGGTGAGGTATAGTATTACAAGCGGTGTTGAGCAGGATTCTTTAGTGGTTTTAATGAAGTCATATAGTTTTGGAATAACAGAAGATCCTAAAATAAGGTTTGAGTTCTTTGATGGAGATACTTTATTGTTGAGTGGCGTTAGAAAAAAACAGTCGCATATATACTGAAGAGGAAATAGACGTAGTAGAGTCGGCTATGATCGGTGGTGCCTTGTTTGGAGCCATTGGAGGAGCGATTGGAGAGGGGATTAAGGGAGACTCAATTGCTGATAAATTCAGTTATTCAATTGCGGCGTTCCCAATAACGCATGAGCAAATAGAGATGTTTCAATTTGGAGTTAAAGCAATAAGTGTGACATCTGCTCCAATAATGCATAGTCGTCAGTTTAAGAAAGACAAGATTGGTGGGAAACTTTATAAAATTTATATAAAGAAGCAATCAAATAAACAGACAGCAGCCAAGAATCACCACAGGCGAGATAACTGACGCTCGGAAGATGCAAAAAAAACGGAGTTTTTTTTGCATCTTCACTTGCTTTTTGTAACTTTGTCGTCATCAAGCATAGATGTTTTGAGTTATGGAGGCAAAGGTTAAGAACTACCCGTTAGGAATTTACACTTTCAAGGATATTGTTGAAGGTGGTTACTTTTATGTGGATAAGACAGGTTATGTACATAACATAGCCAGCAAGTATAGGTATGTGTTCCTTAGCCGTCCCCGCAGGTTTGGGAAATCCCTGCTTGTGGATACATTGCAGTGCTATTTTGAGGGCAGAAAGGAGTTGTTTGCAGGCTTAAAGGCAGATGCTCTTGAAAAGGATTGGGTGAAATACCCGGTGCTTAGGTTTGATATGAGCTCTATAAAGTCAATGGATCCAAGAGAGGTTAAAGACTCAATTGATGCTATGCTTTGTGAATATGAGAAAGTTTACGGTGGAGAGGAAAAGCAGCGAACATTAGGTAAAAGATTTGAAGGAGTTATAAAACGTGCGTATGCACAGACAGGCAAAAAGGTGGTATTGCTCATAGACGAGTATGACTCCGCACTGCTTAAAGTTATGCACAACAAGCCTGTGTTTGAGGAATTAAGGGATATGCTCCGCAACTTCTACGGACCTATAAAGATATGTGACGCAATGCTGCGTTTCGGTTTTATAACTGGCATAACCAAGTTCTCACAGCTGAGCATATTCTCTGAGATAAACAACCTGACAAACATAAGCATGCTGCCTGAGTATGACGGACTGTGCGGCATAACAAAAGATGAACTGATGACACAATGCCAGCTTGATATTCAAGCACTTGCAGATGATATGGAAATCAGTTTTGACGATGCGGTAGCAAAGCTTACGGAAAACTATGACGGATATCACTTCTCTGAGGGAAAGAAGAATGTTATGACAGATGTATTCAACCCATTCAGTCTTATAAACGCCTTCAGTGCAAAAAGCATAGGTCAGTACTGGTTCAGTTCAGGCACGCCTACGTTCCTGTTTGAGCAGTTGAAGATATTCAAGACAGGGCTTACAAGCGTTGACGGTCAGCGGGTAAAGGAGGAGAGTTTCAATGTATCGCCGGAGGTGGCGCACTCTCCGTTGCCTGTACTGTATCAGGCAGGTTACCTTACAATAAAGAAATATGAGGATGATTTCCAGAAATACACCCTCGGCTTCCCAAACAGAGAGGTTAAGTTCGGATTCCTGAACTCTTTCATTCCAGTGCTGACAAATGAGTCTGAGGTGCGTTGCAATGATTTGCTTGAGGATATGACAATCGCTCTCCGTGCCGATGACATAGA